>JBJEDF010000049.1:0-1656 GCA_051871765.1 Muribaculaceae bacterium
AGTGCTCGAGGCTCACTGCGTTGCCGCCCTCATGTTTTAGCGGACAGTAATAATAAAAAATCACTATACACAAAATGATAATCACGAGTATCAACGAGCCGCCATAGGAAACCCATTTGAGGCGCTCATTGTGCAACTCCACGGCAGCGATACGCAGCTGCTCATCAAGCTGGCGAGTGCTCATAGTGACCAGGGTCTCAGCAATCGTCTGCCCGAGGCTGTCAGATGACAAAGCATCATAGGCATTGAGCAAATCACTGACGTGCCGCGAGGCCTTGGCAATGTTGCCGCTACCGATATAATGATTGATGATGGTGCGATAATTTTGGTTAACATTGGCAGAAGCACCACCATGGTGAGCAAGTGCATACATACTATCAGTCATAGCTTCGCCTCGACGAACGTTTGACTGTGACTGCAAATAATATTCGGCAAGGCCGGCATAGGCGCGAGCACGCAATGTAGGGCTGCCATCAGCCGCCACTCGCTCAAGGAGCGTGGTGCCGACAGCCATAGTGTCGGCAGATGCGGATTTGAGCATTATCATACCTCGCATAAAGTCAATATCCGAGGCGCCGCTGTTGTATGGCAATGATGCGGCATAACGCTCTGCCTTGTCGAGCATAACAGCCACAGAGTCAATGCGCCCCATGCGATACATCACCCTTCCAAGCACAATATAACTTTGAGTAATCAGCATAGGATTGACATTGTCAAGCTGTTCATACTCGTTGATAGCCATATCTGCATATTGGTGTGCATAGCTGAGGACATTGAAAGCGAGACACACATCAGCGATAGCGCTATATGCATTAGCCACGCCCAGTATATCGCCTTTGACCATGGCGACCGCTGCGCTTTCATTGAACATATTGATAGCATCAGCGAGACGGCCACTGCGCCGATACATAGAGCCTAAGAGAGAAATAAGCCACTGGGGCCGGAGGTGTTGCTACACATCTGTGCCTGTTCAAGCCCCAAACGGCACCACTCCACCACCTGCTGCTGATACTGCAGATTGGGATAGAAGACTGCAGCGGCATAGGCATAATCGCGGAAAAGCCGCTCGGGGGTGGCATTGCGCAAAGGCAGTTTCAGGGCATCAAGCATCACCGCTTCGGCCTGCGACATACGCTCGGTGCGCGACAAGGCATAGCCATATATCACCATCATATCGCGGCGATAGTCACCACTAAGGAGACGTGAAGGCCTACTCACGAGCGTGTCAAAATAATTAGCACACTCCACGGGCTCGCCCTTGCTTTGATATGTGTTCATCATCTGCATCAACGCATCTATCACGATGGGTGCGATGCTGTCAGCGGTCTGTGTATCAGTAGCGTCAAAGGCTACACACCGCTTGTAGATAGGCAGCGCTTCAGCATACTTGCCTGATGTCTGAGCGGCACGCGCCGCGCGATACACGACTCTACAGCTATCAATGGCGGCACGCTGCTGCGTAATATCTACTGCATCGCCACCGCACGAAGAACAAAATACCGAGAGCAATGATACAATTAAGCACCACAGGAGGAATGTTTTTATCTGGCTAATCATAAACGATGAGTAAGCGCTATCGCGCCGCAGAGATAGCAAATTTTTTAGCCCAACTTTCACCCCGAAAAATTTTTTTTAGAAATTTTTCGATGGAATTTT
>JBJEDF010000050.1:0-37506 GCA_051871765.1 Muribaculaceae bacterium
ACTGCAAATTTAACACTTTCTCTAAAATCTATGCACCATATTTTGGGCTTGAGCCCAAATTTTGATAAATTGCGATAAATTGCGATATTCTCATTTGTTTGACACTTGCAGCGGGTAATGTTATGATATATAGCGAGTTAACTGCATCACAATGTGCTACCGCGAAACCACATGGCTCTTAAACCTTGCGAGTGGGCACAGCGGCGGCGGCCGCAGGGGCTCGATGGGTGAGAGGGAGGTGAAGCATTGTTGCCTAATGTCAAAACCGAGGCTGTATTATTGCAAAAGCAGTTGCAATGGTAAATATTTATGTATCAAATGGATATAACCTCGTTTATCGCAAATTTTGATAAATTGCGATAAATTGCTATATTTGCGACAAAATTAGTTGCTATGATTGAACGGCCACCACATACTACGACAGTTCCGGTAGATACGACTTTTGAGTCAGAAGAATTGAAGCATCTTATCTCCCTGATTAACAGTAAATATCTGTATTGGAGCGATGTCAAATATCGTGTGCCTTCCGGCATGACTGACATTGAACTATGGAGTCGGGTCAAAGCAGTGAGAAATCAGACTGATGTCAAGGTTTGGGATCAATATAATATACATTTCTCACTGACAAATACCATGCAGAGGCTGTGCCATGAGTTTGATATGAACTTTGGCGGTTCGTGGGGCGCTTCCAAAATTTTCCCGAACGATAAATCCACACAGGAATTGTATCTTATCAGCTCTATAATGGAGGAAGCCATAGCATCAAGCCAAATGGAGGGGGCAGCAACAACTCGAGCTGCCGCCAAGGAGATGCTCCGCAAAAAGATTTCTCCCATAGACAAAAGTCAGCGCATGATTCTCAACAACTATAATACTATAAATTTCATTAGAGACCATGCGGAGGAATCATTGACCCCGGCGCTTATAATGCAGATTCATAGTATGATGACGGAAAATGCGCTTGACATTGCTGATGCTGCAGGTCGCCTAAGAAGAGATGATGAAAATATTGTGGTCGGCAATGGCATAACAGGCGAAACCATACATACACCGCCATCTGCCGGATGCCTGAATGATTTCATGAGCAGTTTATGCTCCTATTTCAATGATGAGGACACTGAGATTTTCATTCATCCAATAATAAAAGCCATAACAATACACTTCCTTGTAGTCTATTACCACCCTTTTGCTGATGGCAATGGCCGCACGGCAAGAGCGCTATTCTATTGGTATATGATGAAATCAAATTACCGGCTCGTGCAATACTTGTCAATTTCCCGTATTATTAAAGGATCAAAGAAATCGTATGAGAAAGCCTATCTATACTCGGAAGCTGATGGCAATGATATAGGGTATTTTGTACAATATAATTTAGACGTGCTCCTCAAATCTTTTGACGCATTAAGCCGATATACAAAACGCAAAAACAGCGAAAAAAAGAAATCTGAAAAGCTCTTGCACCTTGGCAATATAACAGCACGTCAGGCTGAAATTTTGAGCCTATGCTTAGAAAATCCTGATATTGTGATTGTCTCAAATGATATTGTGGGCAAATTTAGGGTAACTCACAATACTGCGAAATCAGACTTAAGGAACTTGACTGAAAAAGGCTACATGAGTGAAATAAGCTTGAACGGCAGGACAAAGGGCTATATCCGTTCGTCAAATTTCGATGAAATGGTGAGTAAAATCATTTAAGACTAAATCGCAATTTGTCTCAAATTGTCTCAAATTGCGATATTCTCATTTGTTTGACACTTGCAGTGGGTAATATTATGATATATAGCGAGTTAGCTGCACCACAATGTGCTACCGCGAAGCCACATGGCTCTTAAATCTTGCGAGTGCTCGCAGCGGCGGCGGCCGCATTTGTTAAACTACATTAATGTTGTCGGCCACGCTGCTGAAATCATAACGTTTTTATATACCTTTGAACAATAATATAACTATAAAATTCTCAAGCAACTCAATTATATGGCAAGGCGAAGTGGCGATGATACTAATCGCAAGACTAAGAGTGATAGAGGCACAGGCAAGCAGCGCAAACGCAAAGGCTCGGAGAAGAGCGTCTCGGCCGTGAGACGCGCCGAGGGGCAGTCGCTGGAACAATGGCAGGTGGCCTTGCGAAAAAAGGCTGCTCAGAACACCTATATGGCCGTAAATCCGGTGGATGGCAAGTGGGCAATCGGTGAGTTTCAGGTGAGCAATGCCCGCAGCCGCCGAGTGTATAAGGTGGTGTATCGAGGAAAAACAAGCCGCTGGAACTATTGCTCATGTCTCGATTTCAAGACGTCGCGATTGGGCACCTGCAAGCATCTGGAGGCTGTAAAGCTGTGGCTCGAGGATCATCCTATGAACATTGGCCGCAGGGTGCCGCCATACACATCGGTGTATCTGTCGTATGTAGATGGCCGTAAGGTGATGCTGCGCATCGGCAGCGAGCATACGGCGGCATTTGCCTTGTTGGCTCGCGATTATTTTGATGCCAATATGTGTTTGCTGCCTGATGCCATCGAGCGCTTTCCTTTGTTTTTGGTTGAAGCCAAGAAGATAAGCGATACCTTTCGCTGCTACGAAGATGCCTTGGACTATGTGATCGGGCTGCGCGACGATAAGGAGCGGCAAGAGCTCGCCCGGAGCCTCACTGACGAGGCGCTCAGCCAATTGCTCACCACCAAGCTATTCCCCTATCAGATGGAGGGCGTGCGCTTTGCCGTGGAGAAGGGGCGAACGGTGATAGCCGATGAAATGGGCTTGGGCAAGACCATCCAAGCCATCGCCACCGCCGAAGTGCTGCGCCGCTACGGGCGCGCCGAATCGGTGATTGTGGCGTGTCCGAGCTCACTTAAATATCAGTGGAAGAGCGAGATAGAGCGCTTCGCAGGAGCGCAAACATTGGTGATAGAGGGCGATGTGGTGAAGCGCCGCCAATTATATGGCTTGAATGTCCCCTACAAGATAGTGTCGTATCACATGCTCAGCAACGATGTGCGCTATTGCGGACACATTGACACCGACATCTTAATCCTCGATGAGGTGCAACGCCTCAAAAATTGGGACACTCAAATTGCCGTCGCGGCGCGACGCGTAAGATCGAAATACGTGGTGGCGCTGTCGGGAACGCCGCTGGAGAATAAGGTGGAGGAGCTATACTCGGTAATGGAACTCGTGGACCAATACTGCCTGGCGCCATACTACGATTTCCGACACCGCTACATAGTCCAAAATGAGCTCGGCAAGGTAATAGGCTACCGCAACCTCAACGAGATAGGCGAGCGCATAGCCTCGCGCCTTATCCGCCGGCGCAAAGCCGACGTGGCCCTCCAGCTGCCTCAGCGCCAAGACAAGAACCTGCTCGTGCCCATGACGCCGCAGCAGATGGAAGCCCACGAAGAGTATAAATCGGCAGTGGCGCGCATCGTGCAGAAATGGTATCGGACTCACTTCCTGTCGGAGGCTGAGCGCATGCGCCTGCTGCTCAACCTCAATATGATGCGCATGGTGTGCGACAGCACCTATATCCTCGATGAGAGCACGCGCCACGATGTCAAGGTTGACGAGGCCGCCAACATCATCTCGGAATATATCGAAGAAGAAGGCGCCAACAAGGTGGTGGTGTTCAGCCAATGGGAGCGCATGGCAAGGCTTATTGCCGCCGAACTGGAGCACCGCGGCATCCCATACGAATATCTGCACGGCGCCGTGCCGTCTGTCAAGCGCGGCGCTATGGTGGCCAACTTTCAAGACAATCCCAAATGCAAGGTATTTGTATCAACAGATGCCGGTAGCACGGGCTTAAACCTACAGAGCGCATCGCTCGTCATCAATATCGACCTGCCATGGAATCCGGCTGTGCTCGAGCAGCGCATAGGCCGAATTTATCGCTACGGACAAATGCGCAACATTATGGTGATCAACCTCGTGGCGAAAAACTCTATCGAAGAGCAAATGTTAGGCAAATTGCGCTTCAAGCAAAATATGTTTGAAGGCATACTTGATGGCGGCGAAAATGCCATATTTATGGAGGATAAATTCACCAAGATTGTGGAACTCGCCGACACTATGGTGACCACCAACGATACGGCCGACGACGCCCCGAGCGATGCTCCCACCGAAGCCCCCGCCCACGATGAACCGGCCGGCCATCGCGACCACCACGCCCCACATATCTACGACACCACCCATCACCCCGCCGAAGACGACCTTGACGACGATGCAGACGACTACCGCGATAATATAGTGAGCGACCTTGACGATGATGATGATGCCTTTATGGAAAGCATTATCAATGAAAGTGACGACGCCACGCCGCGAAGAGGCACATCTGGGGCCATCGGCGCGTCAGGCACATCCAACGACAGCAATAAATCATCAGGCGCCGGCGCAGGCACACTATCGCAGTCGGCTCCACAAGAGCTAATCACCCAAGGATTGTCATTCTTCAGCAACCTAGCGAAGACGCTGCAATCGCCACAAGCCACCTCCGAGCTGCTCGACGCCATCGTCAAAGAAGACCCCGACACCGGCCGGGCCTATCTCAACATCCCCGTACCTGACAAATCCACCGTGCGCAATGCCCTCACCATCTTCGCCACCCTCCTCGGCCAAAAGTAACCCCACCCTCACAAAGACACAACAGCCCACCCCCTACTGACAACAGCCTTATTATCAACGCTTAACGCGCCGCATGACACGTCAGACGGCGGCTCGATGCATAAGAAACAGCGAGGCATCGGCCGCATGGCCGATGCCTCCTGAACGTTTATTTCTTGAGCCTACTTTCGCGTGTAGCGTCCCTTGACGTCGCCTTCGGTGTAGAGCAACACCAAAGTTGACGAGGTGAGTGTCTGCACTACGTAGGTCTGACGGTAAGCCGAGTTCATACCCTCGATGGCCACTACATCTACAAACAGCAGCGAGGAAGCCGCATTGTAAGAATAGGTGCCTATTCTGTACTGACCGAGCGAGCCGTCTTCACGGTAACTGCCGTCGCTGCCAAACGTCAGTGTGGTCTCGCCATCGACCCATTTGCCTACGATTGAGGCGCCGCCTTGGAGGTCATCATCATCATTATCGCTGCATGAAGCAAACGTCAGGCTCAGTGTTGCAACGAAAAGCAACATCATGTACTTTAATAATTTATTCATTGTGGTAAGTATTTTGATTGGTTTATATTAGTAGTGAGCTGTGTCAGTTGCATTAAAGCATGGGGTCAGAAGCTATATGAGAGGCCGGCTTGCATACCAAAATCTGTTGCCGAGCCGCCAAAGGACACCTGCGGGCCGGCAAAAATGCCGAATTTTTTAGAGAAGAAGAAGTGCAGCGAAGGCGCGATGCGTGCACCCCATGATGTCTTAGTATCTGTTGAGCCCTCAGGGAAAGTAGCGACACATACCACATCGACAGGCATATTCACAAACAAATTATTAGCGATATCGACGCGCACTGACGGGCCGAAGTCAATGATGCACCCCCAATCATCGACAAAGCCGGCATTGATTGAAAAGTTGATATTTGCTCCGACGTGAAAGCGTCCCCAATGTGAAATGGAAGTTGCGACCATACCCAGACCATAAGAGCTTGACCCCTTAGGGAAGTCAAAAGTACCCATCTGATATTGGGCAACGGCAAAGAACGAATGGTCAATGGTGTTGCCATTTGAGTCTGTGCGTGATGTCGCTTTTGCTGAGGTGATGCCGAGAACCGCTACGAGAATAAGAAGAATTACTTTTCATACCTTTGATTTTTTAAGTGGTTTATTATTGATTGTTTGTTTTTGATTTCTATATGATAGAGAGCCACAACTATGGATTTCTATCGCCGAGGGCAAAATTTTTTGCGTCAGTAGCCGCTAAAAAAAGAGAGCGCTGCCTGAAGATAATGTCAATATCTCTCGTCAGCGCTCTTCGGGTCAAATCCCCTTTTAAGTCAAGGTTGGCTGACTATTATAGTCAGGCACTAATCTATTTATGTAGTGATAATTATTGGTTGTAAGTCATACATCAAATATCGGCAGTGCCGGTGGTATCGCCGGGCGACGTCGGGTGGGCGGCAGTATCGCCATCGACCTCGTCGGCGAGCTCGCTGAAGAAGTTGTGGTCCAGCGCCTTGCTGATGCGCATCAACAGCTCCACATCTACGTTGGTCTTCTTGAAGATGGTGTAAACGTGCTGACGCGTGCAGCAAATCTTGCGTGCAAACCACGTGGGCGTGCGTTGCTGCTCTATAAGGATTTCATGAATTCGCTGTCCGATGTGCATTACGTGATTGATTTATCAATATGTAAGATATTTAACTTAATTTGCAAAGCAAAGTTATTGCATTAATATCAATTAGATAAAACAAAGGTGTCACCTATAAAGCGACAATTGTGTCGCTATTTTTGATACACTGCGATGATAGAAATTGCTCTTGATGTCGCTCTCGTGGGATGCCGGGGCGGCTGTGGGGTGGATTTTTTGTCATGATGCTATGTTTTTACACGTTGTAAGATATGATTGGTGGGTTGCGGCGCTGACTATGTCGGGGCCGTCACTATTATGATGGTCATCGGCGCTCAATCCTATCACCGCCGCCTCAATTTGTAGTGCTGCCGCAGGCGGTCTCAGCAGTGACTAAATGTTAAAAATGCACTAAGGCATAAACTTTTTTTAGCATTATTTGTCTAATTAAAACAAAAGTTAGTATCTTTGCAAAGACTAAACGCTTATCCATGCAAGACCAAGATATAAATACCCCGTCAGAGCAGGCTGAGGCTGATATGCCCGCCGCGACTCCCGAGACTGTAGCCCCGGAGGTGGATGCTGAGCCGGCTGCTGCAACAGCTACGTCAGCGCCGCGCCGCAGTGTGCGCAGTATGCTTACCGCCGTCTCTATGGTGGTGACGGTAATAGCATGGATACTGCTGATGTGGAATGGCTATGCCGCCTTGGGCTTAGGCCTCGCAGCGATAGTGCTGGCCGTGGTGGGCTCGCGCTCGCGCAGCGCCGGGTGGCGCAATCTGGCCATCACCTCGCTGATAGCATCGGCGGTGTTGGTGATAGTGATGGTAGCGTTCCTGATAGTAATCTACTGGGGCCTCGGAGCTATCGAAGCTAAGGCGTGACGCCGCGCCGGCCGCTGTTCAGCACATCACCTCGCGCACAATAGCCAGCGAGGGTAAGGTGCCCACCGGCGACAGGTGCATCGAGTAGTAAGCTAATATCTCATCTAAGATGTCATTGCGCTCGGCGCGCGTAAAACGAAAAGCCCCGAGGGTGTGCGGCTGCATACGGCTGAGCAGCCACACGGCTCGCGCCTCACGCCCGGCGTGATAGCGGCTATGCATGGGCGCTGAAGGGCGAAAGACGCCATCGCGCATGTCAAAGACGTCAGTATCGGCCACGTGCGAGCCTATATCCGGCTCGATGCCTAAAAACCGGCCTAAGTGGTAGAGCAGATATAGGTGGAAATTGGCCACAGCGGTGGCATCGCGGAGGCTGTCGAGCAGCGCCACGCTCGCAAAGAGGAAATCGGAGAGATGCTCGTCGGGGGGAGAGGTGCGCAGCGCCCACTCCAAGAAGTCGGCCACAAAGAGGCTCATCACGGCCTTGAGCGGATGGGCGTGGATGTCGGCCAGCACGCGCAGCGGCCTCACCTCGCGCAGAGGATATATCTCGCGGTCGGGGCGCAGGTCAGCTACGCCCTCAAAGAGCGACAACGGCATCAGCAAGGCCCGGCGGCGCGCGGCCTCGCGCGTGGCTCCTGCCGATGTCAGGAGCGAGATCCGGCCGTGGCTTCGCGCCCAGGCCGTGACGATGGCACGCTTGTCGTCATACTTGACCGTGCGCAATGATATGCATTGTAGGGTGGTGAGCATAGCTTGACGATATCGGCGCCGCCTCCGCTGCCTCAATGATAGCGAGCGCGGCTGAAACGATGTCACAAAATTACTAAAAATATTTAAAAATATGCTCTATAACAGCCATTTTTTGCCCATGTTAAAAAAAGTGGCTATATTTGCACTCGCTTTTAGCGCATCGGCCCATTCGTCTATCGGCTAGGACGCAAGATTTTCATTCTTGAAAGAGGAGTTCGATTCTCCTATGGGCTACTACAATCAAAAAATATAACGTTAAAAACATAGAGAAACAGACATGGCAAACCATAAGTCATCATTAAAGAGAATCCGCCAGACCGAGGCTCGTCGCCTGCGCAACCGCTATTATGCCAAGACCGCCCGCAACGCTGTCCGCAATCTGCGTAAGATGACCGACAAGGCTCAAGCTGCCGAGAAGCTCACCGTAGTAACCGCGCTTCTTGACCGCCTTGCATCTAAGAAGGCCATCTCAAAGAACAAAGCCGCCAACCTCAAGAGCAAGCTTGCCCGCCACATCGCCAAGCTCGCCTAAGTCGCTGCGGCTTCAGGTTCCGGCCCATTCGTCTATCGGCTAGGACGCAAGATTTTCATTCTTGAAAGAGGAGTTCGATTCTCCTATGGGCTACTACACGAGCAGAGGGTGCCTCTCAATGAGAGGCACCCTCTGCTTTGCCTGTTATCGAGGGCGGGAAAACAATTATACCTATTAGTCTAATTGGGCCAATTAGACTAATAGGTATATGATGGCGCTATCAGTTGTCGATGCGATCTACCTCGAGGTCTTCGCCTATGATTTCGTGCCAGGGTAGGCCCTGCTTGGCAATGACATCGAGGAATGGATCCGGGTCAAATTCTTCCACATTGTGCACACCGGGCTTGAGCCACTTGCCCGTAAGGAGCATCATGGCGCCGGCCATCGCGGGCACGCCGGTGGTGTAGCTCACAGCCTGCATGCCTGTCTCCCGGTAGGCGGCCTCGTGTGAGCAGTTGTTGTAGATATAGTAGGTCAGCGGCTTGCCGTCTTTGCCCAGACCCGAGATGCGGCAGCCTATCGAGGTCTCGCCATGGTAGTTGCTGCCGAGGTCCTGCGGATTGGGAAGCACCGCCTTGAGGAACTGCAGGGGCACTATCTTCATGCCATTGTACTCCACCTCGTCGATGCGAGCCATGCCTATGTCTTGGATCACGCGCAGGTGGGTGAGATACTCCTGGCCGAAAGTCATCCAGAAGCGGGCGCGGCGTATCGTGGGATAGTTGATTACGAGCGACTCCAGCTCCTCATGATAGAGCAGATAAGACTCGCGCGGGCCAATATTGGGGTACGTAAGGGGCGTGTGCACCTCCAGCGGCTTGGTGGTGATCCATTGGCCATCGCGCCAGTAGCGGCCGTTTTGGGTGATTTCGCGTATGTTGATTTCGGGATTGAAGTTGGTGGCGAAAGCCTTGCCGTGGTCGCCGGCGTTGCAATCCACGATGTCGAGATAGTGCATCTCGCTGAAATGGTGCTTGGCGGCGTAGGCGGTGAAGACGCCCGACACGCCGGGGTCAAAGCCGCAGCCGAGGATAGCCGTGAGGCCCGCCTTCTCAAAGCGCTCGCGGTAGGCCCACTGCCATGAATACTCAAAGTGAGCCACATCTTTGGGCTCATAGTTGGCAGTGTCGAGATAGTTGACGCCACACTCCAGGCAGGCATCCATGATAGTGAGGTCCTGGTAAGGCAGAGCCACATTGATCACGAGCTGCGGCTGGTGGCGGCGAAACAGCTCGCAGAGCTGCTCCACCGAGTCGGCATCGACGGTGTCGGTGGTGATATTGGGGGCGCCGATGGCCTTAGCCACGGCATCGCATTTGCTTTTGGTGCGCGATGCTATCACTATTTCAGTGAAGACATCGGGGTTTTGAGCACACTTGTGGGCAACGACGGTGCCGACACCGCCACACCCGATGATGATTACTTTTGACATTAATCTGAGATTGTTTGATGAGATATGATGATGATGTATTGATTTACTTATTAATATCGGCGCTGAGGGGCGCAGCAGTGTCAGCCGCCGACCGCTTCTCTATGGCGATAGCCACAAAGGTGATGATGCCCAGCACTATCAGCAGCAGGGTCTGAGTGCCCAGCACCAGGTTGGCAAAAGCGCCCGCCGAGGTGCTCTCAAGGCCATATATCCCCAGCGCGAAGATGATAGCCCACTGCCAGGGGCCTATGCCGCCATTCGACGGCACTCCCATCGAGATGCTCGACAGCACAAAAGCCACCAACACCGCCACGATGCCATAGCCCTCCACCACGGCCGCCGTGAAATCAAAGGCGTAAAAAGCCACAAAGAGCTGCGTGAAATAGCAGCCCCAGATGGCCACCGTGAGCACCAGCCAGCGGCCCTTGCCCGGCATCGTGGCTACAACGGCAAAGCCATGCCATAAGCTGCGCGCCAAGCCCTGCACCTTGACCACCATGCCATTGTCGCTGCGATGGCTCAAAAACCACCACACCGCAGCCACCACGGCCACCACGCCGCACCACAGCCACGGCGACGCCACCCACGACATCACCGTGGCATACAGCTCGCTGTTTTGCGACAGATAAGCCACCAGCTGAGCGCGCGCCAACAGAAACGCCACCACGGTGAGCACCAGCACGGTGAGCGTGTCGCACAAGCGCTCGGCCACCATCGACCCGAAGACCTCGGTGAACGATGCCCGCTGACGCTGCGAGATATAGCCCGTGCGCCACACCTCGCCCAAGCGAGGAAACACCAGATTGACGGCATACGTGCCGAAGATGCTCAGCACCAGCGCCCGCAGCGGCACCGCAATGCCCAGCGCCCGCAGCTGTATGCGCCAACGCATAGCGCGAAACACATGCGACAGCACACTGATAGCCAGCGCCAGCGCTATCCAGCCAAAACGGCACTCGCGCGCTATGATATCGAGCATACGCCCGAAATCCACGCCGGTGAAGAGCAGGTAACACAGACCCACACTCACCGCCAGCGGCACCACATACTTCAGCGCCGACGACAGCAGCTTGCCCTTGGTAGTAGTAGTATTTCCTGATTTGTTCACGCCGTGATGATTCTGATAGAGGGTGTTGTTGCTGCAAAGTTACAAAAAATCTTCGTAACCCCGACACTGCAGCAATTTGTTATTTCCCGCACTGCGTTTTATAATCGATATTAGCCCCCCCGGATTTGTATGAGACGCAAGCACGGCAGCCCGGGGGATTGGAGCTGCCGTGCATAGGCCGCGTGAGGGGCTAAGCGCTGTCGCGCTGCTTACGCCCTCACCACGCTATTATCATTCAACGATGACTTTATACTCGCTTATATGTTTCCAATTCAGAGTCTGACTTGTCTTTTAAAATCAACTCTGTGGCAGTTAGATTTACTATATAGTAGTGATCTGTATCGCTATCCTCCCATTTAATTGTCAAGTCATCACCTGAGATACTCCATACAAAGGTCTCATCTACGTTGTATTCACCATTGCCAAAAAACACCTTGTCATAGCCGGTGCCATTTGCGGTGAATACAAGATGATAACCGCTATAGCTTGCTGGGCTCCATTCGCCCACCAGCAGCTGCTCTTTGACATTGTCTGTTGGCGGATCGTCGTCATCATTGCCACACGAGGTTACCACTACGCCCATAAAGGCGATAAGTAGCAAATAAAATAGTTTGTTCATAATAATGATTGGCGGTCTTACAGCCCTATCGACCATTTAGAGATTAAGAAACGTGGACTGACTTTGCCCACATCTACCGCTGACGGTCGTAGGAAAAAACCTTGAGATGAAGATATGGATAGAGCAGCCCACGCTATAGCGCGAGAACCGCCTTGGTATCCCTCTCATCTCTTTGAAAATTTCCTACGTTTTCAGCGATGAAAGATAGCAAAACGCTTCTTGAGAATACGATATGTCTGCCGCACTGCTATGCGACAGCGCAAAGTTAAGTATTATTTTTGATATGGCAAAACCCGCTCGGCCGATACACATAGAAAGACATAGAAAGACACGGAGCCGGCCCCCGGAGCATCGGGAGCCGGCTCTGTGTCATTCCACTCAGCCTCCTGCCGCAGGAGGGAGGTGGTGGGGGTGAGCGCTATCGCTTACTCTTTGATGATGACGTAAGCGGCAGATGCGCCCTCGGCCTCTATGCGCAAGAGGTAGGTGGCGGCGGGGAGGTCAGCCACGTCTATCGCAGTGGCGACACCGGCGGCCACATCGCAGGTAAAGCGGCGCAGCAGGCTGCCATTGGTGGCATAGATGGCAAAGGTGACATCGCTCATATCGCGGCCCAGGGTCACGCGCAGCGTCTCCACCACGGGGTTGGGATAGATGGAGATGCCGGCGCTGATGTCGGCATCGGTGATACCCACATGGTCCTTGACCTCGATGGTCACCTCGGCTACTGCCGTAGCGCCGAGAGCATCGGTGGCGGTGACGCGCAGCGTGGTGGTGCCTATCTTGGCGCCCACTAAGATGAGGCCGCCGGCGCTCTCATAGGTGCTGACGAGGGCGGCATTGTCGATAGTGTAGCTGCAGGTGATGTCATCGCCATCGGGGTCGGTAAAGAGCGAAGCAAAGTCGATAATCTCCGAGGCCTGACCTTTAGCGACCTCCACGATGCGACCTTCGACAGGCACGGGTGCACGGTTGACGTGCTCCACGGTGTAGCGCGCGTTGACTTGCGACTCGTGGCCTTGGGTGTCGGCTGCGTTGAGGAGTATGCTGTAATTACCTGCATCGCCGTAGTCAGGAGCCATCGTGAGGGTGAGGCGCACACCGGCGGTGCCGGCGCCGCTGACGGTGACATCAGTGCCGCCTTCGCCTATGGTTATGGCAGGCGTGGCCGAGCCAAGACCCTCACACTCGGTGATGGTGGTGATGCCGCCGTTGTCGGCGAGCGTCACGGTGAAGTCATCGCCGTCAGCATCTACCACATCTACGGCCACAGCGGAGGTGATACCCTCCTTGGCATAGATGGTGCCGGAGGGCAGCGTAATTATGGGCGCGCCGTTGCGGTCGAGGTATATCGGGAAGTTGACATAGGCCTGCGACGGGTCGGTAGAGCTTATCACGAGCACGGCCTTGTTGCCATAGTCAAGGGGCGCCGAGGCTGCGTTGATATTGATGTCGATGGTAGCCGATTCGCCCACATTGATAGTGCCGGTAGTAGGCGTAGCGGGTGAGAGCTTACACCAGGCATCGCCCTCCACGGTCTCAAGACATGCTGTGAGGTAGCCCAGCGAGCCATATTGGTCCTTAAACATCGTGGCTACGTCAAACCAGCCGTAATCGGGCACATAACCCATATATCGGTTGGGCACCACAGCCTCTTCTTTCGATGCCACATAGGCGGGATAGAGCGCTCCCAGCGGGTAAGTGATTACCACATAGAATTTCTCGCCGGGGTTCATATATACCGGTCGGTCAAGCGCCACTACAATCGCACGGCCCTGAGTGGTAGTAGTCTCAAACGAGGCAGTGCCGCGGCCCACGATGGTGCCGTTGCCGGCGATGTCATCGCCCTTGAATATCTCCACGGTGAGGTCAACATCGCTGAGGCCTTCAAAGCCCGCCACGGTGTAGATATGCGAGATATTGAAGCCTTGCTCGGGCGCCTCAAAGTAAGTGGCCGACTTGAATTGGGCAAACTTAGAGCCTGAGCCGTAGGTGTAGGTGAGAATGTCGCCGGGCAGCACCGGATAGTACAAGCCGTTGCGATATTCAAAGTCCTGAGGCAGGTCGAGGAAGTTGTCGCTCTTGCCATACTCATAAGGCACGATGCCGGAGCTGAGGGCGCGGAGCGTCTGTGCATTGCCGGTGTCAGCTAATGACGTGGGCATTACGCCGCCACCACCGCCACCGCCACTTTCGGGGGCTACATAACCTACGCCGGTGGGGTCGAGCGTCAGCTCATAGTTGAGCTTGTAGGCTCCGGTATTGGAGATGGTGACGCTCTCGGTGGTGGTGAGGTCAGAGGCGGCATTTGTCACTCTCACTTCATTCTTGTCGAGGGTGAGCTTGGGCGCCGGGGTGATGATGAAGGTGGTGGTGTGTGTCTTGGTGGTGCCATCATCAAAGGTCAGCGTAGTGGTGATGGTGTATGTGCCCTCGACACCAGACAGCTCGCTGGGCAGCATCGGGATGGCAAGACGCAGCGGCGTGTCGGTGACAGTAAACTGCGGCTTGTTGTAGTCGTTATACTGCATCCACGTGTAATTGCCGGTGGGGTCGCCAAACCAGTCATACTCCGGACCATAGTAGTAGAGGTACAGCACATCAAACCAGTCGCCGAAGTATTCGTCATACACCTTGGGAGCATCAAAGGCTATGTCGGTGACGGTGAAGGGTGCCGAGCCGGTGTTGGCCACCTCAAACTCAGCCACATACAGGGCGCCGTTGGCGATGAAGAAGTTGTCATAGTCGGTGTCCTGATAGCCCACGGGATGCTCTATGGTGATATCGTCGGAGATAGTCACTTCAGGAGTGCCCGTGATGGTCAGATTCACCGGTATCGTCACAGACTCTTTGCCCGGCACATTGGTGGTGAGCTTGATGTCGCCGGTGTAGGTGCCGGCATATTCATCGGCATGCACCACAACGCTCTCGGTGCGGCTCTCGCCCGCGGCGAGGCTGGTAGTGATGATAGGCGTAAACTCTACAGCCTGATTGAAGGCCACATAGCGATCGGGGATCTTGAAGCCCTGCGAGCCGTCGGCATTAGAGATGCCGGCGAGGCCGAAGATGCCGAATATCACGGCATACTCGCCATAGGGCTTGTACTGGTACTTGAATGAGCCGTCGGCGTTGAGTATCAGCTGATAGCATACGCCCAGGTTCATCGTGTTGCCATATTCCATCCACGAGATCACGGCGCGGTCATCGGTGACATAGTAGTATGTGCCGGCGCCCTTGCTCTGATCCATAGAGTGGAGACCCCAGTAGGGAGCTATGAGGTTGGTGTAGATGGTGCCGCCGGGGAAGTCGGCCGGAGGCTCGGGCCATATCTGCTCGTCCTTGCGCTGGGTGAACGATACGAAGCCCGTGTTGTAGATATACATCGTGGAGTATTTCTCGCCGTAGAAGGGGAACTCAAACGGCAGCTCCACGGCTACATAGTCGTGAGAGAGATAGTAGGTAAAGTTGTTCTGAGTGCCGAGGCCTGTGGTCTCGATATCAACCCATTGCATCTTCACCGAGGGGTCGTCGGCTGATGAGGCGTAAGAATACTGCACCTCACCGGCGCCGTCATACTGCGGCGTGTAGGTGACGTGTGCGCCGGGCAGCAAGGCATAGCTGAGAGCCTCGTTGCCGTTGTTGGTGATGGTCAGCGGCTTGTCAGCGCTCTCGCCGTAGGGCAGCGTCAGCGTCAGCTCGGTGTAGCTGAGGTCAGCGGTGGGGCAGCCGATGACGTTGGCGGCGATTTGAGCGGTGACGGTGCCGGCATCAGAGGTGACTGTGACAGCATCGGCGATAGCACGCTCGGTGTCGGTAGGCACGGTCACGATGATGTCCTTTGACTGGCCGGCGGGGATGGTCAGCGGCAGAGTGATGTCGGCGCTGACGATGCCGTTTTCGACGGTCACGGCGCTAACGGTGAGATCGGCCTTACCCGTATTGCGCACTGTCACCGGTTTCTTGGCCACTGAGGTGCGGAATACATCGCCGAAATCGATGGTGCTCTGCGCCAATGCTATCTGCGGCTTGAGGTCATCGCCGGCGATGGTGGCGTTGAAGCGCACCAGCGAGGTGGCGTTGACGGGGTCATTGCTCATCACCACAAGATTGTTGAAGGTGTCGCCGGCATACATCTCGTCGGTGGCCTGCACCGTGGCGGTGATGGTAGTCTTATTGCCGGGAGGCACGATGCCGTAAGTGGGGCTCAGCGCGGCTATCATGCTCGGGCGCGGCGCCTCAAAGTGGAAGGCCGACCCGGTGCCAATCTGCGCGTATATCTCTCCCTGCTCGGTGCGCTCTTCTTCAGTAGCGAAGATTGAATTGGCAATGTCTGAGTCAGTGACGGTGAGCGGGTCGGCTACGGCGGTGTCGTTGATGCCCAAGAAGAGGTGTGTGCCCTCCTCAAAGACCTCGGCGGGGTCATAGCTGTCGTAGAACACCTCGATGTTGCCGTTAGGCGCCAGCGACATGTGGAATGATATGGGCGTATAGTCTGTGTCATACACCACAGCGAGGACATTGGAGAAGGTGACAATGAATTTGCCATCTTGCTTGGCGTAGGCGATGCGCGATTGCGGACCCATCTGCAGCTTGGTGCCGTAGGCCGAAATCATGCCGGTGTCGCCGATGCGATACTGCTCGGCGCTGAGCGGGCTGCGCAAGATGAGGTCGCTGCCCGTGGAGAAGGCCACGCCGCCAAAGTCGGTGACATAGACATGGTCATAGGTGGTGCCGTAGTAGGGGAAGTCAAAGCCCAGGGCTATCTCTGATGACCACGGGTTGTTGTCGCTAAACTGCGAGGTGATATCCACGGCATCGATAAGCTCGGGATTGCCGTCGTAGGCAAAAGCGGTGGAGCCGCCGAGGTTGGAGGTGTAGGTGTAGCCGAATTTGTGCACCTTTGAGCCGGATGCTCCGGGCACACTCTCGTCAGAGAATTTGGGGAAGACAAACTGCAGGGGATAGTTGCCCGTATTGGCAATCTCAAACTGCACATCTCGAGCCTCATCGCCCACGGTGAGGGTGCCCACCTCTACGGTCTGCGGCGTGATGGATATCTCGGCGGGGTCGGTAGCAACGCCTTGCACGGTGATAGCCACCTGATTGCCGCTCTTGTCAGTGAAGATTATCTGACCGGTGTGGCTGCCGGCAGCCTTGGGCGCGAAGGTGAGGTCCACATTAGTGGTAGCGCGAGGTTGGAAGCCGCTCTGCATATACGATGGGCCGCTGAAGTGCTCTGATGTGGACTTAATCTTGTCGCCATAGAGCGCCGCGCCGTATGATGAGCCGCTGAAAGCACCATAGCCTTCGTTGAAGACCTCCACGGTGATGGTGCGGCTCTCGCCCACGAGCAGGTCGCCGAAATTGATTATCTTATTGATATTAATCTGCGGCTGCTGATTGGTGACGGTGACATTGATGGGGAGCAGCAGCGTGTTGGCCTGGCTCTCGTTGGTGGTGAAGCGCAGGTTGAACTTATAGCTGCCATTGCAGAGCTTGCTACCGTCGGTGAGCACCTCCACGGTCTGTGTCTCACCGCTCTTGACGGTGCCGGAGGCCGGCGTCAGCGTCACGAGTTGGCTGAAGTCGGGGTTGAGGCTCACGGCGGTGATACACCATGTGGCCGAGGAGGCCATCTCAGCATACTTCGAGCCGGCAAGAGCGTCAGAGAGGCGCATCCATGTGGCGCCCATATCGTTGCTCATATAAGCCTGTGAGGCCACGGTGGTGTCATCAGCAACGCCCATACCCAGCGGATAGAGCTCGCTCTGAGGGGCAAAGTGGAACACCACCCAGAAGCTCTCGCCCGCGGCAAAGTAGTATTGCTCGGGCAGAGCCATATTGTAGCCGTAATAGAATGATGAAGGGCTAAACTCTACCACCTTTGATGCCGTGGTGAGGTTGGCGCCTTTATACACCTCGATGGTGGGGTTGGTGCCGTATGCGCCTTGGGCGCTGACAGCCGTCAGGTTGAAGCCGTCGGGGTATTGCTCGGGGTCAACCACGAAGTATTGCGCCATAGAGTTGGGCAGCGAGGCATCGCTATCGCCGATGTATGCATACAGCGTGCGCCACGATTGCAGCGACTGCGGATAGTCGTCGCGGTTAAGCTCTGTCACTGCCTCCACGGATGCGGCCGTCGAGGCGGCATAAGGCTGCACGCCGAGGGTGCCGTTGTATGCCACGGTGTTGGCCACCGTAGGCGGCATTGAGGCGGCGTATGACTTGATGGTGGCTGTTGCAGTATTGGCATTGTAAGCCCACTTCAGCAAGCCCTCGTCATCGTTGCCTATCACAAAGGAGCCCTTGCCCTGACGCGGCGCGGCCGACAGCACCATGCTGAGGCTCGTCTTGTTGATAGTCATCTTCGGGCCGGAATTGGTGGTGGCGGTGATGACATCTGACAGCGCGGAAGCATTGCCCCAGCGGTCGATGGCCTTGATGGCGAGATAATATGTGGTCATAGGCAGCAGGCCGCCTAACTCATAAGTCATCACATCGCCCGAGGCCATAAACTTGGTGTCAATGGTCACCGCCTTGAGGGTGGAGGGGTCAGTGGAGGCGTCAAAGGCCGTGGTGCTGTAGTACAGCACGTGGTGATTGACATTGTTGTCGCTGCTGGTGGGGATGGTCCAGTGCAGGGTGATGATATCTTGGGCTGCATCGGCGCTGAGGTCTGACACCACGGCCGGAGCATCGCCCGAGCTCATCATCAGCGCTTTGCCGGCATCAACATATCCTGAGCCATAGAGACCCTCAGCCGCCGGATTGCTCGTATAGAAGTCGTTGACCGAGGTCTCCAACTGTGTCTTGAGCAGAGCCGGCGAGAGATTGCGGTCGCTATATTTCGATAATATCAGAGCGGCGATGCCCGACACGTGCGGACACGCCATCGAGGTGCCTTCCATGTAGCCGTATTTGTCGTTGGGCAGCGTGGAGAGCACGCCCTGAGCCTCGTTGAAGTCCATAAGTCCGCCGGGAGCCGTCACATCGACCCAGGCGCCATAGTTTGAGTAGCTTGCCGGGTGCAAGTCATAGGTCATCGATGCCACTGCCAGCACATCATCGAGACATGCGGGGTAGCAATCGCCGGTGAGGCCGTCGTTGCCGGCGGCAAAGATACAGAGACCTCCGGCCACGCCGTTGGCGCGCGGCAGCGACTGGAAGTATTCGATGGCGTCAAGCACGTCTTGCTCGTAATAGCCGGGAGTGGCCCAGCCCCACGAGCATTGCGCTATGTGGGCGCCCATCTCGGCGGCATACACCAGCGCGGCGGCAAAGTCGCCATCGCCGGCACCCGAGCGAGAGTCAAACACCTGGCATGAGAGCAGACGCACACCGCTGCCCGCCGTGCCATCGCCGCCGGCCACGCCGGCCACGCCGATGCCGTTGTTATTGACAGCGGCTACGGTGCCGGCCACGTGAGTGCCGTGGTTGTGGGGATATATCTCGCCCTCGTTGGTGCAGAAGTTATATCCGTAGATGTCATCTACATATCCGTTGCCATCGTCGTCAACGCCGGGGGTGCCGTGAAGCTCGGCAGTGTTGACATACATATTTGCGGCGAGGTCTTCGTGATCCACGTCGATACCGCCGTCAATCACAGCCACAAGCACGTTAGAGCTGCCGGTGGCTGACTGCCACGCCTCAAACACGTTGATGTCGGCGCCCTTGACGGCGCCCTCCATCGTGCCGGTGTTGTAATAGTGCCATTGCGAGGGCAGGCGCGGGTCATTGAAGGGCATAGCCTCGCCGGTGGCTGCCGGCACTGCCGTGGCAATCACGGCGCGGCTGCGGTCACCGCCGTCTTTGAGCACCATCGGAGCCACTGTGGTGGCGTGCTGCACACCCGGCGTCTCGGCCAGTATGCGCCGCGCCTCTACCGGGCTCACGCTCTCGTCAAATGTGATTTCATACCATCGGTCAAGGCCGAAACGGGCGCGCTGAGCCTCATACCGCGCGTTGTAGGGCAACACGCGCCTGATGCTCACACCCTTAAGCTGCTTGAGCGATGCGTCAAGCACCACTGCGCCTGACTGCAGCTCGCCGGCTACTGCCGCCTTGCGCGCTGCCGTGCCCACCTGCGTGGCCATCTCGGCCTGGAGCTTGACACGCACCACGCCTTTGCGAGGACTCACGCTCTGTGCTTGGGCATTACTGCCGGCATACCCTATCAGGCATAACAGCAGCAATAATCGAAATACGATTTTTTGCATAGATTGTCGCTTTTAAGTGATTATTGGAGTTATTTCAATTTGTTGTTTTATGGTCGTCTTTTGGGGTAATCATTTATGTGCACACGCCTTTGTGATTATACTTTTCACATTTAGGCCTTTTGCTGCAAATATACTTATATTTTATGAGCTAAACCGCTGCTTAACAATCATTAACCACCACTAAAATAGCCAGAAGTGTTAAATTTGTGTTAAATATTACCCGAACTATTGCAAGCTCGAAAAAGCTGTTATACCTTTGCGGTGTACAAGCACACTGGTACACTGCAACACAACGAATAACAATCAAAAAACAAACAGTAATATGGACAACAACAACCAACAATCATTCCTGCAAATCCGTGGCCTGGAATTTCGCTACGGCACCTTGCGCAAAAAGACCGTGCTCCGCGACTTCTCTATCGACGTGGAGCCGGGCAAAGTGTATGGACTGCTGGGGCTCAACGGCGCCGGCAAATCCACCCTACTCTACCTCATTGCCGGCTTGCTCACCCCGAGCAAAGGCATAGTGACCTACCAAGGCATCAACACACGCTGCCGCCGCCCGGCCACCCTCGCCGATATATACCTCGTGCCCGAAGAATACGAGCTGCCCAAAATGTCGCTCAAAAAATATGCCGAGGTTTACGGCGCCCTCTACCCTCGCTTCAGCACCGCCGACATGGAGCATAACCTGAAAATCTTCGAGCTGGACACCGATATCGCCGACCTCTCGGCGCTCTCTATGGGCCAGCGCAAGAAGGTGCTCATCAGCTTTGCCTTCGCCACCCACTGCCGCCTGCTCATCATGGACGAGCCCACCAACGGCCTCGATATCCCCGGCAAGAGCCAATTCAGGCGCGTGGCTGCATGCCATATCGATGATGACAGCGCCGTGATAATATCCACCCATCAGGTGCGCGACATCGACAGCTGCATTGACCACGTCATCATCATCGACAATAGCCGCGTGCTGCTCGACGAGAGCGTGGCTACCATCACCTCAAAGCTGCGCTTTGTGGAGAGCGCCGAGACTCCCCTACCCGCCGACACCATCTTCGCCCAGCCCTCTATCACCGGCCACAGCCTGGTGCTCCCCTCCGACGGCGACGCCATGCACGAAACAGAAATCAACCTTGAGACTCTCTTCGGAGCCACACTCGGCGACCCTCAGACCATCACTCGCATCTTCAACAGCTAATCACCCCACCCACTCATACACACATACCACAATGACTGACTCACAGACTTTTTCACTCGAGCGCTTCACCAAATATGCTCGCTTAGCAATATCACTCAACGGCCGCAAGATGCTCACCCTGCTGGCGGCTGTCTTCGGCGCCATGACTGCCATAGGGCTATTCACAGCCTACGGCCTTGTAAGATTTAACCACCTTGACGCCACAACGCTCAACATCGCTATGAGCACACGCTCCACCATCTATATGTACTGCTGGTTCAGCGTCATCATAGCCTTTGCCGGCGCTTTTGTCATCGACAATATGGACAACAAAGCACGCCGCTGCTCTCACCTGATGGTGCCCGCCTCGATGGCTGAGAAATTTACCTTCGGAGCCTTAGGCGCGCTGGTATTGGCACCCATAGCCGCTATGGTGGTGCTCGTGGCCTACACCGTGGTGCTATACCTGGTGGTCAACTACTGGTTCCTGGCATCATCGCCCATATCTATGAATATGGTGTCGGCGCTCTCCATCTTCGATGTGCCGCTTGAAAATCACATCTCCGTATTATTCCAGCAAAGTGTCTTTGTGCTCGGCTGCGCCATCTGGTATAAGCTCAGCATCGTCAAGACTATAGTGACCGAGCTATGCATAGGCTTTGTTTTCGTCATCGTTATGACTATCCTGGCGTCAAACGGCGTCATGAGAGACGTGAACGTATCGCCGGAGACCCTCACCACTATCATCAACACCCTGATGGCAGTAGCCACCGTGGCCTTCTGGGCGCTCGCCTACTATCTATACACCCGCTCGCAGATTGTGGGCAAAATACTCAACCGCAAATGACTATCGTAATGATTACCGTGGTCCTCTCGGCCCTCATAGCTTCAATAAAATGGTAAGTTTCACTGACAGCAAACCCATCTATCTGCAAATCGCCGACCGCATCTGCGACGATATCATGATAGGCACCTATGGCGAGGGCGAGCGCATACCCTCAGTGCGCGAATACGCCCAGCTCATCGAGGTGAGCGCCAACACCGTGGCTCGCACCTTCGAATATCTCCAAAACCAAGGCATCATATACAACCGCCGCGGCGTAGGGCTCTTCGTGGAAGAGCATGCCGCCGGAGCCATCAAGCGCATGCGCCACAAAGCCTTCATCGACACAGAGCTGGAGCCTTTCATGCGCAAGGCTGCTCTGCTCGACATCTCTGACGACGAGCTCCTCGAGGCCTACCGACGGCAACGCGAGGCGCTGCGCGCTCAGCAACGCGACGACGGATAATACCGCCCGCTATCCACCATCACCGCCGGACCCGTCATCATGATGTGTCCGGTGGTGCTGTCTATATCTATCTCGAGGTTACCGCCGAGCAGACGCACCGTCAGCGGCCACGCCGCGCGCCCGGTGAGCACCGCCGCCGTGGCTGCCGCGCACGCTCCGGTGCCGCACGCCATAGTCTCGCCGGCGCCACGCTCCCATGTGCGCACAGAGATAGTGCCGCCGTCGTCAACCCTCACAAACTCTATATTGGCACGCTCAGGCCATATAGCGTGAGTCTCGAGCTGCGGCCCCAGGGTGCTCACCATATCATCGCTGAAGTTATCCACAAAGACCACGCCATGCGGATTGCCCACCGACACGGCAGTGACGCGCACCTGATGCTCACCCACAGCCACCGGGCTGTCAATCATAGCCGCGCCGTCGTAGCTCACCGGCACCTGCGCCGGAACGGTTGACGGCAAGCCCATATCCACCGTCACCGTCTCCACGGTGCCATCGATGCCGGGGTGCACCTCCACCGTCTTGATGCCGGCGAGGGTCTCCACGGTGATGCGCCGCGAGCGCGCTATCTTATTGTCATAGACATACTTGGCCACGCAGCGTATGCCGTTGCCACACATCTGCGCCTCGCTGCCATCGGCATTGAAGATGCGCATACGGCAGTCAGCCACCGCGCTGCCCATGATGGCTATCACGCCGTCAGTGGCCAGCCCCGTGTGCGGCCTGCACATCTCAGGCACCAACGCCCGGAGCCGCGGTATCTCGCGATGCATACAGTCAAGATACACAAAGTCGTTGCCCAAGCCGTGCATGCGCACAAACTCTATGTCGGCCGGCATCTCCGCCGCGCCGCCGGCATCGACACCGCTGCACAGCGACCGCACCGCCGTGCGCAGGCGCCACAAGCCCTCGGCGAGCACCGCCCGCGGCACACCGATGTTCATGCGCATATAGCCCTCGCCACCGAGGCCAAACGAGGCGCCATCGCTCAGCGCCAGACGCCCGCGGCATATCAGCAGCTTGACCAGCTCGGGCTGCGTCAACCCCAGGCGCGTGAAGTCAAGCCAGATGGCAAAGGAGGCATCAGGCTCATCCATGCCCACCTCCGTAAGCTCGCTCTCCAGAAAGCGCGCGGCATAATCCACATTGCCCTTAAGATAGGCCAGCACCTGGTCAAGCCACGCCTCGCCATGCTCATAGGCAGCCTGCGTAGCCACCATCGCCGCGATGGGCGGTGTGTTGAACTCGCTCGCTGACAGCCAGCCGAAGAACGGCTCGCGCAGCGCCGCCGCCTTGACCACGGTCCAGGCGCTGACGATGCCCGGGATATTGAACGTCTTCGATGGGGCTCCCAGCGTCACCGTCACAGCCTCAGCGTCGGCCGACACCGTGGCCGTGGGGATATGGCGCTTGCCGCCGAGCATCATATCGCCGTAGATTTCATCAGAGATTAGCACTATGCCGTGGCTGCGGCAGATGGCCGCCACGCGCACCAGCGTCGCCGCGCTCCACTGCAAGCCCACCGGATTGTGAGGGTTGCAGACTATCATCATCGTGGGGTGATGCTCGGCTATCACGCGCTCGAGTCCATCAAAATCCATGGCGTAACCGCCCTCGGCGGTGCGCACCAAGGGATTAGACACCACACACCGCCCATTGCCCTCAATGACGCTGCGGAAGGAGTGATACACCGGCGGCTGTATCACGATATTGTCGCCCGGACGGCTGAAATAATTGATACACAGGCTCAAGCCCTTTTTGAGCCCGGGCATAAACGTAATCTCATCGCGGCTCACCTGCCAGCCGTGGCGACGCTGAAGCCACGCGGTGATGCTATCCCAAAACTCGGCCGGCGCCGACGTGTAGCCCAGCACTGCATGGTCAAGCCGCCGCCGCAACGCCTCAATGATGCACGGACACGCCTCAAAATCCATATCAGCAATCCACAAGGGCAATAAATCGTGACGCCCGAATTTATTGTCCATCTCCTCGATTTTGGTAGCGCAAGTGTCATGCCGGTCAACGACATTATCAAAATTATAGGTCTGAGTGTTCATAGTCTGCAAAGGTAATAAAAATTAGCACACACTCAATAGTCAGACACCCGGATTTTTTCAACACTACGGGCATGACCGGCAAAGTATGCCCGGGCGCAAAAAATGGGCTGCGCTACACTCTCGTGCGGCGCAGCCCGGGGTTCTTTTTCCTAAAACTAACTAAACTTACCTGAAAATAATTACAATCCTGTGATGAGTTGCTTGGTAGCGGTGTTGCCACGGCGCACGATATAGATGCCGGGCGTGGTGGGGCGCTCGCCGAGGCGCCTCCCCTGGAGGGTGTAATACTCCGGTTCGCCATATACGTCGGGGGTGACGGCCACGTCTTCCACACCGGTGGTGTAATCGAGGATGCGTATCTGATTGGTGGAGCGCATATATTCCACGGTGCGGTCTTTGACGGTAGATGACTCGAGGGTGAGGTCATTGTATCCCGGGCGCTTCACCTTGAAGGCCTTGGTGGAGAGGGTAAATGACACCTCGAGGTCGGTAGCGGCATAGGGCGCAACGAGGTTGCCTAAGCCGGAGTTGCAGCTGCCTTCGAGGATGTATTCGCGGCCGTAGGCTATGCTCACCGATTTGGAGGTCTGAGCGTAGCCAAACTCAAATTCGCCGTACTGCGAGTGTGTGACCTTGAAATTGTCGGCGTCAGCGAGGGCGAAGCCGTTGATTACATAGTAGTTGCCATCGGTGGCTATCATCTCTTGGGAGAGTGTCCAGCCGTTGAAGGTGCCGTAGAACCATAGGCGCGGGGTGAAGCGCAGCTGGCGGGTGTTGTGATTGAATGATACTATCACGTCTTTGAACGCCTGCGATAGCTTGATGTTATACACCGTGGTGCTTTGACCCAGGCGCTTGAGCGACAGCTCGGGCCACTCATAGCTTGAGGTCTGCATCTTGCTGATGGTGAGGTTGCCATCGGCGCTGTCGCAGCCGTATTCATACTCCCAGCCTCCGGTGGCTATCTTGAAGGCGAAGTCAGTGACGGCGCCGGTGTAGCCTGCCGGCGGGAATTGGTCGAGCTTCACATACCACCAGCCATCGCTGCCCTCGTTCATGGCGATGCCGGTGCCCCAGTTGTCGGCATTTGACTTGATATAGCACTGCCTGGATATCTCCACATTGTCAGCCGGCACATTCTGGCGCTTGAGTGTAAGCTCGGCGTAACCCAAGGTGAAGCCGAAGTTAACGCAGTCAGACCCCTCGCTGACGGTGAGGTTGCCCACAGTGCCCTCGGCGTTGTGCTCAAGGAAGGTGGGGTTAGGCCCATAGGCCACATTGTTGGCAGAGTATTGAGCGCCGAGGCCGAATTTGTAGTCTCCCCACGAGGAGTGAGTGATGACAAACGGCTTGTTGGCGTTGAGGGTGACGCCATCGAGCCAATAGTAGTTGGCATCGTATGTGGTGAAGCGATACGAGTCGTTGATAGACCAGTCTGACGAGCCTATGCCCTCGCCGGCGAGCCATAGCTGGGGCGCGATGCGTATGATGCGTGTGCTCAGGTTGAAGGCCACGACAACATTGGTGAACGAAACGCCGGTGGCGATATTGAGGTCGAAGAGCTCGGTGCCATATTGGCGCGTGAGCTCGCGCCAGCTGTTGCGCCCCATCTCTGATATGGTCATGTCGGGGTCGTCCTGATTGGTGCAGCCAAAGACGAGCGACCAGTCGGCATTGGCGATTTTGAACCATATATGGTCGGCGCCGGAGGGTATTGACATCGACGACAGGTTGATGTAGTACCAGTGCTCGGTGCCGGAGCCTGTCTCGGTCATCTTGGAGGAGGCATCGGCAGCCCAGTTGTTGAAGTTGCCGCGTATGTACAAGTCTTCGGCAGAGGCCTTTGTGGCTCCGGCAGCGATGGCTATCATAGCGAGCAGTGTTATGATGATGCGTTGCATATTGAAGTGAAAAATCAAAGGGTATAAAGATGTGAATAACGCGAGATATTAGAAGTCATAGACCACGGTGGTGACGCTGAATTTGTCGAGCTTGACATAGTCGCCCGGCGCTACGGCCAGGGCTTGCAGCTCCTTATTCTCCGAGGTGGTGTAGGTGGTGACTTTTGACGGCTCTGACTCCATGCCGAAGGGCTTGTAGTCAAGCAGCTTGGCATCGCCGAAATTGGTATATACGATGACCAGGCGGTTGCTGTTGGGCGAGAGCCATGCCGTGGCAAAGAAGTCCTTTGACTCTATATAGTTGAGGCCGATGCGCTTATAGTCAGGGCGGATGAAGAGGCTGTAGTTGCCGAGGGTCCAGAGGGTGCGGGCGGCGCAGTATGTGCCTTCGGTATAGAGGTCGTTGGAGCCATTGCGGTTGAGGTGTATGAGGGTGTAGCGCACGGGGCAGTCGCTATCCATGCACACCCAGTAGCACCACGATGACACATTTGCCACGGAGAGGTCGCAGTGTATCACGCGCGACATCTCCATTGACAGCTGCATACCGCTGCCGGTGTTGACGTCAGGAAGGTCCTCATAGCTTCCGCTCAGATGGCACCACTCAGTCTGCCATACCTCCAGCGGAGTGCCATTGGTGATCCAGCGCTTCTCGTTGAGCTTCTGGCGATGATAGCGCAGTGTCTCCCACGAGCTGTCGGTCCAGTAGCTGTGGCCGCCGATGGTGTTGTTGACGTGTGAGAGGTCGCCCAAATAGTAGTAGTCGGTATCGGAGGTGCCGTGTTTGTTTTTGTCGGGATTGAAGTGAAGCCACATCAGGTCAGAGCGGCCGGGGCTGAGGTTACCATTAGAGTCGGTTTCGCCCCAAGCATATCCTTCTACGCTCTGATACATAAAGTCATACCGAGCCGACTCGGGTATAATAATGCTCACGTCAGAGAGCCCTTTGTCATCGAGTTTTTGGTTTATGTTTCTCACCAAGTGAGCCGTCTCCCACACAGTGAAGGGCGAGCCTTCCTGGTCATTCTTTTCAGAATCTTCCCAATTCCACTGGGGCTCATTGATGGGCGATATATATTTGATAGGATAGCCCAGGTCCTTGAAGTGCTTGGACACCGTAGCCAGATAGTCGGCAAAGTCGTCGTAGTAGTCATTTCTGAGATTTGAGTATCCGGGATCTTTACCGGGGGTCTTGTGGGCGAGATTGTTGTTAGTCATCTGCACCAAAGGCGAGTTGCAGAAGAATAGGATGCTCTCCACGCCGTAGTTTTTGGCCTGCTCCATAAAGTAGCGCTGACCGGCACATTTATTCCAATCATAGGTCCAGCTATCGGTGAAGAACGAAGGCATGCGACGGCGATAATCTTCGATGCAGGAGCCTTCGCCTTGCTCTGTCGAGCCGGCGCCGAGATTTACGCGCCACATTGACAGGCCTATTCCCTCAGGCTGGCCATCGGCACCGAGATTTTGCGAGAACAGCAGGCGAGCAATGTTGCCGCGGTTGCCGGTCCAGTATTGACCGATAAACTGCGGGCACCACGCGTCAGAAGCACCGAAGCCGCGCCATGTCTGATACGTGGTTGAGGCATCGACCTCCACATACACGGTCTTCTCGGCATCGCCCACGCCGCTGCGCGACTTGTCGGTGAGGTCATACCATGTGCCCACACCGATGGGTGTGGCTATCTCTTGCGGGCGCAAGATGCCGTTGTCAGTGGACCAATCGTAGGCCGCTACCTTGAATGTCTCGCCCGAGATGGGAAACGATGGCACATCGAGGGTGTAGTAGTTGCCGTCGAGTGTGGTCATGCGCGTGGAGGCGTCAAGGCGGTCCCAGCTGGTGGCGCTGCCGCGCAAGAAGAGCTGCCGGCGCACCTGCAGCTCGCCGGTGCTGCGCTTGAACACTAACTCCACATAGGGCAGCGAGGCGGTGTAGCCATCAGCATTCCAGTTGATATTCTTGGTGGAAGTCGTGCTCAGGCGATACACGCCGCCGAAGTCGGGCACGAGGTTGCGGTCAGCGGGCGAGGCCCACTTGGTCCAGTCGCCGGCATTGTCAATGATTTGAAATTGACCCTCGAGCTTGTCGAGGTTGAGGATGTAAGTCTCGCCATCTTGAGTGGCGAATTTATAGCTGTCGCTGATATTCCAGTTGTTGCAATCGCCCCAGATGTATATATCACCGGCATAGGCTACCGGAGACGCCATCGCGGCGAGCAGCAGTGACAAGCAGTATAATAGGTAATTCTTAAGGCTCATCATAAGGTAAAGTAACAAAGGAGATTAAAATGGTTGGATAAAGTAGTCGCCTGATAGCTCTGTTAGGAGCTACCAATTAGAGACAGTAGGAAAATAAAATGGTTTTGTGTATATAGTGTAAAGTAAAGAATTCGGGATAGGGTCGCGGGCGGCGCACCGGCGCGGCCCTATCCGGTATATGGTGTCACGACATCAGGGTCGGATGGTCAGCTTGATATCGGCGCCCTTGAGCAGGGGAGCCTTAAACGTGATGGTGGCTTGCGAGCCGGCAGCGGCATCTTTGTCAGCTTTGACGTAAGCCACGAGGCGGCCTTTGTAGGCGCGTTGGTGGCTGTCAGTGTGGTCTGACATATCGTGGTTGCTACCGTTCTCGAGGCCGAGGAGGCGCACGGCGCCGGTGGTGCGGCATGATATGTCGTTGTCGCCGAGGGTCACGAGACGTCCGGCGTCATCGACCACGTCAATGAAGACATGAGCGGTAGCTCCGGGAGCCAGAGTGGTGACATCAGACGACACGCGCAGCGCATAGGGGCGGCCGCTGGTGGCGATGGTGTCGGTGGCGACGACAGCGCCGCTGCCGTCACACGCCTCCACAGAGAGCACACCGGGGTGATAATCCACATCCCAAGCGATGATGCCGGAGGCATCGTCGTAGGGCTTGGCGGCGCCTATCTCCTTGCCGTCGAGCAGCAGGCGAGCGGTGGCGGCGTTGGTGTAGCACACGACACGCACGCGCGAACCCTCGTCATAGTTCCAAAGGGCATCGGCGTCAATGCTCAGCCCGGGGTCGCGGCCGTCGGCCGGCATTAGGTATGTGCCCAGATATGCCACGGGGCTTGTGCTCCAGAGCGAGGCTCGGAACTTGCCGCGAGGCTTGAGGTATCCGGCAAAGTCAAGCATACCGGTGCCCAGGCCGCGCGAGGGCCACACTCCGGCCTCACCCAGATACTCGGTGCCGGTCCAGATGAATTGGCCGAAGATGTAGTCATTGTCAGTGACAGCGCGCCATGCGCGATAGTCGTGGGTGTTCTCGCTGCCGTAGATCACGCGGTCGGGGTAAGTGGCGTGGTCTATGGCGTAGCGGTCCTCGGTGTAGTTATAGCCCACGATATCCACGGCCTGCGGATAGGTGGTCTGATTTGACATCACCACGCCGGCGAGAGCGCCGGTGACGGGGCGCGAGCTGTCAATAGCCCTGACGATGGGCGCCAGACGATTGGCGATAACGCCGATGCGCTCGGCATTAGGAGCCTTAGGGTCATAGCCGCCGAAGTTGGGCTGATTGATGGATATGCTGTCGAGGATGGGGTGAGAGTAAGGGTCGTTGGGGTAATCAACCTCATTGCCTATGCTCCAGAAGGCCACACAGGGGTGGTTGCGGTCACGGCGCACCATATCGGCCACATCGCGCTCAATCCACTCCTCAAAGAAGTCGTATGTGCCCTCAAACTTGGGGGTGCCCACATTCCAGCCTTTGACCCATTTGCGCTTGGGAAATTCCCACTCGTCGCTGGCCTCGTCCATGACGAGGAGGCCCAGCTCATCGCATAGGTCATAGACATACGGAGCCTGAGGGTTGTGGCTCATGCGTATGGCATTGACGCCGATGGCCTTGAGCGCCACCAGGCGGCGGCGATACACCTCGGGGGGCACTACGCTGCCGAGCACGCCGGCGTCATGGTGCAGACACACACCTTTGACCTTGATGTTGCGGCCGTTGAGCTCAAAGCCGGTGTTGGCATCAAAGCGCAGCGAGCGCAGGCCCACACGCGTCTGTGTCTTATCCACCTCGGTGCCGGCGCTTTGCAGCGACGCCGTGAGGGTGTAGAGATAGGGGCTGTCGAGGTCCCACAACTGCGGGTTTTTCACGGTGAGGCGCACCGTGGCGGCCTTGCCGGCGGTGAGACGCGTCTTGCCGGTGGCTACTACCTTGCCGGCAGCGTCGCAGAGCGTCACCGCTGCAGTCATCTTGGCGGCGGCATCGGGCGCCGTGGCTGAGAGCGATACATTGACAGTGGCGCGGCGAGCGCTGATGTCAGAGGCTGACCAGCCCAGACCCCACGGCTCAAAGTGGGTGGCGGCAGCGCCGATGATATACACATCACGATAGATGCCCGAGCCGGTGTACCAGCGCGAGTCAGCCTCGCGGCTGTGATCCACACGCACCGCGAGCACATTCTCGCCCTCCACCAGGTAAGGCGTCATATCGTAATAGAACGATACATAGCCATTGGGGCGTTTGCCGAGGAGGTGGCCGTTGAGATATACCTCGCTGCGGTTATATACGCCTTCAAAGTAGATGTAGTGCACGGGCAGGTCATCGCTGATGGTGAAATGCTTGGTGTACCACGCTATGCCGCCGGGGAAATATCCGGTGCAGGCGTTGAGTGTGGGCGAGGGTTGCGCCTCGATAGACCAGTCGTGGGGCAGCGCCAGGCGGCGCCACTGCGAGTCATCGAGAGCAGTGACAGCCTCCGTGGCGTGGTCAAGGCTGAAACGCCAATCGTCATTAAAGAGCGTGGCGGTGCCCATTGACAGCTGCGCGGCGGCTGACAGTGCCGTGGCTGACAGCACTAAGGCTGCCAGCACACGTCGCACGAGGTGAGAATTATAGATATTACCAATCAACATTATCAGAACTGAAAGGATAGTGTTTACTACGCGGTGAAAGATTAGAGGTCATAGACCACGGTGGTGACACTCTTGGCGTCAAGCACTACGCTCTCGCCCTGAGCCACAACGGCCTCTTTGAGCTGCTTATCAACAGAGGTGGTGTAAGTGCGCACCGAGGCGGCAGTACCAAAGCCGGTGTGTGTCTCGTTGAGGCGCACGGGCTTGTTGCCCACGTTGGTATATACAGCCACCACGCGCTTGCCGTCGGGCGAGATGTAAGCAGAGCCGAAGAAGTTGCAGCTCTCGCTGAGGGTGAGATCCACGCGCTTGAAGCCCGGGCGCACGAAGAGGCTGAAGTTGCCCATAGCCCAGAGGTTGGCGGCCGGAGCGTAGGTGCCGTCACCGGCAAAGACATCGCCGTCGTTGCCACCGGCCGGGGTGAGATATACGAGCAGATAGCGGTTGTTGACCTGGTGATAGTCCATAGCCACCCAGTAGCACCATGAGGTGACACCACCCACGGTGATATCGTTGTGCATCACCTTGGTCATATAGATGGCGCGGTCCATATCAGAGCAAACGTCGTGGCCGGGGTATTCGTCCTTGTTGTGTCCATCGCCGAGCATGCACCACTCGCTCTGCCATACCTCGAGGCCGTATTGAGCGGCGGTAGAGGCCACGGCGCGGCGTGTGCTGCGCATCGACTCCCACTCGGTGTCGGTCCAGTAGCTGTGGCCGCAGAAGAGGGGCTTGACGTGCTGCAGGTCGCCGATATAGCTTGACGAGCCGGGCTCATAGAAGTGAGAGGGTATCTGCGTGTTGCCCGAGTCGCATGACTTGTCGCCGCAGAAGAAGTTCCAATCAGCAGCCTCGCCCACGAGGATATCGGTGGAGAGCCCATGAGCCGTGAGAGCGCCATCGAGAGCGCGGAAGAGCTTGGCAGACTCATCGGGAGTCCAGGCAGAGCCTTCCTGGTCGGTGCCGTTCCAGCTCCATTGCGGCTCATTGATGGGCGAGATGTGAGTGATGTTGTAGCCGGCAGCAGTGAAGTGAGCAGCCACCTGAGCCAGATACTCGGCATAGTCGCCATAGTGCTCGGGCTTGAGGTTGGATTTGCCGCCACGGTCGCTGCGAGCCTGACCATTGTAGGTGTACTGCACGAGGGGGCTGTTGCTGAAGAGCACAAATTTCTCCACGCCCATAGCCTTGGCGCGCTCCATGAAGTAGCGCTGCCCGGGGCATTTGTCCCAATCGAGAGAGCCGTCGGCAGTCATAAAGCTCTCGGCACGGCGCACCACGGTGGTGATGCCGCTGTCATCGCCTTGCTCAGCCGAGCCGGCACCGGTGTTGACACGCCACATTGACAAGCCTATACCTTTTGGCTGACCATCTACAATCTCTTGCGAGAAGAGGAGCTCGCTGATGGCGTCGCGCGAGCCGGTCCAGTACTTGCCTATCCACGCGGGCATCCAGCAGTCAGAGGCGCCGAAGCCGGCCATGGTCTGGTGCACGGCAGTGATGTCAATAGTCACGTTTTTATCCACGGCATTATCATCGGTGGGCTGTGGCGGCGCCGGCTCGCCGGGGTCGTAGGCATTATCGCTGCACGCCGTCATAGCCATAGCGGTGAGCAATGCTGCATATATAATCTTTTTCATTGGTGTCTGTTTAAGAGATTTATATTGTAATTGCAGTAATCAAAAAATAGAGAGGAGAGAGGGGAATGAGAGATGCTGACTAAAGGGTGCCGATTAGTTCCAACCGGGATTTTGCTCTATGGCGCCTTGCGACATGGTGATTTCATACAAGGGAATGGGGAACACGAGGTCGCGGCCTTCCTGGAATGTGCGGCCCTTGTCGGAAGCCTCCTTTTGGTTGGCCCACTCGTAGGCATCGGCGGTGGCAGCGTTGGTGTTCCACTTCACGAAAGCGCCGTCGGGGCCCATAAGGTTGCACACCATCTTCTTGCCGTTGTCGTCGGTCCAGCGACGGATATCATAGAGGCGCTGAGCCTCGGTGGCGAGCTCGAGGTGACGCTCGGTGCGGATATCGTTGCGCAGGGCGGTGCCGGAGGTGTTGACTTCGGGCAGATGCACACGTTTGCGCACCTGATTGAGGGCAGTGCGAGCATTGCCGTCGTCGCCGGTCTCGTTGCAAGCCTCAGCATAGAGGAGCAGGATGTCGGCGTAGCGGAGGATGATATAGTTGAGGGGCACCAGGGCAGTGTTGAAGTTGGCGGGGCGATGAGCCACGGGGAGGTAGTGCTTGCGGCTGACGCGGGCTGACTTATTTATTTCGGGGCTTACATAGTAAGAGCCGTCGCCATTTTGGTTGCCTTGCATCTGGATGAGCTGGTCGAAGTTGTCCTCACCGGCGATTTCGGTGGCACCGTTTTTGATGATAGTCCACTTGAGGCGCTCGTAGTCGCCGGCCTCGATGAAGCAGTTCTCGAGGTAAGCGGTGGGCACGCCCCATCCCCAGCCGTCCATATCGCCGCCGCCGCGGTTACCGCTGACGATGGCCATACTGCCGCCCAGACGATAGGTCTCATCATAGATGTTCTGCACCTCGAAGAGTGACTCTTGATTGTTCTCATAGTCCATGTTCCACACCTTGCCGAAGTCGTCCATCAGAGCATATTGCCCGGAGTCGATGACCTTCTTGAGGGTGACTTTGGCTTTGTCAAACTCGCCGTTATACACCTGCACCTTGCCTAAGAGGCCGAGAGCGGCGCCGCTGGTGGCGCGACCTATCTCAGAGGCCGAGAGCTGGCTGCGTGTGGGCAGCGCGGCGGCAGCTTCCTCGAGGTCTTTTGCGATGAAAGCATAGCAGTCTTCGACGCTGGAGCGACGTATGCCGCTGACCTCGTGGGGCATCACAAAGCCTTCAACCAAAGGCACGCCGCCGAAGTTCTTGACCAGCTCAAAGTAGAAGTAAGCGCGGAGGAATTTGGCCTCGGCGAGGTAGCGCGCCTTGCGCGTCTCGTCCATCTGCACATCGGGGATGCGGTCCAGCGCGATGTTGCAGCGGAGGATGCCCTTGTAGCGATACTGCCAGAAGTCAGAGATAGAGCCGTTTGACTGGCCTACGCCCTGATAGTGAGCCAGAGATATGTATTCTTCCTGATTTTGCTGGGTGTTGCCCATCCAGTAGTCATCGGTGCACATATCCGAGAGGATCCACACGCGCTCCACCTGCCACCAGTCATAGTTGGTGATGGCATTGTAGCAACCGTGGATAAATGATTCTACGTCGTTCTCGCCCTGGAAGTAGGTGTCGAGGTTTTCCTGCCCGCGGACCTCCTCCTCGAGGAAGTCGTCACACGAGGACAGCGTCATGGCGCCCATGAGCAGCAACGGTATGAAATACAATTTTTTCATTGTGTGAGAGATATCTATCGTGGTTAGAATTTAAAGTCAATACCGAATAAGAAAGTGCGCGGGTTGGGATACGAAGTCCAGTCAATACCCGTGCTGATAGAGCCGCCGTCGTTGAGGGGTCGTTCGGGGTCCATACCGGAGTATTTGGTGATGGTGAAGAGGTTCTGAGCCGAGACAAAGAGGCGCAGCGACATGTTGCGGAGGATGTGCTTGGGCAGAGTGTAGCCAATCTGCATCATCTTGCAGCGCAGGTAAGAGCCGTCTTCGATGTAGAAGCTCGACACGCGGTTGTAGTTTTGGTTGGTGTCGTTGATTGACAGGCGCGGTATGTCGTTAGATGTGCCTTCGCCATGCCAAGCGGCATCGACGGTGCCGATGAGCACGTTATCGCCGCCGGCGCCGGAGTAGCGACGCTTGGTGGTGTTGAAGATGTCGTTGCCAAACGAAGCGTAGAAGTTGGCCGAGAAGTCCCATTCACGCCAGTTGAGGCCGATGTTAGCGCCAAGGGTGAGCTTGGGATAAGCATTGCCTATGTACTGCTTGTCGCCATCGTCGATGGTGCCGTTGTTGTTGAGGTCGAGGAAGCGTATATCACCGGGCTGAGCGTTGGGCTGCACGAGGTTGCCGTGCTCGTCGGTGTGAGAATACACCTCGGTCCAGTTCTGGAAGAGACCATCGGCTACGTAGCCGTAGAAGCGGCTGATTTCGCCACCATCTTCGTTGCGGATGATTTGGTCCATGTTGAAGCTCTGTGAATACACGGGGCCGTCGCCGGAGAGCTTGACAGCCTTACTCTTGACATGAGCGAGGTTTACGCCTACGTTGTAGCCGAATTCGCCCACGCGGTCGCGCCAGTTGAGCGAGAGCTCCCAACCCCAGGCTTCCATCTCACCGATGTTCATGGTGACTTCGCTGTTCCAGTTGGGGTAGCCCAGCGCGAGGATATTTTGCTTCTTGTAGAGCATGTCGTGAGACTTCTTCTTGTAGATGTCAAATGTGGCATCTAAGCGCGAGTCGAGCATCGTCACGTCGATACCGGCATCATAGTCTTCTACGGTCTCCCACTTGAGGAGGTTGTTGCCGACGGTAGAGATAGAAGTACCGGGGACACGCACGCCGCCGATGACGGCATCTTTGCTGTCGAGGAGTGTCAGATAGGCCGAGCTATCGATGTTCTGGTTACCTACACGGCCCCAGCCTAAGCGCAGCTTGAGGTTGTTGACGATATCTTGGTCTTTCATGAAGGCCTCTTCGCTGATGCGCCATGCTCCTGATACGGCGGGGAAGGTGGCGTATTTGTTGCCCTTGGCAAACTTTGAAGAGCCATCGACGCGGACCGATGCGGTCAGGTAGTAGCGGTTGTCATAGTTGTACATAGCGCGAGCGAGGTACGACACGAGTGTGCTGTAAGAGGTGTTGCCATCGGCGCTCTGGTTCTGCGTGCCGGCGTGCACTTCGTGGAGAGGCTCGGAGTTGTTGGGCACGGCATCGCGGCCGGCATATACCCAATAGTCGGCAAAGCGCTCGGCGGTGAAGCCGACCATGGCGTTGAGGTTGTGCTTGCGAGCGAAAGTCTTGGTGTAGTTGATGGTGTTGGTCCAGTTCCAGTCAATCCACTGGTTCATGGTGCGGTTGACGTTGCTGTAGGTCTGCTGCTCCTGCTGATCCATATAGAAGTCAGGCGAGTAGCCGTCAGAGCGACGGAAGCGAGCGCTCAGACCAAACTGTGTGCGGAGCACGAGGCCATCGATAGGGGTAACCTGCAGGTAGCTGTTGAGCAAGGTGGCAAACTCACGCGAGTGGCCGTTGCTGCGAGCGATAGAGGCAGCGGGGTTCCAGGTGGAGTTGTTGTAGCTGCGCTGGTAGTTGTTGTAGGGGTTCTGCTCCCACTCTTCTTCGGGCTTGAAGACGGGGGTGGTGGGGTCCATGGCCATGATAGAGCCGAAGTCGCCGGGGCTGTTGTCCCACGACTCGGTGCGCGGTGCCAGATCGACACCGGCCTTGACATACTTATTGAAAGTGTATTCGGTGTTGACACGCACGTTGAGCTTATCCCAGTAGCCGTAGTCAAACTGAGAGTTGTTGCGGAAGTAACCTACGCTGAGATTATACACAAAATTGTCAGAGCCGCCCGACACGCCGAGCTGATAGTTCTGTATGAGGGCAGTCTTGTTGACCACGGTGTCCCACCAGTCGGTGCCTTCGCCATCGACATAACCGGATTTGGGGCTATTCCACAGAGGTGTGCGGCCGTCGTTGGTGTAGCGGGTCTTGAAGGCCTGCTCATACTCGCCGGCACCGGCGATTGCGGGCTTAGCGAGGGTCTGGATACCAACCGAAGCGTTAAAGGAGATTTTGGTTTTGCCCTTTGCGCCCTTCTTGGTGGTGATAAGGATCACACCGTTAGAGCCACGCGTGCCATAGATAGCCGAAGCTGAAGCGTCTTTGAGGACCTCCATTGACTCGATGTCGCCGGCGTTGAGGAAGTTGATGTCGGTGCCGATGGGCACACCATCAACCACGTAGAGTGGCGTGCTACCGTTGACGGTGGTGACACCACGGATGATAACCTTGGGCGCGGTGCCCGGGCCACCACCACTGCTGATTTGCACACCGCTGATTTTGCCCTGGAGAGCATCCATGGGGTTGCCGGTGGTCACCTCGGTGATTTGGTCGCCTTTGACGGTAGAGATAGAGCTGGTGAGGTCGCTTTTCTTGACCACGCCGTAGCCCACGACTACCACCTCGTCGAGCTGATTGGTGTTTTCCTGCATCACCACATTGATGGTGGTGCGCGAGTTGACAGCTACCTCTTGAGCTTTGTAGCCCACATAGTTGAAGGCGAGAGTAGCGTTGGCATCGACATTTGAGAGCACATAGTTGCCGTCGATGTCGGTGAGAGCGTTGATGGCGGTGCCTTTGACTGACACTACACATCCGATTAGGGGCTCTCCGTCAGAGGCTCCGGTGACGGTGCCTTTGACATTGATTTGGGCGATGGCGCAAAGAGGGAGCAACGCCATCAATATCAGTGAAAGAATATGTCTTTTCATTGTTTCGAGTAT
>JBJEDF010000051.1:0-91133 GCA_051871765.1 Muribaculaceae bacterium
CGCCTCGGTGATAGCCTCGCGCAAGGCTGTCGATTACCTCAATAAGGTGATGCCTGCTGACTCCACATTGTGGGTGGGAGCCATCGATGATGAAATCGACGCTCACAGCTACATCGTGCCGGGGCTCGGCGATGCCGGCGACCTCGCTTACGGCGCCAAGGATAGCTGATTGAGGGGATATTTTGGTTGAAGATGTTAAACTTTTGTAAAATTTGGCCGTCTTTTTCAAAAAAGAGCAACATTTTTTCACCTAATGTAGTTGTAATTAAAAAAAAAGTTGTAATTTTACGCCCAAATAGCTGAATAATAACTTAAACCAACAATATTATTAGTAATTTCTATGAAAAAGATTACTCTTTTAGCGTGTGCATGCGCCATTGCTGCTTGCCAATCGGCTTTTGCACAGGAAGCTACTCAGGAGATCACCTATGTAGAAGATCCTTCACAAGGCTTGCTGCTGAATCGCTTTAAAGACAATTGGTTCATCACCGCCCAAGGTGGTGTTGCCACTTATTTCTCTCACCACGACGTGCATCGCAATTTGTCTGACCGCTTCACTCCCGCTGCCGGTCTGTATGTAGGCAAATGGTTCTCGCCCGTTTTCGGTGGTCGTATCGGTGCTGACTTCATCGGCCTCAAAGGTCTCGCTGAAGAGGGCAACGCCGGCATCAACCCCAACGAGCCTATGGTAGATGGCTACTACAAGACCTACCAGAACGCCGTAGGTCCGGCTCTCGATTTAATGATTAACCTCACCAACTGGTGGTGTGGCTACAAGCCCGGCCGTATCTACAATGCTACATTGTATGCCGGTGGTGGCGCTTACTGGACTCTCACCAAGCAGTACGGCCCCGATGGCGAAGGCCAGGGCTGGCACAGCACCCACGATAGAGTGCTCTCTTTCCGCGCCGGTCTTATCAACTCGTTCAACGTAAGCAAGCAGGTGCAGCTCTCTCTCGACCTCCGCGCCACCGCTCTCGACGGCATCAAGGATACTCGCGAGATGTGGGAAAACCGCACCTACCTCGCTGTGCAGGCTTACCTCGGCGTTACTTACCTCTTCAAAGAGCGTGAGTGGCATGCTCCCGTGGTGCCCGTATGCCCGCCGGCTGAAAACTGCGACGCTCTCCGCGCTCGTCTCGCTGCCGCCGATGCTCGCATCGCCGACCTCGAGGCTCAGCTCCGCGACTGCCTCAACCGCCCCGTGGAGAAGGTAGAGGCCAAGAAGGCTCCCCTCGCTACTATCTACTACCCCATCAACGTGTATCGCCTCACCCGCGACGACAACAACGTGCTCGAGGCTGTGGCTGAGGTTATGAAATCTAACCCCGGCAACCACTACACCCTCACCGGCTGGGCCGACAACTACACCGGCACCGATGCTATCAACATCCGTCTGCGCAACAACCGTGTCAACGGCGTGCAGAAGAAGCTCGTGAAGTGCGGCGTGCCCGAATCGCAAATCACTGCCACCATCAATAATGGCAACCTTTGCGACCTCGGTGAGAAGTATGTAGCTCTCGACCGTGCCGTCACCATCGAGGAAGACTGATTATCACCTGATTTCTAAATCATAGCTTAGCGCGGCGTTTTCTCGTTTTCCTTCGAGGGACGTTGCGCTTTGCTTTAATACCAATCCCTATCCACGCTTTTTATTATTGTCTCCATTAATCTCTACTGCTATGCTTTGTCCGAAATGTAATGCTGAAATTGATGACAGCAGCACCTCGTGCCCGCAGTGCGGCGCCCCTATCAACACTGATAATATCCCGGTGAAGGATTCCGACATTGACGACATCCTCAAGATCACAAAGAAAACACCGGCCGCCGAGATTGAGATCAGCTCCGAACCTGAACCTGAATCCGAGCCGGAACTTGAACCCGCCCCCGAGCCCAAGAAATCATCAGCCAACAAGCTCCTGCTTATCCTCGGCTGCGCCGTAATCATCATAATCCCCTCAATATTCTTCATGCCCACTCTTATTGATAAGTTTAGCAGCGATGACGACTCTGAAATCGTTGAGCCGGAGCTTATAATGCTCGACGAGTCAGTTGTTGAGCCTGAATGTGCCGAGCCTGACCAATTAGAGTGTGAAGGCTGCATGGACGACGAATTTATTGACGACGTGCCGCAATACGTAATGATTACCGGCGAGCATGTGCGCCTCCGCACCTCTCCCTCTACCGCCGGCAACGACAACATCATTCTCAACGGCGACGGTGTGCCCTTATATCCTGACAAGGGCGAGAAATTTGAGTACTTAGGCGAGGTAGGCGACTTCTATCAAATCCGCACCTACGAATACTGCCCGGAGCCCTACGCCTACGTCTCCAAGCAATTTGCCACCTGCATATATTGAAGCCCCTCGCTATGACACACTTACTACGTGCTTTGCTCCCGGTGCTGATGGCCTTAACCGCCATCGCCGCCAATGCCGCGCCTAAAGGCGCTGCCTCAAAAAAGAATACCACATTTATTGTGGTGTCAAAGGCTGACCTCACCCTCAAGGTGTATGACACCGCCGGTGCCGACACCATCCTCCTGCACTCTTACCCCGTGTGCCTGGGCAAGAACACCGGCCAAAAGATGCGCAAGGGCGACAAGCGTACCCCCGAGTCGCCCGCCGGCAAGCCTTTCACCATCACCTCTATTGAGAATGCCAAGTCGTGGACTCATGACTTCGGCGATGGCCGCGGCGCTATACGTGCCTACGGCAACTGGTTCTTGCGCCTGCGCACTCCCGGCCATAGCGGCATAGGCATCCATGGCAGCACCAACAACGAGCAGTCAGTCCCCGGCCGCGAGAGCGAGGGCTGCATACGTCTGCGCGATGCCGACATCATCCATCTCAAGGAGAATTATGCTCGCGTAGGCATGCCCGTCATCATCAAGGCTGAAGGCCAAGGCCTCTTGCCCTGGGAGGTAAGTGCTGCCGCTAAAGCTGCAAAATAACATTGACTCACCATCTTAACCCCACTGATTGTGAAGACATTAATATTATCGGCACTGCTGCTGATCGGCGCGGCTGCCACGGCCTGCTCAGGCAGCTCTGATGCAGCAGCCGATGCCAATGACAGCATCGCCGCCGATGCCACTGAAGCCTCTGAGGCTCAGCCCATTGATAAGGATGCTCGCATTTACTATGATGGAGCCATCGACACCGCCAACGCTCTTATCGTAATCTCAAAGCGCGACCTGCGCCTCACAGTGTATGCCGCCGCCGGTGCCGACACCTTGCGCATCGCCGATTATCCCGTATGCGTAGGCAAAAACAAAGGCCAAAAGACCAAGTCAGGCGATATGTGCACCCCCGAGTCTGAGCCTGGCAAGCCTTTCAAAATAAAGCAGATACAAGACGCTCACGACTGGTGTCACGACTTTGGCGACGGCCGCGGCTCTATCCTCAGCTACGGCAATTGGTTTATGCGCCTCGAGACACCCTTCAACGGCATCGGCATCCATGGCAGCACCAACAATGAGCAATCAGTGCCCGGCCGTGGCAGCGAGGGCTGCATACGTCTGCGCGATGCCGACATCATCCATCTCAAGGAGAATTATGCCCGCGTAGGTATGCCCGTCATCATCAAGGGCGAGACACAAGGGCCGCTCTCGTGGGAGCGACACATCAAGAACGCCGACGCCAAGGGCCGCAAGATCATAGCATCAAAATCATAGCCTCCGTTTCAGGCTATCATCTCCACCCGGCACGGCGCCGCCCCATCACTGCGGGCGAGCGCCGTGCCGCTGTCTTTTCCGAGCAGGATACCCCTCCGGAGGCCTCTGAGGGCATGTATGTGTCTGTTTTGTGTCGTAGAATGTCGGATTTGTGCTTGTATGACGCGCGTATTGTATATAACTTTGCCATCGTGATATTTGATATTATAATCTCTCACCTACACCTTACATACCAATTCCATGAAAACAGCCCGAAGCATCATCGCCGCGCTCATCCTCGCCACCGCCTCATCGGCAGTGAGCGGTGCTAACAGTTATGGCGTGTATGTCGATGACGCCGGTATTATGCGCCGTGATGACAATGGCGCCGAAGTGCGCTACTATGGCATCAACTACACCGTGCCTTTTGCTCATGCCTACCGTGCCCTCGGATACCTCGGCATCGACCCTAAGCAGACTATTGACCGCGATGTGTATCACTTTGCCCGCCTGGGGCTTAACGCCTTCCGTCTGCATCTGTGGGATGTGGAGCTCACCGACAGTGTAGGCAATCTCATCAGCAATGACCATCTCGACCTGCTCGACTATCTCATCGCCGCCGTTGAGCGTCGCGGCATGTCGGTGGTCATCACCGCGCAGACCAACTTTGGCAACGGATATCCCGAGCGCAACATTGACACCGGCGCTTACTCATACCGATACTCAAAATGCGACGTACACCGCATCCCGGCAGCCATAGCGGCCCAGCAACGCTATCTCGAGGCGCTGGTGGCTCACGTCAATCCCTACACCTCGCGCTCTTATGCCGATGACCGCTCAATCATAGCCCTCGAGCTTAACAACGAGCCTTGCCATTGGGGCGAAAAAGCCGCCGTCACTGCTTATATCGACAGCGTCGCTGCCGCAGCGCGCCGCGGCGGATGGCAAAAGCCTATCCTATACAACGTGAGCCACAACGCCGATGTCACCTCGGCTTACTACGATGCCGCCGACATCGCCGGCACCACTTATCAGTGGTATCCGATAGGCCTCGTTGCCGGGCACGAGCGTAAAGGCAACTTCTTGCCCCACGTCGATCGCTACGACATACCATTCGACACCATTCCCGCCTTTGCCTCGAAGGCGCGCGTGGTGTATGAATATGACCCCGCCGACATTCTTGCTACATATATGTATCCGGCTGCTACGCGCACCTTTGCCGCCGCCGGATTTCAGTGGATTACACAATTTGCCTACGACCCCATTGACCTCGCCCCTTACAACACCGAATATCAGACTCACTACCTCAACCTGGCCTACACCCCCGGCAAGGCCATAGGCATGATGATTGCCGCCAATGTGGCGCAGCGAGTGCCGCGCGGCGCTGACTACGGCGCTTATCCCACCGACACCGTCTTTGACGTCTTCAGCGTCAGCGCCAAGCAAAATCTGGCTATGATGAATGCCGCCGACACATATTTATACACCAACACCTGCAGTGTGGCGCCCCTCAAGCCTGCGAGCCTTAGGCACATTGCCGGTTGCGGCTCATCGCCCATCGTCAGCTACACCGGCCGCGGTGCTTACTTCATTGATCGCGTAGCCCCGGGCAAATGGCGCCTCGAGGTGATGCCCGATGTGCTTTACGCCGCCGACCCCTTTGCCAAGCCGTCGCTCTCACGGCGCGTGGCTCACACCATCTATGCCCGCCACACCATGGCGCTCGACCTCGCCGACCTGGGCGCTCAATTCAGCATCATCGACAGCATCGGCGGCGTGCACACTGCCGCTGACGGCGCCTTCGACATCACCCCCGGCGTGTATCTCTTGGCGCGTCGCGGCGTCAAGGCTGCCGCCTCCGACATTGACTATACTTTTGTGGCTCCGGAGCCTTACACCGTGCCGCTGACGCTGACTCACACTCCCGCTGCCATCATCTCCGATGCTGACAGCCTCGTAATCACCGCCGAGGTGTTTGGCTCTGTTGAGCCTGACTCTGTGGTGGTATATCCCGCTGATGCCTCGTTCTGGAACGACCACAACACCCTCTTCCGGCTCAAGCGCGTGGCGCCCTACACTTACAGCACCGAAATTTCCAATAGTAATTTCATAAATAGACGACAATTAGATTATCGTATCGTAGTGCATGCCGGCGCGATGTCGGCTACCTACCCCGATGGCATTGCGGGCACTCCCCTCGACTGGGATGCCCGCGACAATGCCGCTTGCTATCACACCGCCATCCGCCACAGCGGCGACCCGCTTATCTTGTGGCGCCCCGACGCGCAGCTTGACGGCGCTGAGATATCGCTCATCCCCGATGATTGGCGCCATGTGCGCTATCACTACGACAGCACGGCGCCGATAGCCGCCGATGCCCTCAGTGTCAATGTCTCGGCCGATGATGATGCCGCCGCTCCTACCGTGGTCTTCACCAAGCAGATTGCAGGCCTCATCACCACCGACATAGCCCTACGCAGCGATGTCCACATCAAGGTGCGGCTTCGCGGCGAGGCTCCCCACGACTTGGCCGTGACGCTCATCAATGACGATGGCATCACCTATACGCTGAGCGAGACCGGCCGCTGTGCCGATGCCCTCGGCCTCACCATCACCTACCGCGTCACTCCCTCCGCCGCCATAGCTCCTACGCTGCTGTGCCCGGCGCCATACCCTTCCTTCCTTACACGCTCGCTCACTCCCTCAAATCTGTATCGCAAGCCATTGGCATTGTCTGACGTCAATGCCCTACGCCTCACGGCCTCGGCCTCGTTTGACCTTTGCGGCATCTGGCTCGAATAATACCACCCCCACCATTTTTGAATATATCAATATTTAACTTACTAACCATAAACTAAATTACCATGAACATCAAACAGTTATGCGCCGCATTGCTGCTTTGTGTCTTTGCTCCGATTATGGCTTATGCGCAGACACAGACAGTGACAGGCACAGTGGTCGATGAACTATCCGAACCACTGATTGGCGTCAGCGTGACTGCTGTCGGAGCTTCCGGCGGCACCACCACCGACATCGATGGCAACTTCACCATCAAAGTACCCTCCACCATCAAGCAGCTACAATTCAGCTATGTAGGCTATCAGGCGCTGACAGCCGACATCACCCCCGGCGAGGCTATGCAGATAGCCTTGCAGCCCGCCTCTAATCAGCTCAACGAGGTAGTGGCCATCGGCTACGGTATGAAGAAGAAATCCGACCTCACCGGCTCCATCGCCACCGTCAGCGAGAAAGACTTCAACCAAGGCGTCATCAGCTCGCCCGAAGAGCTGATCAACGGCAAGATTGCCGGCGTGCAAATCACCAACTCCGGCGGCTCGCCCAACAGCTACTCCACTATCCGTGTGCGCGGCGGTGCCTCGCTCAACGCCTCCAACGACCCCCTCGTGGTGCTCGACGGTGTGCCTATGGAGGTGGGTGGCGGTGTCGAAGGCGCCAGCAACTTCCTGAGCCTTATCAACCCCAACGACATCGAGAGCATGACCATCCTCAAAGATGCATCTTCAACAGCTATATATGGTAGCCGCGCCTCCAATGGTGTCATCATCATCACCACCAAGAAAGGATCGGGCGAGCGCATCAAAGTGTCATTCCAGACCACCAACTCTATCTCTACCAAGACCGACACCGCGCCGATGATGAGCACCGCTCAGTTCCGCGAGGCTGTAGAGATGTTTGGCACCGACGCCCAAAAGCAACTCGTGGGCACCGAAGACACCGACTGGAACGACCAAATCTATCACAGCGCCTTCGGCACCGACAACAACCTCAGCGTGGCCGGCCGCATATCATCGTGGCTCCCCTTCAGAGTGTCGCTCGGCGCAATGTACCAAGATGGTATCCTGCGCACCGACAATTCTACACGCTACACCGCCAACATCAACCTCACCCCCTCGTTCTTCAACGACCATCTGCGTGTCAACATCAGCGGCAAAGGCACCTATGCCCGCAACCGCATCGCCAACACCGGCGCCATCTGGAACGCCGCCGCTTATGACCCCACGCAGCCCGTATATGCTGACAACAACCTCGGCGGATACTACGAGGCCATTGACGCCAACTCCGGCGCTCCCTCGCAAGGCGCTATCGCCAACCCTCTCGGACAGATTATGCTCTACGACAACCGCGCCAACGTGTATCGCTTTGTCGGTAACATCGACCTTGACTATCGCCTCCACCCGCTGCCCGAGCTGCGCTTCCACGTCACCGGCGGCTATGACTTCTCTAAGGGCGACCGCACTGTCAAAGTGCCCAAAGAAAGCTTCTCAGGCTACAACTCCAACGGCTGGATTTACACTCAAGGCCCGCAGCACAACTACAACCGCCTGCTCACCATCTACGCCAACTACAACAAAGACTTCGCAGCCATCAACTCAAATGTTGACGTAACACTCGGCTACGATTACCAGTACTGGCGCAATGACTATCCCTCTTACACCACCTACAATTACTCCCTCGCCGACGGCATAGGCGACACCGCCGTGAGCACCACCTCGCCCAGCGACGAGCGTCACACCCTCCTCTCTTACTACGGCCGTCTCAACTACACCTTCGCCGAGCGCTATCTCCTCACCGCCACCTTCCGCCGCGACGGCTCAAGCCGCTTTGCCTCCGGCAACCGCTGGGGCACATTCCCCTCTGTGGCTCTGGCCTGGCGCGTGGCCAACGAGAGCTTCTGGGACGCTATCACTCCCGTGATGAACGACTTCAAGATACGCGTCTCTTATGGCGTCACCGGCCAGCAGGACGGCATTGCCAACTATGGCTATATCCCCAACTACACCATCAGCCAAAATGGCGCTTACTATCTCTTCAACGGCCAATGGATACCCACTTATCGCCCGCAAGCCTACAATGAGGGCCTGCGCTGGGAGACTACCAAGTCATGGAACTTCGGCTTTGACTTCGGCTTCATCAAAAACCGCATCTCCGGTGCCTTTGACTTCTATACCCGCAAGACCGAGGACCTCCTCGCCACAGTGCCCGTGCCCGCCGGCGTCAACTTTGACAAGACTATGCTCTCAAACGTGGGCAACGTCTCAAGCAAAGGTGTAGAAATTTCGCTCAACGCCAACATCATTGACACTCGCGACTGGACCTGGACCGCCACCTTCAATGCCACCTGGCAAGACAATAAAATCACCAACCTCAGCCTCATCCCCGGCACCGACGTTGCCGACACCTACGTGGGATATATGGAGTCAACGCCCGTGCAAGTCTTCAAGACGGGATATGCCCCATACACCTTCCAGGTCTTCAAGCAGCTCTATGACCAAGAGACCGGCCGACCCATCGAAGGCATGTATGCCGACCTCAACGGCGACGGCACCATCACCGATGCCGATAAATACTACTATCACTCAGCATCGCCCGACTGGATTTTCGGCTTCAGCACCTCGCTCCGCTACAAGAAATGGACCCTCAGCACCTCGCTCCGCGCCAACGTGGGCAACTATGTATATAACGGTATGGCCGCCAACATGGGCGCCTGGGAGTGCACTACCTGGTGCGCCACTCAGATCAACAACCTCAGCGAGAGCTTCCTCGACACCAACTTCCGCAATCGTCAGTATGCCTCTGACTACTATGTCGAGAACGCCTCTTTCCTCAAGATGGACAACCTGCAGCTGAGCTACAACTTCGGCAAGGTCACCAAGTGGCTTGACCTCCACGTCTCGGCTATGGTGCAGAACGTATTCACCATCACCAAATACAAAGGCATGGACCCCGAATGTGCTTACGGCATCGAGACAAGCGCTTATCCGCGTCCGCGCACCTATTCTCTCACTATCGGTCTTAACTTCTAATTCTAACACCATGTTGAAAAAAATATATTCAGCCCTTGTGGCATGCGTGGCGCTCTTGGCTACCGGATCTTGCACCGGCGACCTCAACCAGACACCCGTCATCGGCGAGAATGCCACCACAGTATATGCCTCGTTGCAAGGCTACGAGTCAGTCCTCGCCAAGATTTATGGCTCGTATAGCCTCGTGGGCCAGCAGAAAGCTGACAATAAGGACATCTCAAGCTACAATGGCCAGGACCTCCTCCGCAACTACTTCAATCTCCAGGAAGCTCCCACCGATGAGACCGCTATGCGCTGGCTCTCCGGCGACAACCTCTCGGCCCTCACCTTCATGACGTGGGACGCCACTGACTCTTGGGTCTCTGACACATACTATCGCCTGTACTACACCATCGCCCTCTGCAACGAATTTCTGCGTTACTGCACTGACGATGCTCTCGCCGGCTTTGACGAGAACACCCGCGCCACCATCAAGACCTATGCTTATGAGGCTCGGTATATGCGCGCTCTCACATACTATCTCGTCCTTGACCTCTTCCGCCAGGGCCCGTTTGTCGATGAGAATACCCCCTCGTCAGGCATCACCCCGGAGGCCTACGACGGCACAAAGCTCTTCACATACATTGAGAGCGAAATCAAAGACATAGAGGGCGGCCTCCTCGACGTGGCTCCCTATGGCCGCGCCTGCAAGGCTGCCGCTTGGGCCCTCGCCGCAAAGATGTATCTCAACGCCGAGGTATATACCGGCACTTCTCACGCCACCGACTGCATCACCTACTGCAACAAAATCCTCGACTGCGGCCGCTACTCTCTTGAGCCCGACTATCGCAAGCTCTTCAATGCCGACAACGACAAGCGCACCAACGAGATTATCTTTGCCTTTGCCTCCGACGCCAAGGAAGCCACCACATGGGGCTCCGGCACTTACATCGTGTGTGGCTCTTGCGGTAGCGACAGCTCGCAAAACCCCGCTGACTACGGCCTCGCAAGCGGCTGGGGCAGCTGGCGCGTGAGAGGCGAGTTCTATGACCTCTTCACCGACGGCACTGCTGACCACCGTTGCCTCTTCTGGACCGATGGCCAGAGCCAGTATCTCGACACCGCTATCGATGATGGCACTCAAGGTTATTACAGCGAAAAATGGACCAACCTCACCGACGACGGCCTTGCCGCCAGCGACTCCGGCGCCGATGGTTGCAACACCGATTTCCCGATGTTCCGCCTCGCCGATGTATATCTGATGGCTGCTGAGGCAGTGCTCCGCGGCGGCGCCGGCATGTCGCGCGACCGTGCCATCGAGCTGATGAATATGCTGCGCGAGCGCGCCTACGGCAACTACACCGGCTATGTGGCTGACTCGCAATTCACCCTCGACTTTATCATCGCCGAGCGTGGCCGCGAGCTCTATCACGAGTGCACACGCCGCACTGACCTAGTGCGCTTTGGCCTCTTCACCTCTGCCAATTACCTGTGGCAATGGAAGGGCGGCGTCGTTGATGGCCGTGCCGTCTCTGACCGTTACAACATCTATCCCATCCCCGCTACCGAGCTGTCGGCCAACCCCAACCTCAAAAACCCTCTCTATTGATAGGTCGCCGACAATAAGCTCTATATGCTAAAACCATCACTCTATATCATTACATTATGAAGATGAAAACTTTCAAGAATATAGCTCTCGCGGGGCTGGCTATGATGGCTCTCTCGTCCTGCGATAAAGACGGCGATATGATCTACGCCGTGCCCAACGATGCCGCCTCTATCGAGGGCGCCTCTGCCGAGGTGTACCTCAACGTGGAGACCCCGGGCGCTCTGGCCCTCACCGTCTATTGGAATGACAATGGCGACATCTCCACCTCTAACCCGGCTGTCGCCGCGCCCGAGCTTGCCACCACCAATGTGCTGCAGCTCGCTGCCGACGAGGAGTTTACCTCCACCGTAGATTACAATATCGAGGCCGGCGTGTATGAGAAGCAAATCACGCACTCGCAGCTCAATAACGCCTGCTCGCGCCTGAATATGCCCACTGAGCAGTGGTGCCCCCTGTATGTGCGCGTCAAGTCGTATCTCGGCGTCAATGTGCCGCCGCGTTACAGCAACGTGCTCAAAGTGGCCGTTCGCCCCTACTTCATTGACTGGACCATAGCCAAGGTGCTCAACGAAGACAAGAGCGACAGCGGCAAGATACTTTACTCGGCTGCCTCTGACGGCGTGTATTGCGGCTTCCTCGGCATGGGCGCCTGGGGCCACATGTGGGTCAAGGAAGGCGACGGCACCACATGGGGATTTGTGGGCGTCGGCGGCAAGCCCTTCCAGCTCTCCTCTGATGCCGATGCATGGAACATCTGGTTCCCCGGCCAGAACGGCTGCTACTATGTAACCTTTGACACCAACAACTCCGATATGACCGCCCTGCTGGTCAATAGCCTCACCCTCTCCGGCGACCTCTCCGGCGAAATGGTGTATAACCGCTCGCTCAACGTCTGGACCTATGCCCTCGACGGCTCCAAGACCGGCAATGTCACCATCAAAATCAGCGGCCAAGGCGCGCTCTACACTCGCAACTCTATCGACGGCGACGGCAACATCAGCGATGATGCCACCACGCCTCAGACCGTGACCTTCGGCGGCTCGGCAGATATGCTCACCTTCGGCGCCGATACCGAGATTACCATAGCACTGCCCGCCGGCGAGTCGGTGCTCACCCTCAACCTCAACGACCCGCGTGCCATGACCATCTCTACCGGCAGCGCTCCCGAGCCTGAGCCCGAACCCGAGCCTGAGGCTGACTCATTTGTATATCTGCCCGGCGTTGACGATGGCTGGGGTGTGGAATGGAATTTTAACAACTACCTCATCTGCTACGATAGCGCTGCATCGGCCTTTGGCGGTGCCGTCAACTTCAACTCGAAGTGGGGCTATCAGGTGTGCACCGTCAAGGACGACTGGGGCTCGGCTCTGTTCTTTGCCGAGGGCGATGCCGCTGCCGGCAAGCTCACCACCGAGGGCAATACCAACCTGCCCGCTCCCGGCATCGGCATGTATGTAGTGGAGTGCAATCTCTCTGCCATGACCTATGCCACTCACGCCATCACCACTGTCGGCTATGCCGGCCTCAATGATGACTGGGCCATCACCCCGATGGCCGAGACCTCCACACCGGGCGTTTACACCGCCACAGTGCAGAAGACCGCCAATACCCCCTGGGGCGTGAAGATTATCATTAACAACGATTGGGATATCTTCTTCGGCGGAGGCAACACCGCCGGCATGCTCTACTATCAGCACGACGGCTTCACCGGCGACAACGACCTCGCCAACGGCTCCTACACCCTCACCGTGGACCTCTGCAAGGGCACTTACTCTTATCAAGCCAACTAATACCCACACTTCAATCAGCTAAATCATGAAACTGCTTAAATCATCTATACTGCTCCTCGCCGCGTGCTGCTTGGGCGCTTGCACCGAGGAGAGCCCCGTCACCAATCCTCCCAAGACACCGGCCGAGCCCGAAGTCTTTGACAACAGCGGCTTTGCCAAAGGTGCTGATGTGAGCTGGCTCACTCAGCTCGAAAGCGAAGGCGTCACCTTCACCGATGCCGCCGGCAATGCCACCGAGTGCATGCGTCTGCTGCGCGACCAATGCGGCGTCAACTCGATACGTCTGCGTGTGTGGGTCAACCCCGCTGAAGGCTGGAACAATATTGACGACGTCATGCTCAAGGCGCGCCGCGCCGCTGCCCTCAATCAGCGCCTGATGATTGACTTCCACTTCTCTGACACCTGGGCCGACCCCGGCTCGCAGGTCACCCCTGCCGCTTGGGCCGACTATGACCTCGAAGGCCTCAAGACGGCTGTCGCCGACCACGTCACCGCCATGCTCTCGCGCCTCCAAGCGCAGGGCATCACCCCCGAGTGGGTGCAGATAGGCAACGAGACCCGCGGCGGCATGCTCTATCCCATCGGCAGCATCGACGACCCTGCCGCTTTCACTGCCCTGGTCAATGCCGGATATGACGCCGTCAAGGCTATCTTCCCCGACGCGCAAGTTATCGTGCACCTCGACAGCGGCGACAAAGAGTGGATTTATGACCGCATCTTCGGAGCACTCGCTGACAATGGCGGCAAGTACGACATCATAGGCATGTCGCTCTACCCCGATGCCGACTCCTACGAAGCCACCGTAGATGCATGCCTGGCCAACATCAAGCGTCTCAACGCCGCCTACGGCAAGCGCCTGATGATATGCGAGGTGGGTATGGACTATGACAAAGCCGTAGAGGCCGACCTGATGATGCGTCGCCTCTATGCCGGCTGTGTGGAGAGCGGTGTCGTTGACGGCATCTTCTACTGGGAGCCCGAGGCGCCGGCCGGTTACAACGGCGGTTACAACAAGGGCTGCTTTGCCGATGGCACTCCCACGCAGGCTCTCGATGTCTTCAAGGCTGCTAACTAATGCCTTTCTTCCTCACACTCTCTAAGTCAAGTATATGAAACAATTTCTTGCTTACATAGCACTTGCATCTGTAGTGACATTGTCGGTTGGCGCCGTTGAGCGCCAATCGACAACGCTCACGCAGTGGCAATTTGCGCGCCTCAGCGATGGCGTCACCGCCGACAATGCCACATTTGCCGATGTGCGTGTGCCCCACGATTGGGCCATCAACGAGCCCTTTGACCGCGCCCACGACCTCCAGGTGGTGGCCGTGGAGCAAAACGGCGAGACCGAAAAGACCTGCAAGACCGGCCGCACCGGCGGCCTCCCATACTTTGGCCGCGGCGTCTATCGCACCACCTTTGCCGTTGCCGACACCGCGGCGCGCGCCTTCACCCTCATCTTTGACGGCGCTATGAGCAACCCCGTGGTCAGCGTCAACGGCCGTGAAATAGGCCGCTGGGCTTATGGCTACAATTCCTTCTATCTCGACATCCCCGAAGGCCTTCTGCGCCTCGGCGACAATGCGCTGGAGGTGAGCCTCGAAAACAAAGAGGAGTCATCGCGTTGGTATCCCGGCGCCGGCCTCTTTCGCAATGTGCACCTGTTGCAGACCGCCAAGGTGCATGTGGCCGTGTGGGGCACTTACGTCACCACTCCCTCTGTCTCGGCTGACCGCGCCTCGGTGAGCATCACCACTGACATCGCCGGCGCCGCCAAGGGCACCGCCATCAGCGTGGTCACTGACATCATCGACGCCGCCGGCAATATCGTCGCCACCAATAGCGCCATGCACTATGCTCACGGCCAGGCTCTGACACAGGCTTTCACCGTGGATAATCCCGCCCTGTGGTCGCCGCAGAGCCCGGCGCTCTACACCGCGCGCACCACTCTCAGCATCGATGGCGCCGTGGTCGATACCTACACCACGCGCTTTGGTATCCGCAGCCTGCAATATGTGGCTCACCAGGGATTTTTCCTCAACGGCGTGCCCACCAAATTCAAGGGCGTATGCAACCACCACGACCTCGGCCCCCTGGGCGCTGCCGTCAACCGCGCCGCCCTGCGCCACCAGCTCGAGATGCTCAAGGACATGGGCTGCAACGCCATACGCACCTCTCACAATATGCCCGCACCTGAGCTGGTGGAGCTATGCGATGAGATGGGCTTTATGATGATGGTGGAGCCTTTTGACGATTGGAGCTTCCGCCCCAAATGCCGCAACGGCTACGGCACCCTCTTCAACGAATGGGCCGAGCGCGACATGGTCAATATGCTGCACCACTACCGCAACAACCCCTCTGTGGTGATGTGGAGCATAGGCAATGAGGTGCCCTCGCAGTGGGGCCCCGACGGCGTGGCCGAGCTGACGTTCCTGCGCGATATATGCCACCGCGAAGACCCCACACGCCCCGTCACTTGCGGCATGGACCAGATAGGCTGTGTCCTCGATAACGGCTTTGCCGCCTCGCTTGACATACCCGGCTTTAACTACAAGCCCGGCCACTATCAGCGTGCCTACGAGGTGTTGCCACAAAAATTGGTGCTCGGATCGGAGACGGCCTCCACAGTGTCGTCGCGCGGTGTGTATTACTTCCCCGTGGAGTGCGGCAAGAGCGTGGAGCACCCTGAGCATCAGTCATCGTCATACGACACCGAGGCATGCTACTGGAGCAATATCCCCGACATCGACTTTGCCGCTGACGACGACTATCCCTGGATGATAGGGCAGTTTGTATGGACCGGCTTTGACTACTTAGGCGAGCCCACACCCTACGACACCGATGCGTGGCCCAATCACAGCAGCCTCTTCGGCATCATTGACCTCGCCTCGCTGCCCAAGGATCGCTACTACCTCTACCGCTCGCAGTGGCAGACACAAAGCCCCACCTTGCACCTGCTGCCCCACTGGACGTGGCCCGGCCGTGAGGGGCTGACCACCCCGGTCATGGCTTACACGTCATACCCCAAGGCCGAGCTTTTTGTCAACGGCGTGTCGCAAGGCTTCAGCGAGAAAAACGACAGCTCTGCCATGAGCCGCTACCGCCTGATGTGGCCCAATGTCAAATATCAGCCCGGCGAGCTGCGCGTAGTGGCCTATGATGCCTCCGGCGCTAAAGCCGACGAGGCGGTGGTGCGCACCGCCGGCAAGCCTCACCATCTGGTACTCTCGGCCAACCGCGACACCCTCGCCGCCGATGGCCTTGACCTGGCTTACGTCACCGTGCAAGTGGCCGACAAAGACGGCAATATATGTCCGGCCGACAATCGTTTGGTATCTTTCAAAGTCATCGGCGATGCCTCTTTTGAGGCTACCGCTAACGGCGACCCCACCTGCCTGATGCCTTTCGCACAGCCGCAGATGCGCCTCTTCAGCGGCGCTTGCACCGTCATCGTGCGTGCCGGCACCGCGCCCGGTGCAGCCACGCTGCGGGTGTCGGCCCCCGGTGTTAAAAAAGCTGAAATACCGATAATTATAAAATAATCAGTGTACCTTTGTTAGTACCAAACACATTTTAATATCCTTACCATTAAACCATGCAAACTAAAATCAGCAACGAATTCAAACAGCGCTTTGGCAGCGAAGGCACATTCTATGCCTCAGCCGGGCGTATCAACCTCATCGGCGAGCACACCGACTACAACGGTGGCTTTGTGTTCCCCGGTGCTATTGACAAAGTGATAATGGCGGAAATCCGCCCCAACGACACCGACAAGGTGCGCCTATTCTCTATCGACATCAACGAGACTGCCGAGTTTGGCCTCGAAGAAGCCGATGCCCCCAAGGCGCAATGGGCTCGATATATCTTCGGTGTATGCCGCGAGACCATCAAGCGCGGCGGCGTGGTCAAAGGCTTTGACGCCGTCTTTGCCGGCAATGTGCCTCTGGGCGCCGGCCTCTCGTCATCGGCAGCGCTGGAGAGCTGCTTTGCTTTCGCTCTCAATGACCTCTTCAACGGCAACACCATCGACAAATTCGAGCTCGCTCGCATCGGCCAATCCACAGAGCACAACTACTGCGGCGTCAATTGCGGCATCATGGACCAATTCGCCTCTGTCTTTGGCAAGAAAGGCAACCTCATGCGCCTCGACTGCCGCTCGATGGAGTATGAATACTTCCCCTTCGACCCCAAGGGCTACACCCTCGTGCTCATCGACTCAGTGGTGAAACATGAGTTGGTGGATTCGCCCTACAACAAGCGCCGCGAGTCATGCGAGCGCGTAGCGCGTCGTCTCGGCATCGAAACACTCCGTGATGCCACTATGGAGAGCCTCAACGCTGTCAAGAGCGACATCACCGCCGAAGACTACTTCCGCGCAAAATACGTCATCGAAGAGAAGGAGCGCGTGCTCGCCGTCTGCGATGCCCTTCAGCGTGGCGACTACGAGACAGTAGGCCGCAAGATGTACGAGACCCACGCCGGCCTCTCCAAGGACTACGAGGTGTCATGTGAGGAGCTTGACTTCCTCAACGACGTGGCTCGCCAATGCGGCGTCACCGGCTCGCGCATCATGGGCGGCGGCTTTGGCGGCTGCACCATCAATCTTGTCAAGGACGAGCTCTACGACAACTTCGTCGCCACCGCCCGCGAGCGTTTCAACACCCGCTACGGCCACGAGCCCAAAATCTATCCCGTGGTTATCAGCGATGGCGCTCGCCGCGTAGAATGATACCATATCTTTAGTGTCACACACATCATACATCTCTCTACTGTGAAACTATTCTCTCTTACAAACAATTCCGGCGCAACGGTGGTGCTGTCATCGATGGGCGCCGGAATTGTTTCTATCATCGTGCCTGACCGCAACGGCAATCTCGCCGATGTGGTCTTAGGCTACCGCAATCCGGCCGATTATCTCGCCGACGGGCCCTGTGCCGGCAAGATACCCGGCCGATATGCCAACCGCATCGCCGCCGGCCGTTTCGCTATCGACGGCCACGAATATACCCTCGCCATCAACAATGGCCCCAACGCCCTCCATGGCGGACCCACCGGCTTTCAAAACCGCGTGTGGCAGGCTCGCGAGGTAGCGCCTGACTGCATCGAGTTTGCCTATCACAGCGCCGACGGCGAGGAAGGCTATCCCGGCAACCTCGTGGTCACCGCCACTTACACCTGGGACGATGACTGCACCCTCACCCTCGCCCTCAAGGCTGTCACCGACAAGGCCACCGTGGTCAATCTCACCAACCACACCTACTTCAACCTCGCCGGTCACGACAGCGGCTCCGTGCTCGACCATCAGCTGCAGCTCTGCGCCTCACGCTATCTGCCCACTGACCCCACGCTGATACCCGTAGGCGAGATGGCTCCCGTGGCAGGCACGCCGATGGATTTCACCGCTCCCAAGGCCCTCGGCGCCGACATCAAGGCCGACTTCCCCGCGCTGGTCTATGGCAAGGGATATGACAACTGCTGGGTCATTGACGACTATCAGCCCGGTGTGGTGCGCCTCGCCGCCCGCCTCCACGATGAGCGCTCAGGCCGCACCCTCGAGGTGAGCACTTCGCAGCCCGCCGTGCAGGTATATACCGGCAACTGGCTCGATGGGTCGCCCGCGAGCAAGTCAGGCCACCAATACCACGACTACGATGCCGTGGCCATCGAGTGCCAGGATATGCCCGACGCCCCCAACAAGCCGCAATTCCCCTCCACCCTGCTGCGCCCCGGCCAACAGTATCACCGAATAATAAAATTTCATTTCTGTAAATAACACATATCTAATATGAAACCTACACTATTTGTGCTTGCTGCCGGCATGGGTAGCCGCTATGGCGGCCTTAAGCAGCTCGACGGTCTCGGCCCTCACGGCGAGACCATCATGGACTATTCTATCTACGATGCCCTCCACGCCGGTTTCGGCAAAGTCGTCTTTGTCATTCGCAAAGATTTTGAGCAAGACTTCCGCGACAAGGTGCTCTCAAAATATGAAGGTCACATCCCCGTGGAGGTGGTGTTCCAATCCACTGACAAGCTCCCCGAAGGCTACACCTGCCCCGCCGAGCGCACCAAGCCCTGGGGCACAAACCACGCCGTGCTCATGGGCCGTGAGGTCATCAACGAGCCTTTTGCCGTGCTCAACGCCGACGACTTCTATGGCCGCAACGCCTTTGAGGTGATAGCTAAAGAGCTCTCGCGCGAGCACACACGCAAGGGCGACTACTGCATGGTAGGCTTCCGCGTGGGCAACACTATGACCGAAAACGGTTCGGTGTCGCGCGGCGTGTGTGAGAACACCGACGGCCTGCTGACATCAGTAGTGGAGCGCACCGCCATCAGCTACGACGCCGACGGCAAAATCGTGTTTACCGACGAAAACGGCGCCGTGCAGACCCTCGACCCCGCTACCCCCGTGTCAATGAACCTGTGGGGATTTACGCCCGACTACTTTGACTACTCTGATCGCGAGTTCCGTCGCTTCCTCGATGCTCACATCGCCGAGCCCAAGTCAGAGTTTTATATCCCCACCTGCATCGACACCCTCATCCACAGCGGCGAGGCTACCGTCAAGGTGCTCGACACCGACTCGCGCTGGTTTGGCGTCACTTACAGCGAAGATCGCCCCGCCGTGGTGGCCAAATTCGCTCAGCTCCACGCTGACGGCGTATATCCCGAGAAGCTATTCTAAGCCCGACCCTACGGCTTAGCGCCATCACATAGTCCGCGCCCTCCTCTGCGAAGGCGCGGATTTTTTTAGGTGTAGCTGATTAGACAAATTGGTCTGATTTGGTGGCCGGGTGGCGGGTGGCATTTGGCTTTGTGAGGAAAAATTACTAATTTTGTAGCTTAACAATCAACCCTAAAAATAATACCATAAAGTTATGCAACAAGCTTTGTTTTGGATTGTGCCTGCCGCCTCAATAGTGGCGCTGCTTTTGGCGTGGTATTTCTATCGCCAGATGCTGCGCGAGAGCGAAGGCACCGACACTATGCAGAAGATTGCCCGGTATGTGCGCCAAGGGGCAATGTCGTACTTGCGCCAGCAGTACAAGGTAGTGGGGCTCGTGTTTTTGGGCCTGGTGATATTATTCTCAGTGATGGCCTATGGCTTCAGCCTGCAAAATCCGTGGGTGCCCGTGGCTTTCCTTACCGGAGGCTTCTTCTCGGGTCTCTCGGGCTTTTTGGGCATGAAGACGGCGACCTATGCCTCGGCACGCACTGCCAATGCCGCGCGGCGCTCGCTCAACGGAGGCTTGCGTGTGGCATTCCGCAGCGGCGCCGTGATGGGCCTGGTGGTGGTGGGCCTCGGCTTGCTTGACATCTCTTTCTGGTATATATTGCTCAACCACTGCATCGACATAGCGCCCGGCGAAGCGCCCACCGCCAAGCTGTGTATGATAACCACCACGATGCTCACCTTTGGTATGGGCGCATCGACGCAGGCGCTCTTTGCCCGTGTCGGCGGCGGCATCTACACCAAGGCTGCCGATGTGGGCGCTGACTTAGTGGGCAAGGTGGAGGCCGGCATCCCCGAAGACGACCCGCGCAACCCCGCCACCATCGCTGACAATGTGGGCGACAATGTGGGCGACGTGGCCGGTATGGGCGCCGACCTCTATGAGTCATACTGCGGCTCAATCCTCGCCACGGCAGCGCTGGGCGCCGCCGCGTATATCTCATCGGGCGATGTGGATATGCAGTTTAAGGCTGTGGTAGCGCCTATGCTCATCGCCGCCGTGGGCATCTTGCTCTCGATAGTGGGCATCTTTGCCGTGCGCACCAAGGAGAATGCCACGATGCGCAACCTGCTGGGGTCGCTGTCGCTGGGCACCAATCTCAGCTCGGCGCTGATAGTGGGCGCCACATTCCTGATATTATGGCTCTTGGGCCTCAATAATTGGGTGTGGGTGTCAATGTCAGTGGTGGTGGGCCTGCTGGTGGGCATCATCATAGGCCGCTCCACCGAGTATTACACCTCGCAATCATATAAGCCCACACAGCGGCTGTCAGAGAGCGGCAAGACCGGCCCCGCCACCGTCATCATCTCAGGCGTAGGATTGGGCATGATATCTACGGCAGTGCCCGTCATCGCCGTGGTGGCCGGCATCATCTTGTCATATTGGTTTGCTTCCGGCTTTGACCTGGCCAACGTGGGCATGGGCCTCTACGGCATAGGCATCGCCGCTGTGGGTATGCTCTCCACCCTGGGCATCACCCTGGCTACTGACGCTTACGGCCCCATCGCCGACAATGCCGGCGGCAATGCCGAGATGAGCGGCCTCGGCGCTGAGGTGCGCAAGCGCACTGATGCCCTCGACTCGCTGGGCAACACCACCGCCGCCACCGGCAAGGGCTTTGCCATCGGGTCTGCCGCCCTCACCGGCCTGGCGCTGCTCGCCTCGTACATTGAGGAGATACGCATCGGCATGGCTCGCCTGGGCGAGACGGCGCTCGAGATGCCCGGCGGCCGGATCGTGGCGCTGCACGATGCCTCGTTCACTGACTTCATGACCTACTTTGATGTGACACTGATGAACCCCACGGTGCTCTCCGGCATGTTTATCGGCGCTATGATGGCGTTTCTGTTCTGCGGCTTGACGATGAATGCCGTGGGCCGCGCCGCCGCTCACATGGTAGAGGAGGTGCGCCGCCAGTTCCGCGAAATCAAGGGTATCCTCACCGGTCAGGCTGAGCCTGACTATGCACGCTGTGTGCAGATATCCACCAAGGGCGCTCAGCGCGAGATGGTGTTCCCCTCGTTGCTTGCCATAGTAGCTCCGATACTCACCGGCATCGTCTTCGGCGTGCCCGGCGTGATAGGCCTCCTCGTGGGTGGCCTCTCGGCCGGCTTTGTGCTCGCTATCTTTATGGCTAATGCCGGCGGCGCCTGGGACAATGCCAAGAAATATGTGGAAGAAGGCAACTTCGGCGGCAAAGGCAGCGAGGTGCATAAGGCCACCGTGGTGGGCGACACCGTGGGCGACCCCTTCAAAGATACCTCCGGCCCCAGCCTCAACATCCTCATCAAGCTGATGTCAATGGTAGCCATCGTGATGGCCGGCCTGACAGTGGCGTGGAGCATTTTCTGATAAGAAACCTAAGCCAATGTTAATACTCTCCCCCCCTGCCGAGACCGTAAGGCTCACGCGGGGGGGAGATTTTTTTAGGTGTGGGGTGTAGCAAATCGCCGGCATCCGCAGTCTAAGGTATAAAAAATGACCAACAACAATCACTGACACAATGAAATCAGACCAACAAGAGTTTGCGCGTCTCGTCAGGGAGCATAAGAGCACGATATATATGGTGTGCTATATGTTCTCCAACGATGCCGATGAGGTGGCAGATTTATTTCAAGAGGTGCTCATCAAGCTATGGAGCGGCTTTAAGAGCTTTGAGGGGCGCAGCGCCGTCAAGACGTGGGTCTATCGCGTGGCGCTGAACACCTGTATCACCCTCGACGAGAAAAAGAAGCGTCGCAGCAAGGCGCGCGAGCAGCTGGCTATGGATATAGATATCTTCACAGCCACCGACCGCAACAGCGAGCAAGCGCGCTTGCTCCACAGCCGCATCAATCAGCTGCCGCCCCTTGACCGCGCCTTGGTGCTGCTATGGCTCGAGGATATCAGCTATGAAGAGATCGGCGCCATCGTGGGCATCTCGCCCAAGAATGTGTCGGTGCGCCTCTATCGCATACGTCAGCAGCTTAAGAGCATGTCGTCGGCCGACAATGACTAATACTTAATAAACATATCACACCACCACCCCTTACACCTAAAGCAACCCAATATGGAAACCAAAGCCCCCAACAACGATATAGATCAGATGAGAGCGCAGCTCGAGAGCCTGCGTCAGAGCCTTGACCACCAAGAGATTGTCAACGAGCGGCTGATAGCCAAGTCAATGAAGAGCCGCATGTCGTGGCTTAAGAAATACATCATCATGGAGGCCTGCCTGATACCGGTGATAGCAATATTATGGCTGGAGCTGAAGATGGCACTCGGCCTGTCGTGGCTTAACTATGCCTTCCTTATGGTGATGGTTGTGATTGATGTGTATATCGACTATCTCATCAATCTGCATGGCCTCAGCGATGCCGATTACAGCAAGGACAATCTCATAGCCACCGTGTCAAAGCTTGTGGTGATGAAGCGCCGACGCACCATACAGATGGTGGTGACTGTGCCCTTAGTGATAGTGTGGGTGCTCTGGACCGGTCTCGAGGCTTACGCTTCGCTGGCCACGACAGCTGAGCCTATGTTGCGCGCATTCATCTTCGGGGCGCTGATAGGCTGCGCCATCGGTGGTGTGGCCGGGCTGATATTCGCATTTTACATCTATCGCAAGATGCAGCGCACCAACGACGATGTGATATCTCAAATCAACGAATACACCACCGAGAGCAATGATTAAGAAAATACTGAAATTCATTGTGGCGGCGCTTGTGGGCGGCGTCATAGGCCTGGCAGGCGCTGCTGTGGTGCTTGTGGCCGTCAAAGATGATGTTACCTTCAGCGGCGTCATTGACAAGCTGGCATCGGCGCAGTGGACTGATGCCGCCGTGGGAGGGCTGATAGCCGTAGGCGCATTGATAGTGTCGGTGCCTGTCCACACCCTGCTCCACGAGGCCGGGCATCTGGTGTGCGGCCTCGCCACCGGCTATGAGTTTGTGTCATTTCGCATCTTCAGCTTCACCATCATACGCCTTGACGGCAAGCTGTGCCTGCGCCGCTATGCTATAGCAGGCACGGGAGGCCAGTGCCTGCTGACACCGGCCGCCGATGTCGCTCCGGAGCGTATGCCGGTGATGTGGTACAATGCCGGCGGCGTTCTCGCCAATGCCGTCACGCTGGCTGCCGTGGCGCCCCTGCTGCTGTGCGAGATGCCCGCCGAGGCCAAGGAGGCGCTGTTAGTGTTTGAGCTGATAGGGTTGATGATACTGCTCACCAATGCTATCCCCATCAATGCCGGCGGCATACGCAATGATGCCTCCAATATGTTGCTGATGCGCCGCGATGGCCTCAGCCGCCGTGCTCTCTATGTGCAGCTGCGCGCCAATGCGCTGATGCAGCAGGGTGTGCGGCCCAAGGATATGCCCGCCGAGTGGTCTCAGATGAGCCCCGACTTTGATTGCCGCAATTCGTTGGTGCTGGCGCAATATATGCTGCACATAGCGGTGCTTATGGACAATGGCGACAACGAGGCGGCGCTAACGGCCCTCGAGAGCCTCCACGCTCGCCGCAAAGTGATTATGGGGCTGCTGGTCAAGGAGATAGAGTGCGAGATAGTATATACCGCTCTGGCCACCGGCCGCCACGAGCGCGCTGCCGAGCTGCTGACGCCTCAGCTGCTGCAGTATCTCAAGACTTACAGCAAGGTCAGCAGCGCCAAGTCGCGATGTCTCTACGCCATAGCATTATATCACGACCACGATGGCGATGCCGCGCAGCGCATCTACGACGGCGTGGTCAGCCGCCGCGACAAGTATCTGATGCAAGGCGAGGTGGCGTCAGACCTCGAGCTTATGTCGCGCTTGCCGCGGTGATGACGCGCAGCGTGGCTTCGCGGTCGAGCGTCAGCTGCCGCTGCAAGGCCGCTATGTCGGCAAATTGCATCTCACCCCTGAGGCGCTCCACAAAGGCGAGCCGCAGATGGCACCCATAGATGTCGGCATCGAGGCCAATGATGTGCGCCTCGATGGTGCGCTCACCGTGGGTGGCCACCGTGGGGCGGCATCCTATGTTGGTCATCGCTGTGAGAGGGGTGTCGTAGCCCTCCACTGTGGCAATGCAGGCATAGACGCCGTCGGCCGGCAATAGCTGCTCGGCGACATCGGGCGCCATATTGGCGGTTGGGAAATTGATGGTGCGCCCCAGATGATGACCGCTGACCACCGTGCCCGAGATAGAGTAATACCGGCCGAGCATCGCCCGGGCTTGAGCCATATCTCCGGCAGCCACGGCGCGGCGCACCATAGAGCTGCTGACTCTCAGACCCTCCACCTCGGTGCATTGCAGCACCTCTACGTGAGCTGCCTCGCCGGCGCGGCGGTAATCGTCAAAGGTGCTCAGACGGTCGCTGCCGAAGTTGTGGTTAAAGCCCATCAGCAACGCCTTTACGCCATAGTCGGCCGCTAACAGCCGCATGAAATCGGCGGCAGTGAGGCGGCGCACAGACGCAAAGTCAAGCACCACCACGTCAACACCCGGGCGGCGCAGCGCCTCCACTCTCTCCGGGAGCGACATCAGCACTCGCGGCGCTCTCTCCGGGGCGATGACGCGCAGCGGATGAGACTCAAAGGTGACAGCCACCGGGGCCAGCGAGCGTGACGCCCCCTCGCGCCGCAGTTGCTGCAGCAGGTGTATGTGACCGCGATGCACGCCGTCAAACATGCCTATCGTTGCTATCACGCCTGAGAGAGCCATCGCTGCAGCACATCGGTAAATTCGGTGCCGGGGGGCACCACCACGGCGTTGTATCCCGCGGCTATTGCAGCCGCTACATTGGTAGCCGAGTCGTCAAAGAAGAGAGTCTGCTCCGGCGCGATGCCCAGCGTGGCGGCGGTGTGGTCAAAGATGCGCCTGTCGGGCTTGAGACACTTTGCCTCAAACGAGGTCACGATGCCTCCGGCAAAATAGTCCTCGCGCGCGTGGCCGTCGATGGCAAAATAGTCGCGTATGGCCGACCCCCACATGATGGGGTTGGTATTGCTCAGCAGGCATATATTGTACTTGTGGTTGAGATGCTCCAAGGCGCGCAGACGGGCCACGGGGATGCCCAGCAAGAAGGCGTTGAAGGCGGCGTCAATCTGAGCATCGCTGACGCCCGCGCGTAGCTCACGGCCCACCAGTGTGTGAAATTGCTCCACCGTGATGGCTCCTTGCTCGATGTCGCGGAAGGGCCCTTGCTGCGAAAAGTCGCCGAAAAAGCGGCCGGCATCGCGCATGCCCAGCGCCTCAAAGGCTCTGATGCAGCAATTCTTGTCGATGTCCATTATCACTCCGCCAAGGTCAAAGAGCAGGTTCTTTATGTCTATAGCCATAATATGCGTTGGTATATGTTAGTCTTAGCGGCAAGCAGGGTAGGGTGGGCGGCGATGGCGGCGCTTCAGCCCCCCACGCGCGTAACTGCCGTTTTATCTCTGCAAAGTTACGCAGTAATGTGGCAATGACGAAATTTCGCAGCGCTTTTTTTGCGCCACACTATGCCGATATGGTGAAATTTCGCTAATTTTGCAAAAACAATACATCAGCGATGTCAGGCATAAAACCATCAGCAGGCACGGTAATGGTCATCGAAGACGACCCACACATAGCCCGGATGCTGCAGCTCAACTTGCGCAGCGAGGGCTATGAGGTGGTCACCGTCTCCGATATGTCAGGCATCGATGAGCGCACGCTCGAGGGTGTGCACGTAGTGGTGGCGTCATGCTCGGCTGCCGGCGCTGACAACATCGGCTTTGCGCGCCGCCTGCGTTCGTCGGCTGCTACCGCCGCCATAGGCCTGATAGTGTGCGCGCCCTTCGACGGCAGCCGCTCCGTCATTGACACCCTCGATGCCGGCGCTGACGACTGCCTCGCCAAGCCCTATTCGCTCAGCGAGCTGCTGGCACGCATACGAGCGCTGCTGCGTCGGCGCCGCGGCGGTGCTTTGGGCCATGAGCCTATCATGACGGCTCCTCACGAGCTGACTCTCAGTCGCGAACTGGCGGTGGCGCGCGTTGGCGACAATAGCGTGGCGCTGTCGGCCACCGAGGCCGATATCCTTGCCGAGCTGCTGCGATATGCGGGCTGCTACACCTCGCGCGTGGCCATCTTCAACGCCGTGTGGCCCGAGGCCGCCACCACCAACCTGCGCGTGGTGGATACCAACATCTCGCGGCTGCGCCACAAGCTGGAGCCTCTGGGTGTGACTATCGTCAACCGCCAGGGCCTCGGCTACATGCTCTCTGACAATAACAAGCACGAACTATTCTAACCCACTCACCCACATATACATCAAAACCACTATCAAGCAATGACACTATATCCGCGACCACTCAAGCGAGGCGACAAGGTGGCGATATGCTCACCCGCCGGACCAATAGCTGCCGAGAAAGTAGAGGGCGCCGCCGCCGTGCTCCGCGACCACGGCTGGGAGGTAGAGATAATGCCCCACACCTTTGGGCGCAACGGCTATTATAGCGGCACCGCCGAGGAGCGCTACGACGACCTCAGCCGTGCGCTGCTCGACCCCACGGTGAGAGCCGTGATATGCTCGCGCGGTGGATATGGCGTGGTGCATATCCTCGATAAGCTCTCGCGCTTGCCGCTGGCCGATGACCCCAAGTGGGTGGCCGGCTTCTCGGATATCTCGGCGCTCCATGCCCTGATGGCCTCTAAAGGCATAGCCAGCATACACAGCTCCATGACCGGGCATATAATGCTCGGCCTCGATGACCCCGACAACGCAGCGCTCGTCAGCATCCTCGAGGGCGAGCGCCCTGCCTATACCTTCCCGGCGCACGAATATGACCGCCAGGGCATCGCCGACGGCACCCTCCTCGGCGGCAATGTGGCTGTGCTCGCCGAGCTGATAGGCACACCCTATGATATCATGCGCCCTGACACCATACTCTTCATCGAAGATGTGGCCGAGCCCATCTATAAGATAGAGCGGCAGCTGTATCAGCTCAAGCTCAGAGGCGTGCTCTCGCAGCTGCGCGGCCTGATAGTGGGCCAATTCACCGAATATAAGGCTGACGAAAATCACAGCTCTATGGAGGCTATGGTGCGCGATATGGTGGCTGAGTACAGCTACCCCGTGGCCTACAATGTGCCCATAGGCCATGTGGATCACAATATACCGGTGATAGAGAGCGCCCACGTCACGCTCAAGGTGTCACCCTCCGGCACTAATTCGCTGATATTCTGGCGCTAAGACTGCTAAATAGGGAAGGCATACGCTTTCAGCTCGCGGTGGAGCTGCTTCTCCTGTCCATCGCAATAGCGGTTGCAGCACTCATGAAAGGCGGCTGAATGGTCGGGGTGGCTGATGTGTGCCAATTCGTGACATACCACAAAGTCCAAAAGCCTGTCAGGCAGGAAGATACAATAGCAGCTGATGGTGATTATGTGGTCGGCCGTGCAGCGGCCCAGCTGCCCCCTGCCGCGGCCCACGCGCCACGCCTTGACCTTCACGCCCAGCCGCTCGGCTATCGGCATGATGTGAGTGCGCAGCTTGGCGAGCATCTCTAAGTAGGCAAGCCGCATCACCAACCGGCGTATCAGCGTCACCGCCTCGGTGCTGCCATATTGATACTGCTGCGACAGCCTGAAGATATAGAGCTTGGGGTCTGTGCGGTCGCGCAGCAGCTCGGCCGGGTGTGAGCCGTGGCAATCACCATGCTCAAAGCGCACTGTCGCCGACCCTACTGCCAACAGCCCTCCGGCGGCTATCTGCTCACCTCGCCACGTGAGGGAGGCGCGCGCAGCTAAAAATTTATCGGTATTAGCCTCTAATAGCTGCATAAAGTAGTCAACCGGCACTCCCGGCGGCATTTTCGCCACGAGACAGTCGGCGCGCCATGATATAGCGATGCTGCGCATATTGCGCTGCACCATCACCTTGACGATGCCCAGCCGCTGATGGCTGAAGGTGCATGATTGTAAGTATCCCGACATATTGCGTTGCGAGCTTGTGCTGCTGCAAAGTTAGTGATTATTTTGTCACAAATAGCAGCCATCGAGCGTCTGTTATGTGCTGTGCCATAAATCAATGGGCAGCCGTAAGGTGTTATAGATATACAATGTGAGCCGGTGCAGATGATAGTAAATGGAGAAGATATAGGTGTTAAGGGACAATTATTGTTCGATTTTTGCAATTTTTAAAGGGGGGGTTCTCAAAATGTCCAACATTTTTGAATAATAGTCCACACGACAATCAAAAAAAGTGAGTAACTTTGCAGCGATTTTAGGTACACACAATTAATTAATAGGAAATTAACAGACCAAATAATAAATATGAAAGCCAACACAATTAAAATCATGGGCGTAGTGGCTATAGCTGCTACAGCCTTATCCGTAGCTTCGTGCTCGGGTACTCAGCAAGGACCACAGCAGCAAGCTCCGTCAATAGCAGTGATGACATTAACGACGGGCAACTCAGAGCTCGCCAACACCTATCCTGCTACCATCAAAGGTAAGACAGACATAGATATCCGCCCTCAGGTGAGCGGATTTATCACAAAGGTGCACGTTGACGAGGGTCAAGCCGTGCGCCGCGGTCAGGTGTTGTTCACCATTGACCAGGTGCAATTTCAAGCCTCTGTAGATCAGGCCAATGCCGCTGTCGCTGCCGCCCAGACAGCAGTCTCTACGGCTCAGCTCACAGAGCAAAACAAGCGTATGCTCTACGACAAAAATATCATCAGCGAATATGACTGGCAGACCGCTGACAACGCCCTGCGCCAAGCCAAGGCTCAGCTGGTTCAGGCTCAGGCTCAGCTGACATCAGCCCGCAAAAACCTGGCATACACCGTGGTGACAGCCCCCTGCGACGGCGTTGTAGGCAAGATTCCTAATCGCGAAGGCTCTCTCGCCTCGCCTTCGTCGGCACTGCCGCTGACCACCATCAGCGACAACTCGTCAGTATATGCCTACTTCTCGCTCACCGAGAAAGACCTCCTCAAGCTCTCTGACAATGGCGCCAAGCCCATCGCTAAGGCTATCGCCGAGATGCCCGCCGTCAAGCTCATCCTCGCCGACGGCTCTGAGTATCCTATGGAGGGCAAGGTGTCAACAGTGTCAGGTATCATTGACAACACCACCGGCGCGGCTTCAGTGCGCGCTCTCTTCTCCAACCCCAGCGGCATGCTCCGCAGCGGCAACACCGGCACCATCGTGATACCCGTGGAGAGCACCGACGTAATCATCATACCCCAGAAGGCCACCTTCGAAATCCAGGATCAGAAATATGTGTTTTTAGTCAACGACTCCAACGTCACCGTCTCTACCGCCATCAAGGTGCTTGACGTCAACGACGGCAAGAACTATGTGGTATCATCGGGCCTGACCGCCGGCCAGCGCATCGTGGTAGAGGGCGTGGGCAACTCCGTGCAAAGCGGCATGACCATCAACCCCGTTGATGCAGCTCAGAAAGCCGCTCAAGAGGCTCAGGCTCAGCAAGCTCCCGCTCAAGGCAAATAATGTGGCGTGAGCCGAATATCTCTAAATACATTAATAGGTACACACACTCTTTAACGAGATTAGACAATGAAACTTGACACCTTTATTAACCGCCCGGTGCTATCGACGGTTATCTCCATCTTCATAGTGCTGCTGGGCTTGCTGGGCTTGCTCTCGCTGCCTATCACGCAATATCCTGACATAGCACCGCCCACAGTGATGGTATCTACCACATATACCGGCGCCAATGCTCAGGCTGTGCTTAACTCTGTGATTGCCCCTCTCGAGGAGTCAATCAACGGTGTGGAAGGCATGACATACATGGAGTCAACAGCCACCAACACCGGTAGCGCCACTATCAACGTATATTTCAAGCAAGGCTATAACGCCGATATGGCGGCTGTCAACGTGCAAAACCGCGTGTCAAAGGCTGCCAACCTGCTGCCCTCCGAGGTCAACCAGGTGGGTGTGCAGACTCAGAAACGCCAGAACTCAATGCTCGTGGGTGTGGCTCTGGTTGATACCACCGACACCTACACCGAGGAGTTCCTCGACAACTACATGAAAATCAACGTGGTGCCTGTGATCCAGCGTGTGGAGGGCGTGGGCGACGTGATGTCGTTCGGCGCTGATTACTCTATGCGTGTATGGCTCAAGCCCGACGTCATGGCTCAGTATGGCCTGGTGCCTTCTGATGTGGCCCAGGCGCTGGCCGACCAAAACGTGGAGGCTGCTCCCGGCTCCTTCGGCGAGCAAGGCAACCAGTCGTTCCAGTACATCTTGCGCTATCGTGGCCGCCTATCCACTCCCGAGGAGTTTGGCAACATCGTGGTGCGCGCCACGGCTGATGGCGAGACCCTGCTGCTCAAAGACGTGGCAGAGCTCGAGCTGGGACGCGTCACTTACGGCTTCCACAACAAAGCCAACGGCCACCCGTCGTCAATGGCTATGGTGTTCCAGACCGCCGGCTCTAACGCTACAAAGATTATCAATGAGGTAATTGCCAGCGTAGAGGAGATGAAGAAAGACCTGCCCGAGGGCTTGGTCTATGACATCCCGATGAACAACAACGACTTCCTCTACGCCTCAATAGGCAAGGTGATCCACACCCTGATTGAGGCTTTCATCTTGGTGTTCCTCGTGGTGTATATCTTCCTGCAAGACTTCCGCTCTACTATCATCCCTGCCATTGCCATCCCGGTGGCGTTGATAGGTACATTCTCCGTGCTCAGCCTCATCGGCTTCTCTATCAACCTTATCACGCTGTCGGCTCTTGTGCTCGCTATCGCTATTGTGGTCGATGACGCCATAGTGGTGGTCGAGGCGGTGCACGCCAAGCTCGACCAAGGATACAAATCGCCGCGCCGAGCGTCAATCGATGCTATGAACGAGATAGCCGGCGCCCTGGTGTCAATCACCCTTGTGATGATGCTGGTGTTTATCCCCGTGTCGTTTATGCCGGGCACTTCGGGTGTGTTCTACCAGCAATTCGGCTTGACGATGGCCATCGCCATCGGCTTCTCGGCTGTCAACGCCTTGACGCTGTCGCCGGCGCTGTGTGCCATCTTCCTGAAGGCTCACGATGACGACAGCTCGCTCAAGGAGCGCATGGGCAAGGCCTATGGCGCTGCCGCCGCCGAGATGAAGGCTAAAGTCCGCCGCTCTATCGGCATCAACTTCCCGCCGATAGTGACCATCGTGCTGCTGTGCGCCACCATCGTGTTTATGGTGCTCGGATGGTTTGACTTTGAGCATGTGGAGCTGGGTGTGATTGCCACGCTCTGCGGCGTGGTGGCCGTCCTCGGCCTCTTCGGCAAGCGTTTCCATGCCGCCTTCAATAAGTCATTCAGCGCCTTGCTGGCCAAGTATGAGCGCGGTGCTATATTCTTTGCCAAGCATAAGGTCACCTCGTTTGCCTGCGTGATTGTCTCGGTAGTGCTGCTGGTATGGCTGATGTGGCGCACACCTACGGCTATGGTGCCCAACGAAGACACCGGCTTCTTCTTCGGCATGATTGACATGCCCGCGGGCACCTCACAAGAGCGCACCACCGAGGTCATCGAGCAAGTCGATGCCATGGTGCGTTCGATACCCGCCGTGCGTCTGAGCGAGTCAATCAACGGCTACAGCTTCCTCGCCGGCCAGGGCGCCACTTACGGTACTCTTCTCATCAAGCTCAAAGACTGGTCAGAGCGCGGCAAGGGCGAGGACGTCAACAGCATCATTCAGAAACTATATATGATGACCTCCAGCATCAAGGACGGCCGCGTGGTATTCTTCGCTCCGCCTATGATTTCCGGTTACTCCGTGACCAATGGTTTTGAAATCAAGATGCAGGACCGCGTCGGTGGCGACATCAACAAATTCTTCGACATCGTGCAAGGCTTCCTCGGCGAGCTCAACAAGCAGCCCGAGATCATGACCGCCTACTCTACCTTTAACCCCACCTTCCCGCAGTATCTTATCGACATTGACGCCGCCAAGGCGCGTCAGGCCGGTCTGAGCACCAGCGCCATCCTCTCCACACTGCAGGGATACTACGGCGGTATGTATGTGTCAAACTTCAACCGCTTCGGTAAGATTTACCGCGTGATGATGCAGGCCAACCCCGAGGCGCGTGCCAACCTCGAGACGCTCAGCGCCATCAAGGTGCGCAGCGCCAACGGTGAGATGGCTTCACTGTCAAACTTTGTCAAGCTCACCCGCGTCTATGGCCCTGACCTGCTCAACCGCTTCAACATGTTCACATCAATATCCGTCACCGGTAACCCCAACCCAGGCTATTCGTCGGGCGACGCCCTCAAGGCTATCGACCGTGTGGCCAAGGCCACACTGCCCCACGGCTACGGCTATGAATATGCCGGTATGACGCGTGAGGAGGCATCGTCATCGAGCTATGCCACGGCTATGATTTTCGGCCTGTGTCTGCTCTTCGTGTATCTGCTGCTCTGCGCGCAGTACGAGAGCTATGCGCTGCCCTTCGCAGTGATATTGTCAATACCCTTCGGATTGATGGGCGCCTTTATCTTTGCCGATATCTTTGGCATCAACAACAACATCTACCTGCAGATTGCGCTCATCATGCTTATAGGTCTGTTGGCTAAGAACGCAATCCTCATTGTGGAGTTTGCCCTGGATCGTCGCAAGACGGGTATGAGCATCTTCAATGCCGCTATCGCCGGCGCTAAGGCGCGTCTGCGTCCTATCTTGATGACCTCGTTGGCTATGGTCATCGGTCTTCTGCCCATGATGCTCGCTACCGGCGTCGGCGCTAACGGCAACCGTGCCCTGGGCACCGGCTCAGTGGGCGGTATGTTGATTGGTATGGTGCTCCAGATCTTCATCGTGCCCGCGCTCTTTATCGTCTTCCAGATTATTCAGGAGAAGATTAAGCCGCTCGAATGGCACAACGAAGAGCAAGGCGGCACCATCGGAAGTGAAATCGAGCAGTATGCCCGCTGATAAGTAATATTCACCAATGCCCTTAGGCGCCTGCGCGGGCGCTTCACCCCATGCGGGCGCCTAAGGCCCATTCTTACACAATAATACACCTCCATCCTCTATATATACACCAATGAAGCTCACAAGAATAATTATTGCAGCCTTGGCAGTAGTGATGCTCGGCAGCTGCAACATTTATAAGAAGTATGAGACGCCCACCGACAGCGCTCTCACCAAGGCCTATGCCGAGGCTCGCTCGGCCGAGGTTGACTCCGCCGCTTTCGGTAATATGGTCTGGGAAGACATCTTCACCGACCCTATGCTTGCTGACCTTATCAACCAGGCGCTCACCAATAACACCAACCTGCGCAATGCCAAGCTCAACATCGATATGGCGCGCGCTCAGGTGCTCGGCGCCAAGCTCAGCTATCTGCCCTCTCTGGCCCTCAACCCCAACGGCGCCGGCTCTTCGTATGCCGGCAGCAAGCTCAGCTGGACTTACACCCTGCCCCTGCAGGCCAGCTGGGAGGTTGACATCTTCGGCAAGCTCCTCAATAGCAAACGCAGCGCGCAAGTGGCGCTGCAGCAGAGCGAAGACTACTATCAGGCAGTGCGCTCGCAGATAGTGGCTGCCGTGGCTTCGACTTACTACACCATCGCTATGTATCAGAGCCAGCTCGACCTCTCGCGCGAGACGGCTCAGCTGTGGGCCCAGAGCGTGCAGACCATGCGCGACCTCAAGCTCGCCGGCCGCACCAACGAGGCTTCGGTAGTGCAATCCGAGGCCAACTATTACAGCATCCTGGCCTCTATCACAGACATTGAGGTGAAGCTCCATGAGATGAACAACACCATGTCGCTGCTGCTCAATGTCATGCCGCAGACTTTTGCCATCCCCGGCACCGCCACCCTCACCGTGCCCGCCATCTATCGCGAGGGTGTGCCCATGCGTGAGCTCGCCGCTCGCCCCGACGTGCGTGCCGCCGAGATGACTCTCGCCGCCGCCTACTACACCACCAATTCCGCGCGCGCCGCTTTCTACCCCGGACTGTCGATATCATTCCAGGGCGGATTTAGCAACATCGTAGGCAGCATGGTGAAAAACCCCGGCGAGTGGTTTTATCAGCTTGCCGGCTCGCTGGTGGCGCCAATCTTCTCGCGCGGCCAGAACATAGCCAGGCTCAAGGTATCAAAGGCTCAGCAGGAGCAAGCTCTCAACAACTTTGAATACACCCTCATGTCGGCCGCTTCAGAGGTCAGCGATGCTTTGGTGGTATATCAAAAGAATGTGGAGAAATCCAAATTCCTCGCCCTCCAGGTCGAAGATATGACCAAGGCGCTGAGCTACACCACTGACTTGCTCAACTACTACAACGGCACCTACCTCGAAGTGCTCACCGCTCAGCAAGGTCTGCTCAGCGCTCAGATGAACGAGATAGCATGCCGCCAGATGCAAGCTCTCGCCGTCATCAGCCTCTATCAGAGCTTGGGCGGCGGCCGTTAATCATTCACTACACAGCAATATATCTCTCTTAATTTTAAATCACTACATCATGATAAGCCCTCTCGCATACGTTGACTCCGGCGCCAAAATAGGTGCCAATGTCACTATCCACCCGTTTGCCTACGTTGACAAGGACGTGGTCATCGGCGACAACTGCGAAATAATGCCTTACGCCTCGGTGCTCGCCGGCGCTCGCCTGGGCAACGGCGTGAAAATCTTCCAAGGCGCCATCGTCAGCGCCACGCCTCAAGACTTCCGCTGGAAAGGCTGTGACTCTCAGTGTGCTATCGGCGACAATGCCGTCATCCGCGAGCACGTCATCATCAACCGCAGTATCCATGCCGATGGCGTCACTTCGGTGGGCGCTAACTGCTTTGTTATGGCTGAGTCGCATATCGGTCATGACTCGCGCATCGATAATGAATGTGTGCTCGGCAACGGCGTCACCGTGGCCGGCGATGTCACCGTGCGGCGTGGCAGCATCTTGTCGTCAAACGTGATTTTGCACGAAAACGTCAAGGTGGGCACCCTCGCTCTCATAAAGGGCGGTTGCCGCATCAGCTCTAATGTGCCTCCGTATTGCATCATTGCCCATAACCCGGCTAAATACTACGGCGTCAACGCCGTCGTGCTCAAGAAGCACGCCCACTTCACCGATGAGCAAATTGAAGATATCGCGAAGGCTTATCGCCACATCTATCTGTCATCAACCTCGCTGTTCAACGCTCTGCGGCGCATCGAGGCCGATATCGACCAGTCAGCCGAGCGCGACGAGATCCTCAACTTCGTGCGCAGCAACGACTTCCAGATAGTGGGCGATAGAGAGGGCTTTAGAGACTGATGCTCAGTAGCTTATTGTGAATACCATACCGACTGTACTTATCACCGGCGGTGCCACCGGCATTGGCGCTGCCACGGTGCGGAAATTTGTCGATGAGGGCTGGAATGTGGCCCTCATCGACATCAATGTTTCTGAGGCCGAAGCCCTCTGTCGCCGCCTCGGCGGCCCCGAAAGCCTGCTGTGCTTGCAGGCTGACACCCGCTCGCTGCCGGCGCTGCAGGGCGCGGTGTCCAAGACTATGAGCCGCTATGGCCGCCTCGATTGCGTCTTTGCCAATGCCGGAATACATCGCCGCAATACCATCTTCGACATCACCGATGCCGAGCTTGACCTGCTTATCGATGTGAACATTCGCGGCACTGTCAACACCGTGCGTGCCACTATTGATGCGCTCGCCGCCGGCGGTGGCGGTGCTATCATCATAAACTGCTCTGATCAGTGGTTTGTCGGCAAGTGCGGCAACTTTGGCTACGGCCTCACCAAGGGCGCCCTCGGCCAGATCACGCGCAGCCTGGCGCTGGAGCTCGGGCCCAAGGGCATCAGGGTCAACGCCGTGTGCCCCTCGACCATAGCCACCCCGCTCGTCGATAATATCTTCAGCACCTACGCCGCCTCGCACCCCGACACCACCGTAGCCGAGCAGTGGGCCGACGAAGATGCCCTCTTTATCCGCGGCAAGGCCGGTCGCCCCGACGAGGTGGCCGATATGGTGTATTATCTGGCCGGCGCGCAGTTCTGCACCGGCGGCCATTATCCCATCGATGGAGGCCTCACCGCTGAGTGAGCTTTCATCACCTTTCATCACAATCCATCACCAACTCACTGAGACACTAATCACTAATAGTAAAGCAAAAATGAGACGTGTAGTATTAACCCTCTTGTGCGCCATCGCCTTCTTTGTGGCCGGAGCGCAAAATACCATCCACTCAAAATACGGCGTGTCAATGAGCGCGCCTCTGGGCTTTGAGCGCAACGATGACCTCTCTGCCAAGATGGACATGGACGTGTTCAGCGCCGCCGACATGTCGGCCATGATAGGCATTATGCGCGATGCTCAAAACAACGAGTCTCATCAGGCCCTTCTCGCCAAAGCCGGCCGTCCCTTCGGCCTGAATGTGGCATCGGTCAAGACGATTGACCTCGAGGGCGGGCCTCTACACTACATCACCGGCCCCTCGGGCACCATTGGCGTGTACTCTATCCCCGGCACGGCCGACGCCGTCATGGTGATAATGATAGGCTCTGCTTTTGACTCGGCATCGGCCGTCAGCTTCCTCGCCACAATTGCCCTGCAATAACCTGATTGACTCTCTACAACTATCGCATGATCGAACGCATTATCATCATCGACAACGCTGACCCCGTGAGCTTCTATGGAGTCAACAATTGCAATATGCACCTGCTGCGCAACCTCTTCCCCAAGCTGCGCATCGCCGCCCGTGGCTCCGTGATTAAAGTCATAGGCGAGGAGAGCGAGACCGCCGTCTTTGAGAAGAAGGTCAAGGAGCTCGAGGAGTATGTGGTGCAGCACAACGCCTTGCCCGAAGACGTAATTCTCGACATCGTCAAGGGCGATGCCCCCAAGGAGATAAAGAAAGACAGCGTCATCATCTACGGCATCAACGGCAAGCCCATACAGGGGCGCACCCCCAATCAGCAGCGCCTCGTGGAGGCTTTTGCCCACAATGACCTCACCTTTGCCCTGGGCCCCGCCGGCACCGGCAAGACCTATGTGGCCATAGCGCTGGCGGTGCGTGCCCTCAAAAACCGCGAGGCCCGCAAAATCATACTCTCGCGCCCGGCTGTTGAGGCCGGCGAGAAGCTCGGCTTCCTCCCCGGCGACATGAAGGACAAGATTGACCCCTATCTGCAGCCCCTCTACGACGCCCTCGAGGATATGATCCCCGCCGTCAAGCTCCGCGAGTATATGGACACCAAGGTGATACAAATAGCGCCTCTGGCTTTTATGCGCGGACGCACCCTCAACGATGCCATCATCGTGCTCGACGAGGCTCAAAACACCACCACTCATCAGATCAAGATGTTTCTGACGCGCTTGGGCATGAATGCCAAGATGATAGTCACCGGCGATGTGACTCAGATTGACTTGCCGCGAACCACCGTGTCGGGCCTGGTGCAGGCTATGCGCGTGCTCGACGGCGTGCCCGGCATCGCCCGCATCGAGTTTGGCAAGAAGGACATCGTGCGCCATCCGCTGGTGCAGCGCATCGTAGAGGCTTATGAGCGCGATGATGCCGCCCGCAAAGCCGCTGCTGCCGCCGCCGATACCACCTCCGACGAGTAGCGGCAAGGCTCATTTTTTTGTGTAAAAGCATTAAAAATGACAATTGCGGCCTTAACTGTTGCCGCTCTTTCAATTTCTTTTCGTAATTTTGTGGCTCAAAACCACAGACCACACATTATATAATGAAAAATCTCGTAATAGTGGAGTCGCCGGCTAAGGCGAAGACGATAGAAAAGTTTTTGGGCCCTGACTATAAAGTAATGTCGAGCTACGGGCATATTCGCGACTTGCGCAAGAAAAACTTCAGCATCGACATAGACCATGGCTTTAGCCCTATTTACGAGATACCCGAAGACAAGGAGCATGTGGTGAGCGAGCTGCGCAAGGCAGCCTCCAAGGCCGATATGGTGTGGCTCGCTTCCGATGAAGACCGCGAGGGAGAGGCCATAGCATGGCACCTGTATGAAGTGCTCGGGCTAAAGCCCCGGACCACGCGACGCATCGTGTTTCACGAAATCACCAAGCCCGCCATCCTCCACGCCATCAGCAACCCGCGAGGCATAGATATGGGGCGCGTAGATGCCCAGCAGGCCCGGCGCGTGCTCGACCGCATCGTGGGATTTGAGCTCTCGCCCGTGCTGTGGAAGAAAATCAAGCCCTCACTCTCGGCCGGCCGTGTGCAGTCAGTGGCCGTGCGCCTCATCTGTGAGCGCGAAAACGAGATACGCTCCTTTGTGAGCTCGCCTTACTATCGTGTCAGCGCCACGCTGGCATCCGGCGGCCAGCCCTTCCGCGCCGAGCTGTCGGCACGCCTGGCCGACAAGGCCGCCGCACACAAATTCCTGAGCGACTGCCACGGAGCTACGCTCACCGTGGGCGATGTCACCGTGCGCCCGATCAAGAAATCGCCGGCGCCGCCTTTCACCACCTCCACCCTGCAGCAGGAGGCCTCGCGAAAGCTCGGATTTACCGTGGCGCAGACCATGATGGTGGCCCAGCGCCTGTACGAAGCCGGACATATCACATATATGCGTACCGACTCGCTCAACCTCTCGGCCATGGCCATCAGCGCCATCAAAGAGAAGATACGCACCGACATGGGCGAGCGATACATCAAAGTGCGCAACTATCACACCACCTCAAAGGGCGCCCAGGAGGCCCACGAGGCCATACGCCCCACTTACTTTGACCACGCCACGCTCGACGAAGGCACCATGCAGGAGAAGCGCCTCTATTCGCTGATCTACAAGCGCGCAATGGCCTCGCAGATGGCCGATGCCGAGATTGAGAAGACCACCGCCGAGGTGGCCATCTCATCGCGCAACGAGCACTTCACCGCCACCGGCGAGGTCATCAAGTTTGACGGCTTCCTCAAAGTATATATCGAGGGGCACGACGACGACACCACTGCCGATGCCGACACCTCAATATTGCCACCGCTCGCTGCCGGCGACATCGTCACGGCCGACACCATCACCGCCACTGAGCGTTTCACACAGCAGCCGCCGCGTTACACCGAGGCTTCGCTGGTCAAGAAACTCGAAGAGCTGGGAATAGGCCGCCCTTCGACCTACGCCCCAACTATATCCACCATACAGCAGCGCGAATATATCGAGAAAGGCGTGCACGAAGGCGTCAAGCGCGAGTTCTGCGAGCTCGCGTTGCAGCCCTCCGGCGCCATCACCGAGGCCCAACGCTCTGAGCTGGTGGGCTCGGACAAGGGCAAGCTGATACCCACCGACACCGGCATGGTGGTCAACGAGTTCCTTACGCGCTATTTCCCGAAAATACTCGATTACAACTTCACCGCCAATATCGAGGAGAAGTTTGACGCCATCGCCGAAGGCGCTCTCCCCTGGGCTGATGAAATACGCCTCTTCTACAACAACTTCCACCCCGATGTGGAGAATGCCAAGAACATGCGCCTCGAGCACCGTGTGGGCGAGCGTCAGCTGGGCGTGGACCCCAAGACAGGCCAGCCCGTGTCAGTCAAGATAGGCCGTTTCGGCCCATTGGTGCAGATAGGCACCGGCGATGGCGACCAAAAGCCGCGCTTTGCTTCACTCCTCAAAGGCCAGTCGATGTCAGAGATTACCCTCGATGAGGCGCTGCGCCTGTTTGACTTCCCTCGCGTAATCGGTGAGTATGAGGGCAAGGACCTCACGGTGGGCATAGGCCGTTTTGGCCCCTATGTGCGCCATGACGGCAAGTATGTGTCTATCCCCAAGACCATGGAGCCCGCTGCCGTCACCGCCGATGAGGCCATAGAGCTAATACGCGAAAAGCGCGATGCCGAGGCCAAAAAGGTGGTCAAGACCTTTGCCGAGGATGCCGATGTGCAGATCCTTAATGGCCGGTATGGCGTGTATATTGCCGCACACGGCGCCAACTATAAGCTGCCGCGTGGCATCGCCGACCCCGCAGCCCTCTCGTTTGAGGAGGTGATGCAGATCGTTGACAAGCAAGCCGCGGCTGCAAAGGACACCCCCAAACGCAGCGCTGCTCGCCGCAAGAAATAAGATTGCCTATTACCCACACTCCATCACGCCCTTCTCCACCATATGGCCTACAAATCCAGACCCACCAAGCCCGGAGCCGAGCGCTCAGGCGTTAAGCCCGATGTTATCATCACATACGTCGTGGCTCAAGGCACTCAGAGCGGCCTCCTCGACTATCTCTACGCTATGATGCCCGAGCGCAAGCGCACCACGGTCAAGGATTACTTGCGCCACAATCAGGTGATGGTCAATGACAATATTACACACCGATGGGACATGCCCCTGAGCGGTGGCGAAACCATCAAGATCAACACCTCGCGCGAGTGGCAGATTTTCAGCAACCCGCGCCTGAGCATCGTGTACGAAGACGATGACATCATCGTGGTCAACAAGGGCTATGGACTCCTCTCCATGGGCACCGACACCAAGCGCGAGGGCACAGCTTACTCTTTGCTGCGCGATTGGGTCAAGCGCAATGACCCCCGTGCCAAGCTATTCATCGTGCACCGCCTTGACCAGACCACTTCGGGCCTGATGATGTTTGCCAAGACGCTCCAAGCCAAAGAGGCGATGCAGTATAATTGGAACAATATGGTGCTCGAGCGGCGATATGTGGCTGTCATTGAGGGCGCTTTAGAGCCAGCCGAGGGCACCATACGCAGCTACCTGGCCGAGAACGCTGCCCACGAGATGTATTCAGTGACCGACCCTCAGGCCGGTCAGCTCGCCATCACCGACTATAAGACTCTGAAAGCTCGCGGCGCTTTCTCGCTGGTGGAGCTGCAGCTCGCCACAGGTCGCAAAAACCAGATACGTGTGCACATGAAGGAGGCCGGACACCCCATCGTGGGCGACCGCCGTTATGGCGCGCACTCATCGCCCATACGGCGAGTGGCTCTCCACGCCATGACGCTGCGCTTTGTGCACCCCACCACCCGCCGCGATATGAATTTCTCTACACCGATACCCGCCAATTTCTTGCGTCTGGTGTGACCCTTTGCCGCCACCTTTTAGCCCCCGATAGCCATGGAGAAGATTATGCAATATGTGTGGCAACATCGGCTGTGGCTGCAGCATGATTTAGCCACCGTCGATGGCCGGCGTGTGCGTGTCATTGACCAAGGGCTGCTCAACAACGATGCCGGCCCGGATTTCTTCAATGCTAAAATCATCATCGGCGACAACACTTGGGTGGGCAATGTGGAGATACATGTCAAGGCCTCTGACTGGTATGCCCATCATCACGACACTGACCCGGCCTACAATAATGTGGTGCTGCATGTGGTGGGAAAAGACGATGCTCGCGCTTATCGCCCCGATGGCGAGGAGATAGCGCAGATGCTGCTGCCCTGCGCTGCCGACTTTGGCGAGCGTTATCGCCGCATGGTGTCAGACCGCTCTGCGGCTTTGCCATGCCTGCCACGCCTGCGCGATATACCGCAGATTTATATCACCGACTGGATTTCTACACTGGGCTTTGAGCGAATATATGCCAAGGTAGATCGCGTGATGTCAGTGGTGGAGCGTGTGGGCGGCGACTGGCAGGCCGCTGCCTACGTGACGCTGGCGCGTGCCTTAGGCTTCAGCATCAACAATGATGCCTTCGAGCGCCTGGCGCTGGCCACGCCGCTCAAGGTGCTGCTCCATAACCGCAGCGATGCCACGGCGGTGGAGGGCATACTCTTCGGCCAAGCGGGATTTCTTGACACCACTACGGTCACTGACCGAGACTATGTGAGCCGGCTACGCGAGCAATACACCTTCCTTGCCGCAAAATACGGCCTGCAGCGACCGCAATCGCTGGGCTGGAAAATGGCACGAATGCGCCCTCCCACATTCCCTCATCGCCGTCTGGCGGCGCTGGCTGCTATGATAGCCGATGACTTTGACATAGCCCGGCGCATCTTTGCCATCGATAGCATCGACAGCGCCCGTGCCCTGTTTGATATCACCCTCAAGGGTTATTGGGCCAATCACTGCAATTTCAGCGGTGCCTACACCTCGGCATCCACCGCCTTCGGCCGCCTATCGGTGGATATCCTGCTCATCAATGTGGTGGTGCCGCTGCTCTATGCTTACGGCACACGCTACGGGTCGGCGGCGCAGCGCGATGCTGCGGTAGATGTGCTTTATAAGCTGCAGCCCGAGAGCAATAGTATAGTAAATCTCTTTGTCGGTGCGGGCATCAGCTGCCCCGATGCCTTTACCTCGCAGGCCCTCATAGAGCTGCGCCGCAGCTACTGCGATGCCCGCAAGTGTCTGTACTGCCGCATAGGCCACCGGCTCTTGGCGCTCAATGCCCGACCATGACCTCAGCCTGCCGGCTCCATATATAATCAGAAATCGCTGAAGAGGTTGGGCTTAAACACGATGCCCAGGCGCAGCTGCGATGTGTGTTTCTTATAATCAAGGAGGCCCTCGCCGTAGCCATTGTAATATTGGGCATAGAAGTACCAGTTGTACTTGGTGGAGAAGCGGTATGCAAAGTCTAATATCACATTATAGTTGAGCTTCCAGCCCTTGCGCTTGACCAGAGTGACCGAGCTTGTGAACTTGCGGTTGTCAGTCATAGCCTGAAGCCCCACCTGATATATGCCGCAATATTTGAGGATATCATCGTTGTTCTCGCCATCAATGATGGGTATCCACACCTTGCCATGAACCATGATATTGGGGTCGATGATGATATTTGCGGCGAGCGAAATCTTATTCCATGAGCGTGACTGTATGCTGTCGCGGCCGTTGCTCTCGTGCTCCACTAACAGCGCCACCTTGCCCACATATCTGTTTTTTATAAAAAGTGGTTTGGTGAGGCCTATGCCCGGATTAAAGTTCAGGTCGGTCATCGGCATTGAGTTCTCCAGAATGTTCCAGAACACCTTCTGCGTGTAAAAAAGATGCAGATATGTGCCGAAAGGCAGAGTGGCATTGGTCAGACGCACTCCCAGAGAGATCTGAAACTTGATGTTGGTGTTGCTCGCCGTGGGCTTATGGCCTATCGGGGGGCCGAAGATAAAATAGTTGTCTTTGTAAAGGCCGAAATACGGCTGGTCGCGAAAATCCCGGCGTATGCTGTCGGCATCAAACTTTGAGTAATAGTCTGACACTATCTGCGACAAGGCCGCCGGAGCCATAGTCACTGCCAAGACTATTGCCAATAATATACGCTTAAAAGGTGTCATGCCTGTCATGCCTGGTAATGTCGCGTTTGACTGTGCAAAGTTAGCAATTTAGCGCCAATTATTTATGCCCTACGCCCCTATTTCCGACCTATTTCCGACATTTAGGCCAACTTTTCACCCTAAATGGCTAAAAGCGCGCTCAGCCGCTTGTGGCGAAAGATGATTTTGCGGGGTGGGGATTTTTGGCTAACTTTGCAGTGCGCAACTCTCTCAGATGAATATCACATTATTAAGACAGAATTTAAAGCCATGGATGTTGCCGCTGGCTATGCTCTGCGGCGTGCTGTTTCATGAGGCGATAGATGCGGTGCAGTTTATGGCGCCCTATCTGATTTTCACGATGTTGCTTATAACATTCTGCAAGGTCAGCCCTCACGAGTTTCGCATCACGCGCCTGACGTGGCTGCTGCTGGCGGTGCAGATACCGGGCGCGGTGGCTGTATATTTGGCGTTGCACCCCATTGATGAGGCTGTGGCTCAGGGCGCTGCGATATGCGTGCTGTGTCCCACGGCGACGGCGGCGCCGGTGATCACGGGTATGCTGGGCGGCAGTGTGGCGCGCCTGGCCACCTTCTCCATCGTCAGCAATGCCGCCGTGGCGCTCTCTGCGCCATTGTTATTTGCTGCCGTGGGCGAGGGCGCCGGCCACCCCGATTTCGCTTCCACCTTTGCTCGTATTGCCACACATGTGGGGCCTATGATACTGCTACCGCTGGCGGCGGCCTTTGTGCTGCGTGCCGCTTTGCCTAAGGTCCATAGCGCTATAGCGTCGCGTCAGAGCCTCTCGTTTTATCTGTGGGCGGTGTCGCTCATCATCGTGGTGGGGCGTGCCGTCAGCTTTGTCATGAGCGAGCCGGCGGGGCGCGTGCCCTTAATGCTGGCGATAGCGGCAGCTGCGCTGGTGGTGTGCTGCACCCAGTTTGTGGTGGGGCGCAAGATCGGCAGGCGTTGCGGCGACAAGATTGCCGGCGCGCAAGGGCTCGGGCAGAAGAACACCGTGCTCGCTATCTGGATGGCGCTAACCTACCTTGACCCCATCGCCTCAGTGGGCCCGGCGGCGTATGTGGCGTGGCAGAACACTATCAATTCGGCACAGCTCTATATCAAAGCCAAGAGAGACCGGGCTGCAGCCAATCATCACAACTAATGCACAAAGCACCAATTTGTTATCACAATGAGCACAATGTTTGACACCCTGATGAGCATGCCGCTGCTGAGCGGCATCAGCCGCGAACGTCTGGCGCAGGCCCTCAGCTCGGTGAAGCTGCAATTCTGCAAGTATGCCGATGGCGAGAGCATCGTCAGCGTCGGCGACCAATGCGACAGCGCCACGCTGCTGATATCGGGCCTTGCGCGTGTGTCTATCATCAGCGAGGTGTCGCACTTTGAGCTGCAATTCACCCTCGGCGCCCCTGACGCTCTGCTGCCCGAGTATATCTTCGGGCGCGCCGTCAGCCAGCCCGCCGAGATTAAGGCGATAGGAGAGGTGAGTGTGCTGCGTATCGCCAAGACTGACTATCTGTCGCTGCTGCAGAGCGACCCCGTGTTTGTGCTGAATATGCTCAACATACTCTCGCTCAAGTCGCAGCACGCCTTTGAGGGGGTGCTCGCCATCAGCGGCAGCAGCCTGGCGCGTCGCATAGCCTTGTGGGTCACGGCGCTGACGCCGCTGCGTGCCACTGACATCAGGCTGCACTGCGCCGCCAATATTAGCGAGGCCTTCGGTGTGGCTCCGGAGGTGATGCATGGCGTGCTGACACAGATGCAAGCCGACGGCCACATCACATCATACAGCGACGATGAGCTCACCGTCGCTGACCGCCGCAGCATCTTGCCTCTGCTCAGATAGCAGGGCTGCCGCGCGGCGTAATATATCAATCAAACTATATGTGTGAAGGGTGGGGGCATGGGGCGCCATCCTTAGTAGCGGTCGTTGCCGTTGGCGCGCTGCAAGCCGCCCATGCGGCCGCTCAGCGGGTTGCTGTTGCCTCCGGTGTTGCGGCGGTTGGTGCCGTTGAAGTCATTGAAATCATCATATTCGCTGTCAAAGCCGTCGCCCTCTTCATCTTCTTGCGGAGCACGCTCGCCGCGTTTGAGTTTGGGCTTATTCTTCTTGATAGCGTAAGGCTTCTGTGCATCGATGGGCAGCGCATAGATATTCCATGATTGCTCCACATCCCAGTTGCCCTTGAGGTCAATGCGCTTGTCATAGTAATACACCTCCTCGGGCTGTAGCCCGTCGAGCAGCTTGCCGGTGTCCCACTTGCCATTGCCGTTGGCGTCGATAAAGAGGCGCGCATAATACTTGCCCGGGGCAAGATATTTCATCAGCGCCGTGCCGTCGGGGCCTACTGTGGCTCGCGCCACCGCCTCATCAGCCGTGGAGAGCAGCTCCACCACCGCCGGCAGGGTGTCAAGCCCCGTGATGGTAAATCGCAGCGACGAATAGTCCTCGAGCTTCTTGACCGTAAACTCCTGGCGGAAAGGCTTGTTGTGCTCGCCGTAAAGCCCCACCACGGCCGCCGAGTCTATTTCGAGGCGATATTTCTGGCCCGGCTGCCATTTGACGTCAAACACACGCCGCGTCAGGGGCTTGAGCGAGTCAGTCAGCGGCACTGCGCCGGCCACCGGTGTCCAGATTGTGTCCACGAGCATTGACATCTTCACCGCCATTGTGTCAATCGCCACGATGGGCTGATCCACTTCAATGGTGAGCGGCTTGTGCACATCGAGGGAGACAGATGCCAGTGAGCGCACGTTGAGAAATGTCAGCTCCACCGAGTCAGTGAGTGTGGAGTCATTGTCAGCGTGTTTTTTCTTCTCCTTCTTTTTCTTGGTGGTATCGCGGAAGAATAGTCGCAGAGTGTCAGATGTCCACTTGAGATGCTCGGCTGAGTCGAGGCGCTGATATTTGACGGCGAGGCGCAGCGAGTCGGCCTGTGGCAATATCTCCGGCTTGAGCCATAGCTGCAGGGTGTCGGCGCCGGCATTGATTTCGGGCATAGACCACAGCTCGGCGCTCTGCCCGGCTATGGCGCCATCGACGCCCGTTATCACCACGCCCGAGTCGTTGGGCGTAGCAAAATTGAGTGTCACCCGGCGGCGGTCGGCGCGAGCATAGTCTTTGAGGTAGGGCGCCACATAGTTTTCGTTGAACCACGTGAGCAGCACATCGTTGGGGAGGTATCTCACTCCCCGGCGCCCCACTATGGAGTCAGAGCCATCGGCGGCGCGCAGCGTGTCGCTGATTTCTATGGGCTCGGCCGTGGGAGTGACGGTATAGTCGCAAAAAGCCACGTCCTCGGAGCGATCCCAGTGGTAGTCGCGGTTGAGGTCGTTGAGGGCATATATGCGGTATGTGCCGGGCTTGAGGTTGCGGATGGTGAATTGGCCGTATTGGTTGGTGCGAGCGATGCGCTCCAGCGGCAATGTTGAGATAGCGGTGTCAGCGAGGTTTGAGTATATGCCCACGAGCATCGCCTGCGCCGGCTCGAGGTTCTGCGCCTGCAGCACCATGCCGGCGATGCGCAGCGTGTCAATGGTGGGGCCGGTGGAGAAGTCCAGCGCAAAGCCATCGAGGATATTGCCTTCGTTGAGGTCCTTGATGGCATCGCTAAAGTCGATAGTGTATGTGGTGCTGTCAATGAGCGTGTCGCGGAAGAGCACCGTCACTCGCTTGCCGTTGGCCGTGACGGCGGCGGGCTGTATCTGCACCGGCGAGATGATGACCTTGTTGAAGGCATCCTCCAGCTGCACATTCTCGTCAAAGAAAGCCACCAGGCGCCCCTTGGTGACATTGAGCGAGCCGGGCGCCGGCTCTGACCGCACAAACACCGGAGGCAGCTCGTCGCGAGGGCCGCCCTCCGGTCGTGAGATTGAGGCGCACGCCGTCAGCAGCGCCGCTGCGATGAGCGCCATCAGTAGGTGCATCGGTGTATAGTGCCGTCTCATTTCGAGTGCAAAGGTACATATAAATCGCGACATTTATGCACCCACGGCCCAAAAAGTCGTCGCCTCAAAGGTATTTGTCGCCGTAGCTGAGGCGTGCATCGTTGACCATCTGCTTGATGCGCTGCTCCTGTGACTGCGGGCATATCAAGAGCACATCGCCGGCATCGGCCACGATATAGTCGGTGAGGCCATCTACGACCACGAGCTTGTCGCCACGCACTGCAAAGATATTGCCGGTGGCGTTATATGCGAGCACTTGGCAGTTTTGGGTGACGTTGCCGTCTTTGTTCTTGGGCGACATATCGTAGAGGGCGCTCCATGTGCCCAGGTCATTCCACCCAAACGACACCGCCTCCACATACACGTTGTGGGCCTTCTCCATCACCGCGTAGTCGATGCTGATGCTCATGCACGAGGCAAAACGCTGCTCGATAAAGGCGCGCTCGCCATCGGTGCCAAACACCTCAGAGCCTTCGTCAAAGACCATTGCCACCTCGGGCGCATTCTCGTGAAGCGCGGCGATGATGGTGCGGGCGCGCCACAGGAAGATGCCGGAGTTCCACACAAACTCGCCGCAGGCCACAAAGGTCTTGGCGAGCTCCAGGTCGGGCTTCTCGGTGAACGTCTTCACCTTATGCACATCGCCGCTGACGGCTTCATCGACCTGGATATAGCCATAGCCTGTCTCCGGGCGCACCGGTTTGATGCCGAGCGTCAGCAGCGCGTCATGGGTCTCGACAAAATCGAAGCCGGCGCGCACACAGCGCTCAAACTCGGCCTCGCGGGTGATGAGATGGTCGCTGGGGGTCACGATGATTGAGGCCTCGGGGTCGATGGCCGCGATATGATAAGCGGCCCACGCTATGCACGGCGCCGTGTTGCGGCGCGCCGGCTCCAGCAGTATCTGCGCATCGGTGAGGTCGGGCAGCTGCTCGCGCACCTTGTCGGCATAGATGGCGTTGGTGAGGATTATCACATTCTCCTTGGGCACGATGGGCAGGATGCGGTCATAGCTCATCTGCAGCAGTGAGCGCCCGGTGCCTAAAAAGTCAATAAACTGCTTGGGGCAGTCGGTGCGTGAATATGGCCAGAAGCGGCTACCGATGCCGCCGCACATTATCACGCAATATCGATGGTGGTTGTCGTTATTCATATCAATTTGCTTAAGGTTAACGTAGGGCGGTCGCGCTTGCGAGGCACGCCCGCGGTGTTGATTTTCCGCGTGCTAAGATAGCATTTTTTTGGCAAGCGTCAAAACAATAATGCCCCCAAATCGCGCATTTGTGTTGTATAACACATATTTCCCGCCGGGCAGCATCGCCGCCATCGCTGCCATCGCCGCCTTGCCGCTCACATCAGGCCCATCTCGCCGCCATCGCCGGGTGAGGCGTAAGGGTAACAAATATGGTGTGATTTAACTCAATTTAACTTCACATTGTCGCTATTGTAATGCTTTTAGGCTTATCTTTGCAAAGATTTCAGAGTTTTCACGACCAATCTATATGTGTCATCTATTCTTTTACCCACTTTTCTAAAGATTTTACCCCCATTTATGAACCACACTTTCAAATTATTGGCCGGCGCGCTTACCGCTTTGGTTGCCGTGACTGCCACAGCGGCTATTACGCCCGATGACCTCGATGGTTTCACTGCCGGACATATCGCTATGGGCAACGAAGCGCAATATGCCATCGGCACCGATTGCTACAACGGCGAGCTCAAAGTGATTGACGGCGAGCTGTATCTCACGGGGCTGCTCGGGTCGTTTGATGTGCCGGTGACGCTGACCACCGAGGGCTATTACACTTACTTCACCATCACCCCGGGCACCTTCCGCGGCCATGGCGGCAAGTACGACGGCAAGGCTATGACGCTCCGCGCCCTCGAATATCTCACCTGCTTTCAGACCGACCCCGCCAACAACCCCGGCATCTTCTGGCACGGCTATGACCTCAAGGATGGCGGCAATGCCGACCTCACCGGCCGCATCTCTTACTCTGAGCTCTCGCAAGCTTACTACGCCGACCTGCGCGACCTGCCGTTCCTGCTCGACTTTGACGGCGATGCCGATGACGAAATCATCGGCGGCTTATACATCATCGCTTACGACCCCAACGGCACCGCTATCGAATATGTAGGCGGCAAGGCCGTGCGTTCGTACCCCGTGCATCGGCGCGTCAGCGGCAGCACCCTCGAGCTCAGCAACTGGAACGACTGCGGAGCTGCCTACACCGTCAACTACGACTCCTCTGCCGGATACCTCGTCACCAAGATTTCCTTCCCCGAGGGTATCATCAGTGGCAGCGACATGTCGGCATCTATCACCGCGCGCCCCATCAGAGCTGCTGTCCCATACACTTACTGCGGCCGTTCTACGGCCATTGTAGCTCAGACGCCTTACACCTGCTACTGGGTGCAAAACGCTCCCACCGACGATATTACCTATTACTACATCGGCGCAGACACGGCAGGATCTGATATCATCGGCACATGGCAAAACATCTCGGCCATACACGCCGGATACGACTTTGACCCATGGGTCACCAACAACGGCAGCGTCAACACCATCACTCGTGGCAACAGGATTGACTTCGGCTCATCGCTATGCTATGACAGCAAGGGCAACATCATCAACAGCGCCGACGCAACCGCCATCATCGCCGGCACCGAGGAGACACTCAATGTGGGCCTCACCCTCGTAGATGTGTCGTCTTCTGACGCTGATGGTGTCACCGTCACCGCCACCATCAAGCCCAAGGCCAACACCTCCAAGGTGGAGAAATATGAACTTTATATGGCCCCCGGCAAGCTCAGCTCGGTCAAGGCCGCTGACTTCGTGGTGGACTATGACAAAGGCCACGCCAAGGCCCAAATCTTGGGCGACAACTACAACACCTCTGTCGTAGCAGGCAACGCCGGCGAGGTGACATACACCAAGCACATCGCCACCGCCGACATCGTCAACCGCGATGCTGACGGCCAGTACACTTTCTTTGTGAAAGCAACCTATACTGCCGCAAGCGGCCTCCAACCCACATTCCACTCATTGGCATACATTGACCTGACGCCCGAGCCTGACCCCGAGCCACAGCCCGACCCGGATCCACAACCCGACCCCGAAGGCTCTGTGAGCGACATTACCGCCGACCAATCAGCCGCAGCCCGCGAGATTTACTCGCTACAAGGCCGACTCATGCCTCGCGGTGCAGCGCTCCTCCCCGGCATCTACATCGTCAAGTCCGGTTCTTCGGTCTCAAAGACCATCATCCGATAAGAAATTATCATCTTTCAAAGCTCCATCGGCGGCGCCCCGGCTCATCTCGGGGCGCCGCTATCGTTTTGAGCTCGGAGGCGCTATCACCGCAGCCGCCACTCAATTTGCCGAGCGCATATACATATACAACAATCGCGGCCGTGAATGCTTTGGCCGCGACTTTAGTGATGTGTTTTCAAGTTGACTTGTCTCTGTGTGTTTCAGCCGATTTTTTACCTACAATCAGCTTTGTAGCCATAGGTGGCTGCGCTTACCACACAATACCACTCTAAGGCTCGCTTAATCAGTTCAAGCATAATAGTGATGTTTAGTTAAACCTAATAAATCTTTTTTGCCTTTGAAAGACGCCGCAAAGATACAAAATCTTTTTGAAAAATATGTTTTATAACATAATTTTTTAACATCACTACGATATTCTTTTCATACCCCCGGTTTTGAGGCTTTCCTGTTTGGCAATCATCTAAATCCGGCTCAAGCCAAAAAAGTGGTGATTAAGAAAAAAGGTTGTGATTTCTCGGTCCTCGCCTATAGCGCATGACACACGCGCAACAATGGGCCATACACCTCTGCTCTCTTAGCATCCTTTTGGGCGAGCGCATGCAAACCACCGCTGTCGTCTGCCGCCATGCAGCGCTGCTGCTGATTGGATAGATGCCGCAAGACGATGTTACAAAAGCAGGGCGGCTGCGGCGCGACCCCCGGCAGGGGCGCGACACAGCCGCCTATGGCTTGGATACTGATTTCAATGTTACTGCATATCGTTGTATTGGAAGCGCCAGGCCTGGTAGTTAAGTCCGCGGCCTCCGCGGTCTGACACAAAGTAGATGTAGTTGTCAGATGACCAGTAGGGGTTGCCGTCATACGACTCATTGTCGGTGAGCTGCACCACGCCTGAGCCGTCGGCACGCATCACATACAGGTCAAAGTCCTTTTTGCGAGCCTTCACATAGTTCTGATACACGATGTGCGTGCCTGATGGGCTCCAATATGGGAAGCCGGCCATCTCTTCCTTATCAGAGGTCAGCTGCACGGCGTTAGTGCCGTCAGTATTCACCACCCATATATGGCTGATTTTGTTTCGCTCATTTTTTCTATATACTATCTTAGTGCCATCGGGCGAAATCTGAGGCCAAGAGCCTTGCGCTAATAACATATCCTCGCCCGTAACTAAGTTTCTGACCCAGATCTCATCATTGAGGTCGTAAGTCGATGTACCTTTGACATAGCACAGCAGTGTGCCGTCTTTAGAGAATGATGGATATGCCTCGTGGTGCGATGCGTCGTCAGCCACCGGGATTAGCGCCGTGCCATTGCTTGCCGGCATCATAAACACGTCTCGTGAGCTCATTGACTGGCTGTATTTGGTAAAGGCAATCCTGTCTTTGGCCAAACATATTGTCGGGTGATGATTGTAGTTTGCTCCGGTGGTGAGCTGCACTATTGCCGGCGACAGCGGATTGTCTTTCTTGTAGATATTCGTCTCGTTGTTTTTAATAATCGCCATCAGCAGGCCGGTATAGTCACAGCCGCCGCCTACGTCTGCTACTATGCCGTTCTCTATGGAGGGTATTTTACTTAATGCTCGCAGATTTTCATTAGGTGAAGCTACGCTGTAAGTCTTTTTGCCGCAGCTGCTCACTGTCACTGCCGCTAACACTATGAGCGCGGCATACAATATCTGAGCGCCGGTTTTAGTTGATTTTTCCATTGTCGAAAGTATTATTGTTGGTATTGTTGGTTACTGATTGTTTTTGAATGCCCATCACCGATGACATCGCGCCTCCACAGCTGCTTAGCGCCGCCAGCAGCAATAGCAGGGCTAATGCCAAAATGTGTCCATTGCGTGATTTGAATGATTTCATATTACCTATGTCTTATTTGTGTAGTGATTGTTTTGCACATGTCGCCACAAAGGTAAACATAATTTCACAAATTACCCCCCCCCAATCGTTAAATCGCGTTAATTTAATGCACGCTTTTTGTTATTTTATAATAATAAATTGCCGAATTTGTATAATTTTGTAATGAATGATTAAGGGATAAGCACAAACGTCAGTTGATACGCAATCTGATACCAACCATTACCAATCAATATTTTTTTAGCGCTCGCACGGCGCTGTTCTGCAACGAATCATATTACCTTTTAATACAAAAACATGAACAAATTTTTATTAACCGTAGCCGCGGCGCTGTTGATGGGCGCATCGGGGGCGTTTGCTCAAGAGTTTATCCCCGCACAAAATGCTAAGGGCAAGTGGGGATATGTCGATGAGCAAGGCAATGTAGTGATCAAGTATGACTATGCCGAGGTATCGGCGTTTGTTGATGGCCGTGCCAAAGTGAAGAAAGGCGACAAATGGGGATATATTGACACCACCGGCAAGGAGGTGATCAAAATCCAATACTCCGAGATGGGCACCTGGGAGAATGGCCGATGCAAGGTAGCCGTCGGTGGCTCTATGAAGGACAATGTGCTCAAGGACGCAAAATATGGCTTTATTGACGCCACCGGCGCTGTCCTCCTCAAGCCGGAGTATAGCGAGATTGGTGCTTTCAAAGAGGGCCTCGCCTACGTTAAAAAAGGCGACAAGTACGGCTATATCGACAATGACCTCCGCACAGTGGTCGAATGTAAATACACCGCCATCGGCAAGTTCAACGAGCAAGGGTATTGCTGGGTATCTACCGGCGGCAAAATCCAAGGCGGAGAGCTGAAAAACGGCGTTTATGGCATCTGCACCCGCGATGGCCGCATCGCCGTGAAGCCTAATTATGCTATGATAGGCACTTTCGTATATGATGTGCCCGAGGCCAATCCCGTGTATGCACAGATTGTCAACAGCCCCGAAGCTAAGGAGCGCCTGAAGGCGCTCACCAAGGAAGCCTCAAAAGGCTTTAATTCCAAGTCGTTCACCATAGCTTTCACCGGTGGCACCGCTGAAGATCTCAATGACGAAGCGTTGAAGCGCCAAAAGCAAGCAACTGACGCCTTCGAGAATGAGCTCCGCCAAAACCTCACCGAGGACCAGCTGATGCTTATGAGCGAATGTCCCTCTTACAATATGTTGGGCTACAAGTTTATCGAGCCGACGCTCTTCTCAGAGCTCGACATGTCGCGCTCTACGCTCATCGCCGTATCAAGAAAACAGTTTAGGTCTGCTAACGCCGGCTCATGGACTATCCAAGCTAAATGTATGGATATGATAGGCATCGTAGATGTCGCCACTGACCGCCCGCTGGTAAAGTGGAGCAAGTACAACGTCGCTTTCATCCCCACCGAGGGCCTCGCTGCCGTCGTCAAGAACGACAAAAAAGGCTACAAAGTCAACTATGTCAATGCCGACGATAAGCTCCTCCTCAAAGAGTGGGTGCCCGCTGTGGGTGTGTCTCCTTTTATCGACGGCAAAGCCGTAATACAAGGCACAAAAGGGCAATACATCATTGACCGCAACGGCAATGTGCTCTCGCAGTCTTATGACCTAATCATGCCCGCCTCTGACGGCAAGCACGTGGTCAAGACCGGCAGCGGCTTCGGTATCATCACTACCGACGGCTCGCAAGTCGTGGCGCCCAACTATGAGGTGATATTGCCGATGAGCGATGGCTACTACTGCGCTCGCCGCACCGACAAAGACCCCTACGGATACCTCGGCGCTGACGGACGCTTCGCCATCGAGCCTATGTATGCCCACGCTTCGTCATTCCGCAACGGCGTCGCACGCGTTAAATCTGACACCGGATGGGGTATCATCAACACCGCCAATGCTCCCATCGTAAAACTCACCTGGGACGACGTCAAGCCATTCACCGAAGAAACCCCCGAGCTCTGCTGGGCTAAAACCGGCAGCAAATGGAGCTGCATCAAAGTCGCCGATGGCACTGCGGCCTTCGAGCCTACATTCTACGATGCCGACAACTTCGTTGACGGACGTGCTGTGGTATATGACGAGGTGGGCCTCGCCGGTTGTATCGACACCACCGGCAAAACCATAGTGCCGATGCGCATGTCGTCAAAAGAAATCGTCAGCAGCTGCCTTGAGGACATGACAGCCCGTGGCGAAAGCGTAGTATCCGACATCGACGCTTACCGATTTAACATCAATAGCAATCCTACGCGCAACAAATATCGACTCTCACACGTCATCAGCGACGAAATGTGGGATTACTAACACATCATCACCATATATACTCACCACCATTCCAAAATTCCATTAAAGATTATAAGTCATGAAAAAATATATAATCGTAGCGGCGACGTTGGTGATGGCAGCTTTGTCGGGCAACGCAAAAAAATACGAAAACGTTGACACTAAATACTGCCGTAGCTCTATCTACAGCGTCCTGCTAAACCATACCGAGCAAAAGTTCGGCAAAGAAATCAAAGAGCAGTTCCTCAACATTCCCACTCCCGACCAATACTACAACCACGACCTCAACGTCAAGGTCATCAACGTATCCAACAACTCCGACCAATTCCTCGACTCTATCAAGACCTTCATCGAGGCCAACAAAATAGCCAGCCGCATGGTGGCAAAGTGGTTTGACCGCAACCAACTCACCGGTGAGTGCTCGATGGACATGGTCAAGGAGCGTGGCATCTACAACGCCTCCGAGCTCGACAAGGAATTGGCTGCCCGCTCGCCCCGCGGCGTTGCCATGCTCGCCGACGCCGGTGAGCAGCTCATTGGCAAATCATTCCTCCTCGTCAACGAAATTAAATACGGCGACAAGGGCAAGACCTCGGCGGCCATCGGCACCGGCCTCAAGATCTTCGGATCCATCGCCGGTTCATTTGTCCCGGGATTGAGCGCTCTAAAAGACCTCATGGACAACGTCGGCGATATGGTGTCAACCATCAAAGGCTTCAAAGTGAAAATCAAGACTCACCTCTTCCAGCTCAAATGGAACGACGACATCGCCACCATCTTCTACCGCGACTGCTACGCCACAGAGCCGGACCCCGACAAGCGCAAAGCGTTCGAGGACATGCGCGGACAGTTCGAGCTCGAATATGTAGGCTGCGTTGAGTCGTCAGGCTCTACCACTTCATTCATGGGCATCAACGAAGAAGAGCCCCTGCTGATGGTGCGCAAAGCTTGCCAGCGAGCCATTGACGACAACGTGGTCGATCTCCAGACAAAATACGACCAATTCCGCGTCAGCACACCCGTAGTCGATGTTGACGGAAAAATCGTCATGGCCCAAATCGGTATGAAAGAAGGCGTAAAAGCCGACGACAAATACGAAGTCCTCGAGGCCGAAGAAAAAGACGGCCGCATAATATACAAGCGTGTAGCGGTAGTCAAAGCCGTGGCCAACAAAATCTGGGACAACCGATTTATGGCCGCCGAAGAAATGGCTTACGGCGCCGACTTCGGTGCCACTACCTTTGAGAAAATCAGTGGCGGCGACGTCATGCAAGGCCACCTCCTCCGCCGCACCGAATAATCCCCCCCTTCGCTCCTCCTCCGCCACGCGCCGCTGACGCAATCACGGAGCCCCATCCCCACGGCAGCCCCCCCTCGGGCTGCCGTGCCTTATATGAGCAGCCCGGCCACCATTGCATTGATGCGACACATAGCGCCCCGCCCCCGCGCGCCCACTGAGTGCTCGTAATGGCTCTTTGGTGGGCCGATGGTGTTATTTTTTGCGAAATGTGCGGTTATGTGGCGCGGATTGTGTAACTTCGCCTAAAAATTATCACAACATATCAATTACGACATGAGACGACTCGTTTATGTAGTGGCATGCGCGGTGTTGCTACCGGTGATGGCGGCGCTTGCCGCTACCGGCAGCAGCAAGAGCGATATCTCGCGCAATCTAATCATTTTCAATTCTTTGGTCAAGGAGCTGGTGTCTAACTATGTCGATACTATCAATATCGACAAGCTGATGACCACCACCATCGGCGATATGCTGTCGCAGATTGACCCCTACACCACATATTATCCTGCCGACGACACTGACGAGTTGGCTCAAATATCTACCGGCCAGTATGGCGGCATCGGCGCTTATCTGGGCGAGCGCGACAATACGCCCTATTTCAGCTTCCCGATGTATGACTCGCCGGCGCGCAATGCCGGCATACGCCACGGCGATGTGATCCTTGCCATCAACGGCGACAGCATTAAGCCCGGCACCACCACCGACCGGATAAGCCGCCGGCTCAGAGGACAGCCCGGCACCAAGCTGACGGTGACGGTGCGGCGCCCGTATGTGGCTGACTCTATCCTCACTTTCGAGCTTATGCGCCAGAGCATCAAGGTCAACGCGCTGCCCTTCTATGGCATCTTGGACAATGGTGTGGGATATATCAGCCTCACTACCTTCAATGAGCGCAGCGCAGGCCTGGTGCGCGATGCAATCACGGAGATGCAGGCATCCGGCCGCCTCAAGAGCATTATCCTGGACCTGCGCAATAATGGCGGCGGCATCATTGACGGCGCCGTGCAGATTGTGAGTCTCTTTGTGCCTAAGGGCACCGAGGTGGTGCGCACTCGCGGCGCCGACCCCAAGGATGTGAAGATTTACAAGACCACGCGCGCTCCTATCGTGGATAGCAGCATGCCCGTGGCCGTGCTCATCGATGATGGCACCGCCTCGGCGTCAGAGATAGTGGCCGGAGCGTTGCAGGATCTTGACCGCGCCGTGATCATTGGCTCGCGCTCTTTCGGCAAGGGGCTGGTGCAGGCCTCGCGCCCGCTGCCCTACGATGGCCTGCTCAAGGTGACAATCGCGCGCTATTACATACCCAGCGGGCGTCTCATCCAGGCTCTTGACTATAGCCACCGCAACGCCGACGGCACACCCGGGCATGTGCCCGACAGCCTTACCTCGGTGTTCTTCACCCGCAATCACCGCCCGGTGCGCGACGGCGGAGGCATCGCGCCTGATGTGGCAATAGCCGCGGATAGCACTGCCAATCGCTTGCTATACAATATCATGGCTGACAATTGGGCTTATGACTATGCCAATCGCTATCGTGCTCAGCACCCCACGGTGGCTGATGCTGACCATTTTGTGGTCACTGACTCGATATTTGACGACTTCAAGCGGTTTATTGACCCGGCACGCTTCAAATATGACAAGATGTGTGAGACGGGTCTCAAATATCTGCGCGATGCAGCGAGCATTGAGGGGTATATGAACGACTCTGTGGCCGCGCAGTTTGACATCCTCGAGGCCATGCTCAAGCACGACCTCAACCGCGACCTCGACTACAACCGCGAGGCCATCAAGTCAGCTCTTGACCAAGAGCTCTCTGAGCGCTACTTCTCTGAGGCTGACTACACCAAGCGTATGCTGCGCTACAGCTCGGCTGTGGATACGGCGTGCGCCGTGCTCTCCGACTACAACCGCTACCGCCGCCTGCTCATACCCTGACGGCGGGCGGTGGCATCACCACACACACATTCTCTCTCTCTGACCTGTATATCCACACATCATAGCACATATTTCTGATGACCATCTCTCAATTAGCTCAGCGCTTTGCCACGCCGGCGCGCCGGCGCGCGCTGGCGCGTATGGCCGCGCAGGGTGAGGCCACGGTGGCCGGCCTCGCCGGCTCGTCAACGGCGATGATGTTAGCGGCGCTGCCGGCAGAGCCAACACCCATCGTGGTGGTGGGCGACTCGCTCGACGACGCCGGATACCTATATCACGACCTGGGGCGCATCGTGGGCTACGAGGCTGTGGCGATGCTGCCCTCGGCATATAAGCGCGACATCAAATACGGCCAGATTGACGCCCCTAATCAGGTGCTGCGCACCGAGACTCTCCGCGCCCTCGCCGCCGGCGCCGGGCTGCGATATGTGGTCACTTATCCTGATGCCCTCGCCGAGCGTGTGGCGCCCAAAGAGGCCATCGACAGCGGCACCATCAATGTGGCTGTCGGCGACAGCCCCGGCATGGACACTCTCTGCGACAGCCTCCTCGCTAAAGGCTTTGCCAAGGTGGATTATGTGTATGAGCCGGGCCATTTTGCCGTGCGTGGCTCAATCGTCGATGTCTTCGGCTATGCCGATGAGATGCCCCTGCGCATCGACTTCTTCGGCGATGAGATTGACTCGCTGCGCTCCTTCAATGTGGAGACACAGCTGTCAGAGGAGCCGCGCCAACACGCCGCCATCACCGCCGCCATCGACACGCGCAATGACCGCGGCGTGGCGCTCACTGATTATGTGAGCCCCGACACCCTGTGGGCCGTGCGCGACCGCGATGCTATGCTGGCCCGCATCCGCGCCATCGCCGCTGAGACCTTCTCTCAGAGCGCTATGATAGCCTCGGAGGGCGATGCCGATGCTATGAACAATGTGGTTGATGCCGAGGCTTTTGCCGCTCGCTTTGCCTCCTTCCGCACCATCGCCTTCACCGCCGCCCGCGCCGCCTCGCTGGCCCCGGCAGCGCCAAAGGCATGCCTCGAGGCCGATTGCAGCCCTCAAGGCATATATCACAAAAACTTTGACCTCATCAGTGATGCCTTCAAGAAGCTGTTAGGCGAGGGCTACACGCTGTATATCCTCAGCGACAACGCCGCCCAGTTTGCCCGCCTCAACGTCATCTTCCAAGACCGCGGCGATGATATCAGCTTCACGCCGGTGGAGGGCACTCTGCACGAGGGCTTCGTGGATCACGTCACGCACATCTGCGTGTTCACCGACCACCAGATTTTTGACCGCTTCCACAAATACTCGCTCAAGAGCGACCGCGCACGCTCAGGCAAGCTCGCCCTCTCGCTCAAGGAGCTCAGCCAGATAGAGGTGGGCGACTACATCGTGCACATCGACCATGGGGTAGGGCGCTTCGCGGGGCTGCTGCGCACCGACGTGGGCGGCCACACCCAAGAGATGATAAAGCTGGTGTATCAAAACAACGACATCATCTTCGTGTCAATACACTCGCTCCACAAGCTCTCAAAGTATCGCGCCAAGGAGGGTATCCCTCCCAAGCTCAACCGCATAGGCTCAGGCGCGTGGGCCAAGGTCAAGGAGCGCACCAAGACCAAGCTCAAGGATATAGCGCGCGACCTGATACAGCTCTATGCCCGCCGCCGCCGGGAGCGTGGCTTTGCCTTCTCGCCCGACTCGTATATGCAGCAGGAGCTGGAGGCCTCATTCATCTATGAAGATACCCCCGACCAGCTCACCGCCACACGCGCCGTCAAGGCCGACATGGAGAGCGACCGCCCTATGGACCGCCTTATCTGCGGCGATGTGGGCTTCGGCAAGACCGAGATAGCCATACGCGCCGCCTTCAAGGCTGCCACCGATGGCAAGCAGGTGGCAGTGCTGGTGCCCACCACCGTGCTCGCATATCAGCACTACCACACCTTCAGCGACCGCCTCAAGGACTTCCCCGTGAGAGTGGATTACCTGTCGCGAGCGCGCTCACCCAAGCAAGTCAAGGAAATCCTCGCCGACCTCGCCGCCGGAAAGATTGACATCCTCATCGGCACACACAAGCTCATCGGCAAGACCGTCAAGTTTCATGACCTGGGATTGCTAATCGTTGACGAGGAGCAGAAATTCGGCGTCGCCGTCAAGGAGCGCCTCAAGCAGCTCAAGGTCAATATCGACACGCTCACCATGAGCGCCACGCCCATTCCGCGCACCCTCCAGTTCTCGCTGATGGGAGCGCGCGATCTCTCCAGTATCACCACCCCGCCGCCCAACCGCTACCCCATCGTCACGTCAGTCAACACTCTCAGCGACGACATCGTCAGCGAGGCCGTCAACTTCGAGCTCTCGCGCAGCGGCCAGGTGTTCTTCGTCAACAATCGCATCGAAGGGCTGTATGACCTGCAAGCCATGCTCGCACGCCTGGTGCCCGACGCGCGCGTGGTGGTGGCTCACGGCCAAATGCCGCCCGACAAGCTCGAGCAGGCCATCGTGGACTTTGCCGCACACGACTATGACGTGCTGCTCTCCACATCCATCATCGAGAGTGGCATCGATATGCCGCGCGTCAACACCATCATCGTCAACAACGCTCAAAATTTCGGCCTCAGCGAGCTGCATCAGCTCAGAGGCCGTGTGGGGCGCTCCTCGCGCAAGGCCTTCTGCTACCTGATGGTGCCGGCCTCAGTGGAGCTCACCGCTGTGGCGCGCCGCCGCCTGCAAGCCATCGAGAGCTTCTCTGACTTAGGCGCCGGCATCCATATCGCCATGCAGGACTTGGACATACGCGGCGCCGGCAACCTCCTTGGCGCCGAGCAGTCAGGCTTCATCGCAGACCTGGGCTATGAGACATATCAGAAGATACTCAAAGAGGCTGTCACCGAGCTGCGCACTCAAGAGTTTGCCTCGCTCTATAAAGATGAGGGCGAGGGCGCTGCTGCTCAAGCCGCCGGCGAGGAGGCCGAATTTGTGGCCGACTGCGTCATTGAGAGCGACCTGGAGCTGCTCTTGCCCGCCACCTATGTGCCGCAGGAGAGCGAGCGCATAGCGCTATACCAGGAGCTTGACAGCATAGAGCGCGAGGCTGACCTCGACGCCTTCAGAGAGCGGCTCATCGACCGCTTTGGCCGCCTGCCGCAGGTGGCGGAGGAGCTGCTGCAAGTGCCGCGCCTCAGACGCAAGGCGCGCACCCTCGGCATCGAGAAGGTGGCGCTCCGCGGCGGCAAGATGTACACCTACTTTGTGGGGCGCAGCAACGAGGCCTACTATCAGTCGGCAATGTTTGGCCGCATGATACGCTACTTGCAGGAGGACACTCAGCGTGTGCATATACGCGAGTCCAACGGCCGGCAGAGCTTCGCCTTTGACCGCGTGGCCACCGTGGGCGAGGCCGTGGCAATCTTGCAGCATATCCTCAGCCTGGAGCCCTGAGGCGAGCTCAGAAGGGATAGCCTATGGCCAGGTGAAAGGCCAGCGACTTGCCGAACGACTCCATATTGTAATAGCCGCCGTGGCCGGTGTTGTAGGGGGCGTGGATGCCTATGCCTAAGTCAGCGCGCAGCACGAGCATGCTGATGTCCAGGCGCAGGCCGCAGCCGGTGCCCAGTGCCAAGTCGCGCAGAAACTTCGAGGCCACCACCTCGGCGCCGGGTCGCGCCGGGTCGCTCTTGAGCAGCCACACATTGCCGGCATCGACAAACAGCGCTCCGTGCAGCGGCCCGAAGAGCGGAAAGCGATACTCCACATTAGCTTCAAACTTGAGTGTGCCCGTCTGGTCAAAGTAGCTCGTGCCGGCAATGTCGGGCGAGCGATAACGCCCGGGGCCTATGCTGCGCACGGTGAAGGCGCGCACCGAGTTGGCGCCGCCCACATAGAATTGCTCGGCGTAGGGCACTTGCTCTGAGTTGCCGTAGGCGTGGGCCACACCGGCGGCGGCGCGCATCACCAGCCAATGGTTGCCTAACACACGATGCCCCCACACTAACTGCGCCGTGGCCTTGACAAACTGTGAGAAGGGTGTGCCGAAGAGCTTCTTCTCGCCCTTGGCGCCGCACGCCTGATAGATGCCCCAGAAGATATTGCCGGCCTCTGAGATGGTGAAGGTCCAGTTGAGCGTGTTGCGGTTGTCAAAGTTGCGGTCGTAGGTGTAGGTGTATGACATCTGCGGTATAAACTGGTTCTGGAAGCTCTGCGCCACGGCGGGGTTTTCGGCCATGATGTCGTCAAACTCGGCGGTGGTGTTGATGAGCTTGGTGTAGGTGAGCTTGAAGGGCGTGAAGGAGTTTGACACATAGCGCCGCAGACGCCAGTCATAGCTGATGGCGGCGTCAAACTGAGCCATCTTGAAGAAGTGAGGCCTATTGAGCAGGTCGGCGCCAAGCTGGAAGCGTGTCCAGTTGAGCTGATAGCGGCCGCGCGGGATAAACTTCGGGGCGAGGAGGCGCGGCACGGCGAGTGAGCCCGAGAGGCCCACCTCATAGGAGTTGAAGAGCGAGCGGTCGCTGCCCTTGCCCGTCTGCCACTCGTAGGCGCCGGTGAGGTTGACGCTGAGCTGCTCGCCGCCGCCAAAGAGGTTGCGGTTGGTGAGGCCCAGCGAGAGGCCCGGCCCTATGTAGGAGTTGGATTTTGACTTGACGTTGACCTCTATTGAGGCCTCCAGCGGCGCATCAAAGGTGCAATCGATGTCCACATTGAGCGTGGGAGTGGCGCCGGTGGTGTCGGGGCGAGCGCTGATGTCGATGGAGCGGAAGATGCCCAGGCGCGACAGATAGGTCTGGGTGCGGTTCATGTCGCGCACCGAGAAGGTGCGCCCGGGGCGGAAGGTCACATTCTCCTCAATCGACTTGGCGCGCAGCCTCGAGGGGCGCATCTGTATGAGGGTGAGGCGGCGCAGCGCCATGGTGTCAGGCTCGCCGCCGCCTTCGTTGCGCGCCACGGTGACAGTGACGCTGCCGGTGACGTAGCGGCTGCGCGCCATTGAGGGTATGTTGGCGGCGAGCTTCATGCGCAGCGCCACGGAGCCGCGCTGCATCACGCTGTCGGCGAGGTATTCAATGTATGATGGCTGGAAGAAGTAGTAGCCCTTGTTGCGCAGGGCGTTGGCGATGCGCGTGCGTGCTGCCGTGAGCGAGTCAGTGCAGTAACGCTGCCCCGGGCGCGACAGATACGGGTCAAGCGCCGCCACCGAGTCGATGGCGTGGTTGAGGGCGCAGGTGTCAGGCAGCAGCTCCACGCCGCTGACGGGGTATAGCGGCCCCGGAGTCACGGTGTAGATGACTTTGGCCTTCTTGGGGTCTTTTGATGACGTGAGGGTGTAGCTGCCGGTGCCGCTGAAAAAGCCGTTGTTGTCGAGGATTTCCTCTATCATGTGAGTGCGCAGGTCGGGGCGAACGTCTGACACTAACACCGGCTCCTCCACTAAGTGCTCATAGAGCCAATGCTTGAGACCGGAGGGCGGATTGCTCCAATTGTTATATACCCACAGGCCTATGGGCAGCGGCGACCTGACGCCCAGCAGCGACCAGTAGTTGTTGGGCTCCACATCTACGGCCTCGATGATGGCGTCCTGCACACCGGAGGGCAGTGGATTTACGGTCTTGACCTTGCCGGCATCGGTGGTGACGCTGTTGCCCACAAAGGTGACTTTCTTGCCGGTGTAGAGCTGCTCGTCGTCGGCGATGCGGCGCGTGGTGGAGCACGCGCCGGTGACGAGCATCATCAGCGCCGCCGCCACCGCTGTCAAGGCGAGGCTTCGCAGGGGAGGTATATTGTGGTCAGTCTTTTTCATGAGCTATGGAGTCAGTGGCGGCGGGCTCGGCAGTAGCCTCCGTGGTGTCGGCAGCGGCCGAGGGCGTCGTATCTTTCTTTTTGAGGAAGTTGAAGGGCTTAAAGAGCTCCGAGAGGCGCCTCATCTTGCGGCGATACACAAAGCCCACACCCATCTCGGTGATTTCGCCCTCGAGGATGCTCTCGAAGCCGGTGTGGCGGAATACGCGCACATTCATCGTCTGCGACTTGTTGAGATAGTATTCAAAGGAGATGTCGTTGATGAGGTTTTGTGAGAAATTCTCGTCGGCGGTGGCGTCGGTAGAGTAGTTGCCGCCTACCACTATCTTGAGGCGGTCGTTGAAGAGCGATTTCGACACCTGGTAGCTGTAGCTCATCGTTGACGAGGTGCTGCCGTCGGTGGTCTTGTTGTATTGGTCTATGCCGAAGCTGATATCCACGCCTTTGATGGCTGAGGCGGCCCAGCTGTTGATGCGCGACTCCAAGAATGAGAACAGGGGATTGCCCGACAGCTGCGCGCCGGCCTTGGTGCCCGGCCCGGTATATACGCCGTAGAGCAGCATGTTCATGGCTTGATTGGCGCGCTGGTCAGCGCTCATTGATGCCAGCTCGTTGGCCACGGTGACGTCGTCGGCAGTGCTTAGGTCAAAGCCCACATTCATATTGGACAGCGAGCCGGTGACCGACAGCCCCACGTCAAAGTTGACCAAGCGCGAGTCGGCTCCTTCTTGGGTGACGTTGGCCTTGATTTTGTAAACGGCGTGAATGCCCAGCTGCGGGTTCATCATATCGCCGGTGAAGGCTATATAGCTGTTGTCGCTGAAGGTGAACAGCTTTTCAGACATCAGCGGTGGCGTGTATCTCACAAAGCCTTTGTCGATGGAGAGGCGGCCGGAGAGGCGGCCATCGTTGACCGGCGACATGGTGAATTCAAGCTCGCCGTCGGCCATCAGTTGCAGCTTGTCTTTGCCATCGGTCGATAAATCCACATTGACGGTGGAGCCGCTGCGTATGTGCAGCGTGGCGTCAACGATGACGGCTAACTGGCCCACGGTGAGGCTGTCAGGCGCCTCTACGCGCGCCGTGTCGGCAAAGTTGACAAAGCGCACCATCTCGCCTGCCGACTGCGAGGTGATGGTGCTGACGGCCGACGGCATCACATAGGTGATGTTGGTGCCCGGCTCGATAGCCACATCGGCTTTGACAAACATATATTTATCGTTGCTGCGCACACGCGTGTTGGTGGAGATAAATCCCTTGCCGTAGATGTCGGCGCCACGCGAGGGGCGCGAAGTGCCGCATATCTGCATATTGTCGGCGGTGAGGGTGAGGTCAATCAGCGGCGAGGCCATCGATGAGATATCCACCGTGCCATTGATGGCGAGCGACCGGTCGTTGACGCCCTTGATGCTGAAGTTGTCAAAACGCACTTTGCTGCGCTCCACGGGTATCTTCACATCGCTGACGGGGTATTCAGTGGCGATGATGGCGGCGCGCACGGCCGTGGAGTCAAATTGCAGCCAGCCGTCAAAGACGGGGTTGTCGCTATTGCCGGTGATGTTGAGCGAGCCGTTGAGGGTGCCTCTCAGACGCGCCAGCGTGGGCGGCAAGAAGGGGTTGACTGATGTCAGCGGGAAGTGTATCATGGAGAAATCCAGCGCCAGCGGAGAGGTGGCCGTGGAGTCGTTGAGGGCGCCGGCGAGCGTCATGGTGCGCACTCCATCGACACTCAGATCGGCCTGCGCGCGCAGCATGCCATCGGCATCGGTGGCGATGGTCATGTCGGCGCCTATGGTGCCCACACGCTCCTTGCCGTAATAAAAGTCGGTGAGGGTGACGTTGCCGTTGCCCTCGAGCACGCCGCTGTGATGGTTGAGCCGCATATCTGCCGAGAGGTCGCCGCTCATAGGGGTGGACAGCGGGTTCAGCGCCACCATGTCGGCGAGGTGTATCTTGCGCAGCTCCACTATCAGGTCTTCCTGATCGGTGGCGTGGCCGTCATTGTCATCATCATCGGAGTCGCCATCGTGGTGATGCTCGCCGCGGTGCTCGGTGAAGATGGCTATCGAGGAGTCGCCGCCCGAGATATGCAAGTTGGCATCGAGGTGCTTGTCTGACATGCAGTAGGTCACATAATTGTCGGTATTTACAGTCCACGGCTTATAGTTGATGGTGGGCGATGTGGGCACAAAGCGCAGCTGCAGCAGATCACGCCCCAGAGTGGCGCGTGCACCGATGTCATAGCCCTTGTCGCCGCTGATGTTGTGCTGCTGCAGTCGCAGAGTCACATTGTTGTCGGTCAAGAAGCCGTCGAGGCGCACATGGGCGTAGGAGTTGAGGGTGCCCGGAGCATTGTCCATCTTGATGGTGAAGGCGGCATCTTGGCCATACTGCGACAGCTCGGCGCCGATGGTGTCGAGCGTGAGGGTGCCCGACCGCAGCGCCAGCACCTTGCCGCTGAGCGAGAGTGTGCTGTCGTTTGAAGCCTCTATGTGTAGCCGCCTGAAGCCGGCGCGGCTGTCAGCGAGTATGTCAGTGAGGATATTGTTGTTGCCGGCCGAGACATCGAGCACAAAGGGTGGCAAGGCGCGTTGCAGCTCATCTACGTTGATGCGGTGGCGCGTGATTTGGCTGTCGAGCAGACACAGTGTGCGCGACATACGCCCGGCGAGGGTGTCGATGGGCGCATCAGAGCTGAAGTAGGTGTATAGGTCGCGGTTGCGCAGCGTGGCATTAGTGGTGGAGTCGTCGGCATTGAGTTGGGCGCGGATGTCGCGCACGGCGATATTGCCGGCAGCGTGGTCATAACGCAGCGAGCGCAGTGTCACATCGGCATCGATATATCGGGCTGCGGGTGAGATCTTGGCCGAGCCATCGAGCGACACCTGCAGCGAGGCATCTTCCTCGCTCATTTTCAGCGCTTTGAGGTCGATGCGATCGCCGGAGAGCACCATAGTCCAGTCGTAGGTGTCGCCAACGAGGTTGCCGGAGGCGTCGAGAGCAAATGTGGCGTCGGGGTTGGTGGAGCGCAGGGCCACGCCGGCGCTGCCGCCATCAATCGTGGCTTCGCCGCTGATGCCGCTGTAGTCGTAGCCGCCGTAGGTGGCGCTGCTGATATCTAAGCGAGCCTGAGCCACCATGGTGCTGTCAAAGGGGTTGTAGCCGCGGCCGCTGATGTCGAGCGAGGCGCTGACATTGCCTATGCCGGCCGAGGGCATAAATGCCGCCAGCGGGAAGCGGTCGGCCGTCAGTGAGGCGCTGTATTCGGCGTGTCGGCTGTGCCATTGGCCGTCGAGGGCGAGGCGCCCCGCAGCGGTGACGGCCTGCACGCTGCCCTCTACGGCGCCGCCGCGCATCGCCACTGACCCGTCAATGGTCATGGGCGGTATGCACAGTGTCTGTGCCATGTCGCGGCCCAGCAGATTGTTTTTGAGGGTGGTGAGGTCAATGATATTGCCGTGGATGTCGATGTCGCCGCCGAGGCGCTCGGGCTGCATGGCGTTGGTCACCGTGCCGGTGATATCTACGTTGACGTGGTTGTTGATGCCCACATTGATTTTGCGCAGGTTCAGCCGGCCCGAGGTGCCTTGCACGTCAAGGTCAAGGCGCACGGCATCGCCGCGTGGCATCATCGCCGTCATCGGCTTGGCGGCCGGGAAGAGGCGCCCTATGTCAGCCACCGACAGCTTGCCGGCTGCCTGTAGCTGCAGAGCCACAGAGGGGTCGGTCATCATATCACCCATGCCCAGTAGGCCCGAGGCCCGCAGCGTGGTGTTGTCGGTGGTGCTGATGTCAAAGTCGGTCAATTTCAGAGCCTCGGAGCTGATGTCAAGGCGACCGCCGGCGTGAAGGTTCACACCGCAGCGCTCTATGGCATTGAGCTGTAGGGGTATGCTCACCACATCGCGCCGGTTGTAGAAGTCGGTGATGTCGAGCTCAAGCGAGTCAGCCTCGATATAGGCGAAGTCAAGACCCGGCGCCGGCCTCACGCCGCGGGTGGTGTAGAGGGCATGCGAGCGCGCAAAGTGTATGTCGGAGATTTCTATGGTCCATGGGGCGGCCGTGGTGTCAGAGCTCGCGGGCGCCACCGGCGTGGCAGCCACGGTGGCGGCGTCAGGAGCGATAAATTTGGCGTCAAGCCCTATGCCGCCAAAGGTGTCGATAGCCACGCGCTGCTCAGCCATATCTATCACCACATTGCTGACGCAGCCGTGCGGGATGACGGCGGCCAGAGTGTCAATCGTGGGCAGCATGCGCATCGTGTATGAGAAATCTTGCAGCGACAGCTTGCCCAGCGCTATGCGCATCGCCGGCGCCTCGCTCCGAGCCGTCGGCGATGCAGTGTCGGTAGCGGCGGTGTCGGGGCGCAGAGCCATCGTCACCGAGCCCGAGGCTATATGCGCGGCATCAGCGCTGATATCCATATTGCGCAGACCCATACTCACGCCCTCCAGCTCCATCAGGTGAGCCTTTATGCGCATATACATAAGCGAGTCGGGCGTGCCCAGGCGCATCAAGCCATCAGTCATTGCCACATCGTCAGTCACCACGCGCCCTTGGATTAGCGGCGCCACCTTCACGCCGGTGGCAAGCTCGCCCACCGACACCAGCGTATCCACGCCGCACTCCACCACCGTCAGGCCCTCAACGCTAAGCTGCAGCGGAAAGCGCAGACGCAGCCGCTCCAGCGACACCGCCATGCGGCCCTCGCTGCTGCGGTTGACATACGCCACCAGGTGGCGCGTGAGCGTATCCTGCACCCATGGCGAATACACCATAACACCGCAGGCCGCCACAAGCAACAACAACGCCACGATCGCCCATAAGGCAATCCTGGAGACAAGGCGAATGGCGGCAGCGACTTTCATATACTCTCTGACTGTGATGATATAACGCCGAGGCGCTTTTGATGGTTCGTCATAGCGGCGAGCCAAATAATCTCCAAAATTAAGGCAAAAGCGCCAATTATCCAAATACACCCCCCCAATTCTTAAAAAAATCCTCATCGCCATAGCTCAAGTTAGCCCGATTGGTCTAATTCAATCATCTTGGCTACATCAGCGCCATTGGCGGCGGGGGCGGGGCGGTGGTGCACTTTTTGGGGGTAAAAATTGGTGGGGTGGATTTTTTGTAGTACTTTTGGGGAAAGAAAAATAAAATCATACCTCACACCACATAATCTATCACCTGCGTTATGAATAAACAAGCCGTAGATCACGCGTCAGACAATATCCGCATTCTTGCCGCCGCGATGGTCGAGAAGGCCCGTTCGGGTCACCCCGGCGGCGCTATGGGCGGAGCCGACTTTGTGAATGTACTCTACTCTCAGTTTTTTGTCACAGACCCTGACGATGCCACCTGGCCCGGACGCGACCGTTTCTTCCTGGACCCGGGCCACATGTCGCCGATGCTCTACGGGGTGCTGGCTCTCACCGGCAAGTATAGCCTGGAGGAGCTGCAGCAGCTGCGCCAATGGGGCAGCGTGACGCCGGGACACCCTGAGGTGGATAAGCGCCGCGGCATAGAGAACACGTCGGGCCCGCTGGGTCAAGGCCACGCTATGGCGGTGGGCGCCGCCATTGCCGAGCGCTTCATGGCAGCGCGTTTTGGCGAGACGCTGGCTCACAAGACTTATGCCTTCATCTCAGACGGCGGCATACAGGAGGAGATTTCGCAGGGCGCAGGGCGCATTGCCGGATACCTGGGCTTGTCAAACCTGATAATGTTTTTTGACAGCAACGGCGTGCAACTCTCTACTGACGTAGATGCCGTAGATACTGAGGACTATGCGGCTAAATACCGCGCCTGGCACTGGAACGTGTTGGAAATCAACGGCAACGACGCCACGGCCATCGCCGAGGCTCTGCGCGCCGCCATCGCCGAGAAGGAGCGCCCCACGCTCATCATAGGCCACACCGCCATGGGCAAGGGCGCCGTGAGCGCCGACGGCGCCTCGTTTGAGGGCCAATGCTCTACCCACGGCCAGCCTCTGAGCAAGTCAGGCGCCGACTATCGCCGCACCATTGCCAACCTGGGCGGCAACCCCGACAATCCGTTTGTAATCTTTGACGATGTCAAGGCGCTCTACGCCGAGCGCGAGCAGCAGCTGCGCGCCATCGTGGCTGAGCGCCGCGCAGCCCACCGCGCCTGGGCCGCCGCTCATCCCGAGGAGGCACGCACCCTTGAGGACTACCTCGCCTGCCGCCTGCCCGAGATTGACTATGAAGCTATCACCCACAAGCCCGGCTGCGCCACTCGCACCGCCTCAGCCGACGTGCTGGCAGTGCTGGGCGAGAAGGTGGGCAATATGATAGTGTCATCGGCCGACCTGGCCAACAGCGACAAGACCGACGCCTTCCTCAAAAAGACCGGAGCCCTGGTCCACGGCGACTTCAGCGGCGCCTTTCTCCACGCCGGCGTGGCTGAGCTGACGATGGCAGCCATCGTCAACGGCATAGTGCTGCACGGAGGTATGCATGCCGCCTGCGCCACATTCTTTGTATTCTCTGACTATATGAAGCCCGCCATGCGCATGGCCGCCCTCATGGAGCTGCCCGTGAAGTATGTGTGGTCTCACGACTCATTCCGCGTGGGCGAGGATGGCCCCACCCACGAGCCCATAGAGCAGGAGGCACAGCTGCGCCTGCTCGAAGAGGTGCACAACTTCTCGGGGCGCCCCTCGCTGCTGGCGCTGCGCCCCGCCGATGCCGCCGAGACCACTGTGGCATGGGACATGGCCATGGCCAACGATGCCACCCCCACCGCCCTGGTGCTCACACGCCAGGATGTGCCCGACCTGCCGGCTCGCAGCGGCAACCGCTATGCCGAGGCTCAGCAGATGCGCCGCGGCGGCTATGTGGTGCTTGACAGCCCCGAGCCCCGCGTGGTGCTGGTGGCCAACGGCTCTGAAGTGGCCCTGCTATGCTCCGTGGCTGAGCGCCTCGAGGCTCAAGGCATAGCCTCGCGCGTGGTGTCGATGCCCTCGATAGGCCTCTTCAACGAGCAGAGCGCCGACTATCGCCGCGAGATACTGCCCGCCGGAGTGCCTCACTTCGGCCTCACTGCAGGCCTACCCTCCACGCTGCGCGCCATACGCGGCTTTGACGGCGAGATCTACGGCATGACACGCTTTGGCGCCTCAGCGCCCTACAAGGTGCTCGAGGAGAAATTCGGCTTCACCACCGACAACATCCTCAGCCGCGTGCTCGCCCTGCTGAAATAGCGCCCCGCCACCCACCACATCGCAGAGCTATGAAGCGACTGACCGCGTGGCTCATCACACTGATATGTATCGGCTCTCCGGCAGTGACCGCCACCGCGGCGACCACCGCCGGAGCTGACACATTGCTGCTGCGACTGGACCACACCATCGCCGTGCGCGACAGCCTCTGTGCGGAGCGCCGCCTCGGCATTCAATCCACTCTGCTGCGCGCCGAAGCTGCCGCCGGCGGCGATGCCGAGCTCTACGGCATATACCGCGACCTCTACGGCTTGTACCTCTCATACCGCGTGGACTCGGCGCTGTGGGTGGCCGAGAAGCGCCTGCGCTGCGCCACCAATATGGCTGATAAGTCAAAGATTATCTCGGCCTCGCTCAACCTCGCCGAGAGCTACTCGGCATCGGCTGACTACTACAACACTCTACAGACGCTCGACTCCCTCGACCGCAGCGCCATGCAGCCCTATCACCTCAAATACCTATATAATATATATAGCTCAACCTACACGCGTATGGCCAAGGCCGACGCCATACAGTCGCGCCGTCTGCTCTACGACTCCAAAGTGCGCAACTACCGCGACTCGCTGCTGGCGCTCTTCGGCGATGACACCCCCGAATACTACAACATCAAGAGTATGCAGCTCGCCGACGCCGGATACTGGCAGCAGGCGCTGACGCTGATGCTTAAATGCCAAGAGCGCTTTGGCATCGATGACAACCCGCGTGCCCTCGGCCTTATGGCTAAAATCTATGGTCAAAGCGGCGACCGCAGCCTGCAGAAACGTTACCTCGCCCTCTCGGCCATGCTCGACCTCCAAGCCGGCAAGAAAGACTATGCCTCGCTCATGGAGCTGGCCAAGCTGCTCAACGAGGACCACGACCACGAGCGCGCATACCGCTACATACGGTGCGCCTTGGAGGATGCCTCATTCTGCAACGCCCGCAGCCGCACCTCCGAAATCCTGGAGTCGGTGCCCATCATCGATGCCGCTTACAATCAGGCCGAGCGTGAGGAGAAGATGCGCCTGCGCCTGCTCACCGCCATCATCGCCGTGCTGACGGTGCTGCTGGGTGTGGCGCTATATGTCACGCGCCACCACCTGCGCAAAAACAAGTATATCTCAGCCGCTCTCGATGAGTCAAACAGCCGCCTCGCTCTGGCCAACACGCGCCTCACCGAGGCCAACGAGGTCAAGGAGCGATGCATCACCGAGCTCTTTGATGCTCACGGCAGCTACATTGAGCGCTTTGTGGAATATCGCAAGCAAGTGTATCGCCTGCTGAAGACCTCCCAGTTTGATGCTGCCTCGGCAATGACCAAATCCACACAGTTTGAGAGCGATGAGACACGCCGCTTATACGCTCGCTTTGACACCATCTTCCTGAGCATATACCCTCGCTTCATCGCCGACTTCAACGACGTGGTGGTGGCCGAAGCACGCCTCGACAGCGACACCATCAGCCTAACCCCCGAGCTGCGAGTCCTGGCGCTGATGCGTCTGGGCATCACCTCCAGCAGCCACATCGCCAAGGTGCTCAACTACACGCCCCAGACCGTGTATAACTACCGCTCTCGCATCAAGAGCATGCTTGCCATCGACTACGACACATTCATGGCACGGCTGCCGCAGATGGGCAAGTGAGTGTGTTGCAGCGCCCGCCATCACTCACTGCTGACACTGAATTATCTACTTTAATCCTCCTTGTTGCATCAGCTAATCGGTTGTGGCATAGAGACTTGTATCTATCTGCAATCTACTTACCGCCCTTAATTGCTATTGACAATCGCTCACCTTGCGCGCTACCTTTGCGATAGTTAACAAACAACCTTAAACTAAACACCAACTCCGATGAAACAAATCCTATTAGCACTGACAGCCATAGTGGGCCTGGCATGGTCATCGCCGGCTGTCACCTTCAACGTGAGCGTGCCTGCAGGCACCAAGGCCTGCTACATCGCCGGCAGCTTCAACGGCTGGGACGCCGGCGGCGCCGTGCAGATGCAAAAATCCGGCACCGACACCTTCACTCTCACCCTCGACGATGTCAGCGACGCCGACCTCACTGCCGGCTTCAAATATCTGAGTGGACCGGCGTGGGCCTATGTGGAGAAAGATGCCTCCGGCAATGAAATCTCAAACCGCACCACCGCCACAGCCCTCGATGTGGTAGGCAGCTGGGCCGCGCTCTTCAACCCCGACATCGTGCAGACCACCCTCATGGTCAACGGCTACGAGCGCCGCGTGCGCGTAAGCCTCCCGGCAGGCTATGCTGACAACACTGACAAGACCTACCCGGTGCTCTACTACACCGGCGTGCAGCAACGCTACGCAGCCGGCGGCTCTGACGATGCCGGCGATGACTTCTTCGCTCAAAACTCATGGGACGCCGCCACCACCGCCGAGGCTCTGCAAAACGCCGGCGCCGAGGGCTGCATCCTCGTGGAGATGTATGGCTTCGTGGCCGAGAACATACCCTACGCCGTAGATGACTTCATGGGCAGCGGTGCCGCCGACGCCTTCATCGCCGACTTTGTCAACGTGGTGATGCCCTACGTGGAGAGCAACTACCGCGTAGCCGGCGGTGCCGACGCCACAACCATCATGGGCGCAGACCTGGGCGGCCTGCTCAGCCTTTACGCCGCCATCACGCGCCCCGACACCTTCGGCCGCTGTATCGCCATGTCGCCGCTGCTGTGGCTCAACAGCGACCAAATGCTCAGCCTCGCCGCTGACGCCACCACATTGCCGCGCATACTGCTGACCTACGGCTCCGGCGAGACCGCCGTCATTACCGACCACGTCACCGCCATGGCAGATGCGCTCAAGGCCGCCGGCGCCGATGTGGCCACCACTGTATATGTCAACGCCGTGCACGACGACACCTCATGGGGCAAAGCCTTTGCCACGGTATATCCCTACGCCGTGGATAGCTCTTACACCCCCGAGCAAAGCGTGACCCTCGACGCCCCGGCGCGCATCGTCGCCGCGGCCGCCGATATCACCACCGCCCAATATGCCCTCTTCAATGCCATCGACACCCAAGAGGTGGTCATTGACAACAGCGTGCAATTTGACCTCCACAACGACTTCGTGCTCAAAGACGGCTCTGTAGTGACCGCTCAAATCCTCGTCAAAGATATCCCCGTAGATGTAAAGACCAAATACTACTGGAATGTGGGCCGCAGCAACGGCGACGGCACATACACCATGCTGCTCGATGCTGTGAAAAACGTGGGCTTCAGCAGCAAAAAGACCGCCGTGTCGTGGCACCGCGTGGCCATCCGCGATGACGAGTCAATAGAAAATGTGGCAGTGTCATCAGCCGCCTTCCGCCTCATCACCGCTGCCGAGACCATCACCATGAGCGTCAGCGGCGACCATCAGGTGCAAGCCACTGCCACCTTCCTCGATGTTGACAAGACCTTCACCGTGCACTACGGCAGCGTCAACTCCGGCTCTGATATGGGCGAGATCACCGACACCCTCAGCGTTGGCGATGACTGCACCGAGGCAGTCATCACTTACGACTTCGTCACCAACAGCGTCAGCATCACCGAGACCAAGCATGGCAGTTCGATAGGCGACGGCGTGGTCACCACCTTTGCCGCCGTGCCCGCCGTCACCATCGCCGGCAAGACCTCAGCTATCACGCTCGTCATCGACCCCGAGAGCGAATGCACACCTACAGCCTCACTAATATACAACTACGGCGAGGCTCAGCCGCTGGCACTCACCGCAACCGACGTTGCCGGCTACTACACCGCCGCCCTTGCCCTCGATGCTGAAGGCCTATACACCATCACCGTAGATCTCACACGCGGCCAAACCGTCAAGGCCGATGCCGCCGCCATCTCAATACGCGCCCTCAGCGCCGAGAGTGCAGCCCTCGAGCAGCAGCCACTCACCGTCAACGCCTACGAAGGCATCAACTGGGAGGCCACCGAGCGCTACAAAGCCAACTTCCACACACACACTTCGCAATCGTTTGACACACAGTTTGCCACCCATGAGGTTGTAGATTTATATCACAACGCCGGATACAAAATCCTCGCCCTCACCGACCACGACGTCAATCCCTACCCGTGGACTAACTTTGACCTCTATAACCCCGCCGCCGAGAGCCGCGACCCCGCAGCGCTGGAGATGCTTGCCGTGCCCGGCGTGGAGCTCAGCAAAGACAACCGCAATACCTGGGACGAGCAGTCAGGAGGCTCATTTAACCACCACAACGATTTCTTCACCGGCCGCAAAGGCCAGGAATTTGCCACCCTGCGCGAGTCTTACGCCTACACACAGGCACTGGGAGGCATGCAAATCATCAACCACCCCGGACAATACTGGAGCCTCGACACCGAATACACTCCCGGCGCCAAAAACTCGCCCGAATGGCACGCCGAGAACTTCACCCTCTACAGCAGCCTTGTGGGCCTCGAAGTATATAACCAAGGCAACCGACGCCCCAACGACCGCATCCTCTGGGACCAAATCCTTGACCTGACGATGCCCGCCCGCCCCGTGTGGGGATACTCCTGCGATGACACACACACCCGCGAGCAATACTTCCGCAACTACCAGTATATGCTCATGCCCGAGCTCACCACTGATGCCCTCAAAGACGCTATGGCTGCCGGAGCTCAATACTTCAGCTATGAGCCCGAAGGCTCAGGCGAGGCCAAAGCGCCCCATATCAATGCCATCACCGTCAATGATGACACACACACCATAGCTATCGACAGCCCCGACGCCACCACAATCTACTGGATCAGCGGCACCAACCGCGCCGCCGGCGCTGCAGCCTCCTCTCGCCACTCCACCGTGGTGGGCATAGGCGAAGTGTTTGACTACACCGGATTTATGGGCACATACGTGCGTGCCCTCCTGGTCAACGAATATGGCGAGACCTGTACCCAGCCCTTCGGCTTTGGCGATGCTCCATCAGCCATCAGCGATGACCTCGCCGAGCAAGCGCTCCATAGCGTGACCATGTATCCCAACCCGGCCACCGATATCGTCAATGTCAGCAGCAGCGACCCTATCCGCGCCATCACCGTGCACAGTATGTCAGGAGCCATGATGCTGCAACTGCCGGGCATCGGCACCACCGCAATGTCTTTTGACGCCACGGCGCTGCCCGCCGGTACCTATTTGGCTACCATCGCTACTGACCTGTCAGCCTCCACCATCAAGCTGATCGTCAAGTAAAGACTCGTCAGATCCCCCTCTGCTATGCATAAGCCGCGCCCCCGGTGTCAGGGAGCGCGGCTTCATTGCTTATGTACAAACTGAGAGCTATGCATCACGCACAGCGCTCTTTACCTTAAAATCAGATTATTGCTTGATGCGCTCTACGTATGAGCCGTCGCGCGTGTCGATGCGCACCTTGTCGCCGATGTTGCAGAACAGGGGCACGCGCACCTCAGCGCCGGTCTCCACGGTGGCGGGCTTGAGAGTGTTGGTGGCGGTGTCGCCTTTGATGCCGGGCTCGGTATAGGTGATCTCGAGCACTACGCTGGTAGGCATCTCGCAGGTGAGGATGGTGTCAGAGGCAGCGTGCACGTTGGCCTCGCAGATGTCGCCTTCCTTGAGGAATTTGACGCCCTCGATTTGCTCGCCGGGGATTGATACTTGCTCAAAAGTCTCGGTGTGCATGAAGTTGTAGCCCATATCGTCTTTGTAGAGGAACTGATAGGGGCGACGCTCGATGCGCACTTCCTCGACCTTAACGCCGGAGTTCCACGTCTTGTCGATGATACGACCGGTTTTGACGTTTTTGAGCTTGGTGCGGACGAAAGCGGGGCCTTTGCCGGGCTTTACGTGTAAGAACTCCACGATGAAGAAGAAGTTGCCGTCGATTTCGAGGCACATGCCGTTTTTGAAATCAGCTGTTGTTGCCATAAATTACTATATGATGTTGCTTAATTATTTGATAATCAATGCAATAAGGCCGACTGAGGCCGAGCCGCTAACATTTGAGACCACAAAGTTACAAAATTTTTCACTTATCGCGCACGTTATGAGCCAAATAATTTTTGCCCGCCGGCGGGCGCCGCTGCGAGGGAGCGGTTCGGCCGGGCGGGCAAAAACTATGTCAGCGGCGCCGATATGGCGTCTGTTGGGGGGGGAGGGTCAGAGGGCCGGCGGGGTGTAGGGCAGGTCCCATGCCTCGGCTACGCCCTTGAAGTGGATTTTGCCATCGACCACGTTGACACCTTGAGCAAGGCCGTCGTCGGCGCGGCATGCTTCCTTCCAACCCATGTCGGCGAGGCGCAGAGCGTAGGGCAGGGTGGCATTGGTGAGCGCCAGCGTGGAGGTGTAGGGCACGGCGCCGGGGATATTGGCCACGGCATAGTGCACGATGCCATCGACGGTATATACGGGGTCAGAGTGAGTGGTGGGGTGTGAAGTCTCAAACGAGCCGCCCTGGTCGATGGCTACATCCACGAGCACGGTGCCGGGCTTCATCAGCGGCAGCATGTCGCGCGTAATCAGATGCGGCGTCTTGGCGCCGGGGATAAGCACGGAGCCGATCACCAGGTCGGTGGTAGGCAGCTCGGCCTCGATATTGTGGCGCGAGGAGTAGAGCGTCTTGACATTGGAGGGCATCACCTCGGCGAGATGGCGCAGTGTGGGCAGCGAGATATCGGTGATGGTGACGTCGGCGCCCAAGCCGGCAGCCATACGAGCGGCATTGCTGCCCACTACGCCGCCGCCGAGCACGAGCACCTTGGCGGGCTTGACACCGGGCACACCGCCCATCAAGATGCCTTTGCCGCCCTGCGGACGCTCGAGAAAGCGAGCACCCTCCTGCACCGACATGCGGCCGGCCACCTCGCTCATGGGTACGAGCAGCGGCAGACGACCCTGGCGGTCGCGTATGGTCTCGTAGGCGATGCACGTGGCGCCGGAGGCGAGCATGGCATCGGTGAGCTCGCGGTCGCTGGCAAAGTGGAAGTAGGTGAAGAGCAGCTGCCCTTTGCGCACGAGCTTATACTCCGGCTCTATGGGCTCTTTGACTTTGATTATCATCTCGGCGATAGCGTAGGTCTCCTCGATGGTGGGCAGTATGGTAGCTCCGGCTTTGACGTAGTCGTCGTCGCTGAAGCCGCTGCCGCAGCCTGCGGTGGCTTGCACATACACCTTGTGGCCGTGGGCCACCAATTCTTTGACACCCGAGGGCGTCACAGCTACGCGGTTTTCGTTGTTTTTGATTTCTTTTGGTACGCCGATAATCATAATGTTAGGTAGATTTAAGGGTTAGTTGATAGATAAGATAATTACTGTATTTTGGGCATCTAATCCCGCAGGATTTTTTCCGCGCTAAATTTAGCGAGAATTTTTGAGAAATTATCCACCGGAGGCCGATTTTTTTGAAAAAATTTTTGTTACACCGCAGTGTCTGCGGCGCCGGCAATCAAGACCGGCATGATGTCAAAGTCTTCTCTCGACCGAATTAAAATTAAGCGAGTCCATAACATTGTAGTTTTTGCTACAAAGTTATGGACCCGCAATGCGTTCCGAAAAGACAAGGATTATTTAATACCATCCTGAAAGTTGCAGATAGCAACGATCTTCACCACTTCCGTCTCCATCCCACCAATTTGCTAATGAGAGACGAATAATTGTGCCTGCAGGGATTCGTTTTACAATTTCTTGGAAGCCTACAAATTTCAATCGCGTTTGTTTATATTTGTAGTAATGTTTGCCAAATTGTTCAGTATAGATGAGATCCGAATCTGCAATCCAAAACTGAGTGCTGAACGAAGGTATATCTTCTCTGTTAACGAAGTTTTTATTCCCTTGAATAACCAAACAACCTTCAAATGTTTCTTCTAAACGGCCATTTGTTAACCTTGACCCAAAATTGTGGGTCCTTATAAAGTTAATAATACCTGATAATCCCACATTATTAATCTTTTCAATTGGAGAAGTTTGCTTATCTTCTACGTGCGGTTCGGGTCGTGCATTCCATGCATCTGCTACGTCCATTCTCCATCGGTCACCTATCTCGTATGGTGCATCATCCGATAAATTACCTCCACGCTCATTATGTATACGTATTAATTCACACGTTTGCTCAATAATACCACCAACGCATACACCATTGCGCATTTGAGTTTTTGATACGATTAATACGGTTGCCATGTGTTATAAATTTAGTATTTCACAGTTTAGTGTTTTTGATAAACGTTTAGCTACAAGTGAGCGGTGACAGGCACTCGCAAACTCTTCAACGCAAAAAAACACGATATTTGAGGCTCCGCAATTCGATAATTCATTAGCCAACCCTTCAATGTCAAATGGGTCAAGAATACATTTGATATATTCAGATTTAAAAACCAATCCAAGTTCTTTGCGTTGTTTCTTGGTCTCTCCATTTAATTTGTCAGCATCTTTCTGCTTTTGGCGAATTACATTTGTCGGAGCGAGCTCTTTTATATATCGATATTTTATGCCAAGTCCTTCGAGTTTAGCTTGTAAATAGTTGCTATTTACATATTTATACTGAGATCCTCTAACTCCACGACGTTGCCTGATGTCGCAGAAAAGGTCTATATTATTATCTTGAAGTTTTTTAAAAAAACTTTCTTCTGTTGAGTTGTAAACTCCTATCGTGTATATTTTAATCATAATAGCTCAAAGTTTCATCATTTTCTTGTTCTTCCTTTTTGTATGACTTTCTTGATTTAAAATATGGAGGAGTTGCCTCATTGAATAAATCACCTTCAGGCCAATTACCTTTTCCTCTATCTAATTCAGTCATAATATCAACCTGTGTTTTGGTTTTATTCACAGCAATGATATGCTCCATCGAAATATCGTCTTGGAAATATAATTCGCGACCGATTAATTTACTTCGATGACATTGTGTAGGGTCTGCCTCACTACACATTACGGCAACTCTACATCCTTTTTCGTTTGCCTTAACCAGTCTTTTTAATCCTGCCTGAAATTGAGGCATTTCTGCCATTTTCTTATAATCAAAATAACCGTCGGAATCAAAACAACTATCATTTAGTGGACGACCACCAATTACATCGCCCATATATAAATAAATAATGCCGTTTTGTTTAAGGAATTCTTCAATCGTACCTTGATTGTATTGAGGTGCCCACTTCGAGAAAGGACTGCTTCTTACATCAATAAGATATTGAATGTCAAACGAACGAAGTTCGGAAATGAATTCGTCCGTAGATTTTTGTCCATGTCCAATTGAATATATAGAAGAAGACATATAGTAAGAAGATTTATTTCGCAAAGCTAAGAATAATTCTCCAAAGAGCAATCAATAGAGCGTGTGTTTTACAACAATAATGTGCTATTTTAACATTAGTATAACCATGCCAACGGCGTTAGAGAAACACCTCTAAGCCGTTGACGTAATAGATGCAACAATCTCTGATTTTGCGGATTTGCCCCGATGTGAGCAATTTGATATTGCGAGCACCGGCGGCCGATTTTTTTGAAAAAATTTTTGTTACACCGCAGTGTCTGCGGCGCCGGCATGGAGCGCGGTGTAAGGTCGGCAAAAAATTTTCGTAAAAAGGTGATATTTATGGAAATTTTTCGCTAATTTTGTGGCAAGGTCGTGAGGGCGAACAAAAACGCATCTTCAAGCCTTATATATACGAAAAGACTATACCAAATAAACATTTCTAAATTAATAGGTAATACTATGTCAAAAGTAACAGTTGTAGGCGCCGGCAACGTGGGCGCCACGTGTGCAAATGTGTTGGTCACCAATCAGGTGGCTGACGAAGTAGTGCTCCTCGACATCAAAGAAGGTGTTGCAGAAGGCAAAGCTATGGATATCATGCAGACCGCTAATATCCTCAACCTCAACACCCGCCTCACCGGTGTCACAAACGATTACAGCAAGACTGACGGCTCTGACGTGGTGGTTATCACCTCGGGCATTCCCCGCAAGCCCGGCATGACTCGCGAAGAGCTCATCGGCGTCAACGCCGGCATCGTGAAGTCTGTCGTAGAGAGCGTGCTCGCTCACTCGCCCAATGCCATCATCGTGTGTGTATCCAACCCCATGGACACCATGACATATCTCATCCACAAACACACCAACCTGCCCAAGAACCGTATCATCGGCATGGGTGGCGCCCTCGACAGCGCTCGCTTCAAATATTTCTTGAGCCAGGCTCTCGGCGCTAATGCCACTGAGGTAGAGGGCATCGTCATCGGCGGCCACGGCGACACCACAATGATACCTCTGAAGCGCTTTGCCGCTTACCGCGGCCTGCCCGTGAGCACGCTGCTCTCAGCCGAATGTCTCGACAAGGTGGCTGCTGACACCATGGTGGGCGGCGCTACCCTCACCAAGCTGCTGGGCACCTCGGCATGGTATGCTCCCGGCGCTGCTGCTGCTCAGGTAGTGGCATCAGTGCTCCACGACCAGAAGCGTCTCATCTCTTGCTCTGCCCTCCTCGACGGCGAGTATGGCGAGAAGGACCTCTGCATCGGTGTGCCCTGTATCCTCGGCAAGAACGGTATCGAGAAGATCGTAGAGTTTGACCTCAACGATGAGGAGAAGGAGCTCTTCGCCAAGAGCGCCGCTGCCGTGCATAAGACCAACAGCGCCCTCCCCTGCTAATCAGCTGACTATCTTTTCTCCAACCTTATTGGCGGCGTGGAGCCTCGCGCTCGGCGTCGCCATCTCATATTAAAAATAGCAACCATCTAAAGAAAAATCGTTATGAACAAATTGTTTTTAGCCGCTGTAGCCCTCGCTGCCGCTCTCTCTATGGGCAGCTGCGGCAGCAGCGACAAAGCCGCCGGCGAGCAGACCGACAGCATCGCCACCGAGCAAGCCGCGGCCGACAACGCCGGCGTGACCACCCTCGCCGACGATGCGCTCTATCGCCCCGACAAAGCGCCCGCCAAACTCACTCTGCTCGACTTCAACGCCACCTGGTGTGGCCCCTGCAAGCAGTTTGGACCCACCTTTGAGGCTGCCGCCGCCAAATATGCCGGCAAGGCCGACTTTGTATCGGTAGATGTAGATGTGTGCCCGCAGACGGCCGAGGCTTTCGGCATCAGCAGCATACCCTGCGTCAAAGTGCTGCGCCCCGATGGCACTGTGGAGACATACCAAGGCACCGACGAGCTGCTGCCCGAGAGCAAGTTCTTCGCTATCGTGGAGGCCGGCCTCAAATAATAGGCACCAACCCATCACTCACACTTCAGAGGTGTCAGCAGCCACCGACCGCCTCGGTGCGCTGCTGACACCATATCCTATCACACAATGACCATCAACAACCGCCTCGGCATCACACAGCTCAACGCCATGCAGCGCGCCATGCAGCAGACCACGGCACGCAACATCATGCTCCACGCCCCCACCGGCTCGGGCAAGACCGTGGCTTTTGCCCTGCCTATGCTGCAGCGCATGGGCCACGGCGCAGCTCCCGCAGCCGTCATCATCGTGCCCTCGCGAGAGCTCGCCCTCCAGATCACCGATGTGCTGCGCCGCCTCGACAGCGGCCGCAAGCTCGCCACCCTCTACGGAGGCCACAGCATGGACGATGAGCGCGCAAGCCTCGCCGGCTCGCCTGATATCATCATCGCCACACCGGGGCGATTTGTTGACCACATACACCGCGGCTCACTGCCACGCCGCATGCCTTCGGTCAAGGTGCTCGTCATTGATGAATATGACAAGGCGCTGACCCTGGGCTTCAGCCGCGAGATGCAGCTCATCACCGCCGCCCTCACCGCCGTGAAGTCAGTGATACTGACGTCAGCCACCGCCGGCGAGTCTATGACGGCAGAAATTTTCGGCGATATGCGCTTTGAGGTACTCAGCTTTGACACCGATGCGGCCCAAGCCCCGCCGACGCTAATCGCCGTGAACATAGTGGCGTCGCCCGAGCGCGACAAGCTGGACACTCTCACTGCTATGCTCCGCCGCATTGGGCGCGAGCGCACCATCGTCTTCGTCAACCACCGCGAGAGCGCCGAGCGAGTGCACCATGCCCTGTCGGCTGCCGGCATCGATGCTACCTTATATCATGGCGGCATGGAGCAGCGCGAGCGCGAACGCGCCGTGATAATGCTCAACAACGGCACGGCACCGGTGCTCGTAGCCACCGACCTCGCAGCGCGCGGCCTCGATATCGACAACGTGGCCACGGTCATACACTATCACCTGCCCCTGTCGGCCGACATCTACACCCACCGCAACGGACGCACAGCGCGCCAAGGCGCCTCGGGGCGCGCCTTTGTCATCATAGGCCCCGACGAGACGGCACCCGAATACATCACTGCCGACACCATCGCCACCGCCGACATCACCGCCGCCGTTGACCCTCTGCCACGGCGCATCACCCTATACGTCAACGCCGGGAGGCGCGAGAAAGTGTCGCGCGGCGACATCGTGGGCTTCTTGTGCAAGACCGCCGGCATCGATGCTGCCGACATAGGCACCATCGACCTGCTCGACCATGCATCTTACGTGGCTCTCGCCGCCGAGGCCGTGAAGCTCATACCCAAAGGCAACCAACGCCTGAAGACCGCATCGGTGCGTTTTGCCATAGCCAAGACATCAGTAACACTCACGCCTCCACGCCCTGCCGCCAAACGACAATGAAACGCATCATCACCCTCGCTGCCATCATATTGCTGACAGTGGAGCTCTCCACAGCCGCCACATCCGCCACGCCGGCTGATCGCCTGCCCAAGCGCGAATTTCGCGGCGCATGGCTCCACACCGTGTATCAGGAGGGATACCACCGGCGCTCCACAGCCCAAAACCAAGCGTTCATACGCAATCAGCTCGACTCGCTGCGCCTCGCCGGCATCAATGCCGTGCTCTTTCAGGTGCGCCCTCAAGCCGATGCTTTCTATGCCTCGGCGTATGAGCCATGGAGCCGATACCTCACCGACGATGGCAAGGCGCCCTCGCCGCTATGGGACCCCCTCGCCTTCATCATCGCCGAAGCTCATGCCCGCGGCATGGAGCTGCACGCATGGCTCAACCCCTACCGCGTGACAGCCTCAAAACGGCAGGTCGTGGCACCCCGGCACAAATACTATCACAGCCACAAGGATAGATTTGTAAGATACGGCGGCAAGATATACTTTGACCCCGGAATACCCGAAAACCGCGACTTCATCGTAGCTGTGGTGGCCGATATCATTGACCATTACGACGTTGACGGCATTCACTTTGACGACTATTTCTACCCATACCCCGAGCGCGGGCTCGCCTTCCCCGACGATGCCTCCTACAGCCGCTATGGCGGCGACACCGACCGCGACGACTGGCGCCGCAGCAACGTGGATAAGCTCATCGAGGCTATCCACACCCTGATATCGCAGCGCAAGCCGTGGGTGCGCTTCGGCATCAGCCCCTTTGGCATCTGGCGCAACCGCACCAGCGACCCCCGAGGCAGCGATACCGCCGGCCTTGAGAACTATGACGCCCTCTATGCCGATGTCCTCTTGTGGGCTGAGCGTGGGTGGGTTGACTATCTCATACCTCAGCTCTATTGGAAGATGGACCACCGCGTGGCGCCATACCGCGTGCTTGCCCCCTGGTGGGACGCTAACAGCTGCGGCTGCCAAATATACATAGGGCAAGACATTGCCTGCACCGTGCGTGAAGGCGAGCTCGCCGCCAAGCTGCAGATGACACGCGCCGCCCAGGCCATCATGGGCAACTGCTGGTGGCCGGGCTACGACATCTCTGCCAACCGCGGCGCCATCGCCGACTCTCTCGCCACCACTCACCAGGCCACGATAGCCTTGCCACCCACCTACCCACATATCAGCAGCGCCGCGCCGCGCCACGCCCCCAAGACACGTCTCCACAGCGACGGCGCTACAATCAGCTGGAGTGTGCCCAAGCCGCAGGGCAAGGCCGCCGATGAGGTGCGCTTTGTGGTGTATCGTTTTAGCACCGACAGCGCCATTGACATTGACGACCCCGCCAACATCATCGCCGTGACAGATGCCGACCACTACATCGCCACCGCTCCGGGCATATATGTGGTCACTGCCCTTGACCGCGTCAACAACGAGTCTCACCCCTCAAAGCCTATCACCATCAAGCCATGACACCCACATCAGCCGCGCCCGCAATAAGCGTGATAATACCCGTGTATAATGGTGAACGCTACCTGCGCCAATGCCTCGACAGCGTTGCAGCCCAGCGCAGCTATGCCGACTGCGACGGCGCCGACTGCGAGGTGATAATCGTAGATGATGGCTCTACCGACGGCAGCGGCGCCATCGCCGACCAATATGCGCAGGCTCAGCCTGGCCGCTTCAGGGTGATACACCGCGCCAACGGCGGCTTATCGGCGGCACGCAACAGCGGCATCGAGGCGGCACGCGGCCGTTGGTTAAGCTTTGTTGATGCCGATGACTGTCTCAGCCCTTACGCGCTGGCACTGCTGCTGCACATGGCGCGCCGCGATGATGCCGACATCGCCATCGGCGCTCATTGCGATGACTATGACGCCCTGTTGCGCGAGCGCGGCACCAAGCCTCAGGCCGGCACCATTCTCACCCCACACCAAGCCATAGAGCACTGCTTGTATCAAGACGGCGTGCTCACCAGCTCAGCATGGGGGCGTCTCTTTGCCCGGCATATCTTTGACACACTGCGATTTGCCGAAGGCACGTATTACGAAGACCTGCTCATCACCCCTCACGCTTTTATGGCCGCGCGGCGCATCAGCGTGACCGCCACACCCATATATTACTATCGCTACAACCCGCAGAGCTTCATCAACACGTGGAGCCCCAAGCGCCTCGATGTGCTCGCCGTCACAGCTCATATCGAGCAATACATCGCCGCCAATGCCCCGGCGCTGCTGCCGGCAGCACGCGACCGCCGCCTTAGCGCCAACTTCAATATGTATGTGCTCGCAGCGCGCCGCGACGACACCGCCGTGATGCGCGACACCTGGCAGCAGATACGCCGCCTGCGCCGCGCCTCTATGCTCAACAGTCGCGTGAGGCTCAAAAACAAGCTCGCCTGCCTCGCCAGCTACGCCGGCCGAGCCTGCTTCAGACTATTATCGCGCATTGCCGTGCGATAGCCGCGCCATACCGATCAAAAAGGAGTGGAAACATCGGTGCGCCCCCATGATGAGCGGTCGAGGTTGCGATAGCTCACCGCCTCATTCATGTGCTGAGCCTCGATAGTCTCGCTGCCCGCCAGGTCTGCTATCGTGCGCGCCACCTTGAGGATGCGGTCATAGGCGCGCGCCGACATATCATACTTATTGATGGCATTGCGCAAGATATCCATCACCTTGGGGCTTAGGGCGCAATAGCGCGCGAGCATGCGCGGCGTCATCTGAGCGTTGCAATGCACCTCTGGCTCGCCGGCAAAACGACGCTGCTGTATCTCGCGGGCAGCGATGACACGCGCCCTGATGGAGGCGCTGGACTCGCCGCTGCGCATCGATGCCAGCTCGTCAAACGGCACGGGCAGTATCTCGCACTGTATGTCAATACGGTCAAGCAAGGGCCCTGAGATACGCCCAAGATACTTCACCACGGCCCCCGGTGGGCACGTGCAAGGCTTGGTGGGGTGGTTGTAATAGCCGCAGGGACACGGGTTCATCGACGCCACGAGCATAAAGCCCGCCGGATACTCCACGGCATAGCGGGCGCGAGAGATGGAGATATGCCTATCCTCCAACGGCTGCCGCAACACCTCGAGCACCGTGCGCGGAAACTCGGGAAACTCGTCGAGAAAGAGCACGCCATTGTGTGCCAGCGATATCTCGCCGGGCATGGGGTTGGCGCCTCCGCCCACCAGCGCCACCGGCGAGATAGTATGGTGAGGCGAGCGAAATGGCCTATGTGTCATCAGCCGCGAGCCGCGCTTGAGCTTGCCGGCCACCGAATGTATCTTAGTGGTCTCAAGAGCCTCGCCTAAGGTCAGCGGCGGCATGATTGACGGCAAGCGCTTGGCCATCATGGATTTGCCGGCGCCGGGAGGCCCCACCAGCAATATGTTGTGGCCGCCGGCACACGCCACCTCCAGCGCGCGCTTTACATTCTCCTGACCCTTGACGTCAACGAAATCACAATCAAAGATGCCCATTGACGCCGCAAACTCGGCGCGCGTATCTACCACCGTGGGCGCCGGCTGTGAAGCGCCCCGCAGGAAGTCAATCACTTGGCGCAGTGTCTCCACGCCATACACCGCTATGTTATTGACCACGGCAGCCTCGGTGACATTGGCCTCCGGCACTATGATGCCCTTGAAGCCACGCGCACGCGCCTCGATAGCCATCGGCAGCACGCCGCGTATGGGCTGCACCGAGCCATCGAGCGACAGCTCGCCCATGATCATATACCGGTCAAGCTCCGGAGCCTCAAACAGCCCCGTGGCCGTGAGCACACCGATGGCGATGGGCAGGTCATATGCCGAGCCCTCCTTCTTGACATCGGCGGGAGCCATATTCACCACGATGCCCTTGCGAGGCATCTCATATCCCGACTGCTTCATGGCGGCGCGCACACGCTCATAGCTCTCCTTGACGGCAGTGTCGGGCAAGCCCACTATCGTGTAGGCAAAGCCCTTGTCGGCCACCACCTCGATGGTCACCACTATAGCGTCGATGCCGGTGACTGCGGCTCCATAAGTTTTTACTAACATAGCATTGATGATGATAATATTGATTATAAGGTGAGTATGCCGGTATCCGGCGCCCTACTTGATGCCGGGCAATATCTTATCGTTGAGATAGCGCTCGGCGGCCGCCACTGACGGCGTGCCGAAGACCCTACGCCCGGCCGAATCGACCACCACAAAATACGGCAGCGAGGGCACCGCCAAGCGGTCAAGCCCCGGCGACGCGAGAGCCGCTGCACACCAGCCCTGGCGCCACGTGGCGCTGTCGGCGCGCACCGTGCGATGCCACATCGACGTATCAGCATCAAGCGTGAAATCCACGATGGCAAAGCGCCCCCGGCTCAGACGTCGCGCCAGCCGTCGCAGCGCCGGCACTATCGAGTCAGATCGGCCACACTCCTTATCGCTAAGCGCGAGCAAGGCATACCTCTGGCGGCGCGGGTCAAACGTAGCCATCGAGTCGGCCCGAGCCACATAGCGTATCGGCATCACGCGCCGCGCATCGCGAGCTCCAACCACGCGCCCCAGCAGATAGCTATAGCCCGACACCAAGGCCGCCGGACGAGCCTCCGCCGCGATGACCCCCATCAGCGAGTCGGCGCCATAGGGGTCGTGAGCGCTGTCATAGGCCGTGATGAGCATCAGCGTGGACACCACATCATCGCTATGCCCCGCCACGTATGAGCTGATGACACCATTGCGACGCTGCCACGGCGCGCTCTGCAACACCGCAGCATTCTCGCTCAGAGCCTGCGCAAACCGCGCCGCAACATCGCTGCCGCTCACCGTCACCGCATAAGGATTGTTGCGCTGCAGGGTGCACTCCAGCTCATCGCCATTGGCAGCATATATCCACGCCAAGGTGCGATAATCATTATCCATGATCTCCACCAGCGTAGGCTCTGACGAGGCTCCGTCATACTTAAACTTGCCGTCAAGAACAGCCGTAACCCCCATCTTCAGAGCGCCATCGCCGTAGTAAGCCACGCGCAAATTCATCGTTGGAGCGCCCTCGATAGTGCCCTCTATATGAAAGCTGTCGCTATGGCCACAGCTCCACAGCGCCATTGCCATCGCCGCCACAGCCACTGCCCGACACATTCTTATTACTCGTATCATAATCAAACTATACTGCTGAAGCGCCCCGGCGCATCACACCCACAAAGTTAAGCATTTTCCTGCAAAACTATAGCGAATGAGCGCCATCTTTTAGTCATCGCCGCCGATAGTGTCATATGGTTTATATTTGGGCTTGATTAACTTCTCCCCCCTGTCAACACCGCCAATACACTTGGAGCTATTCGCTGCATTGTTCTGTAAACAAATATTATTATGCATATGATTAGAATCGGCAAAACGAAATATCCTGCTATGTCAAGTACATCTGACGCAGGCATCACTTTTTTCCACAACTTACACAACATCAGCAAAGGATATTGATGACACGCATATATGAAGAAGTATGTTCCTGACAGGAACAACATATTCCGACCCAACTCACGTTTTTCATAAATGGACCCCAATAACCCGGTGATTGCCACTACACCCATAAAGATATGTATGTCCTCAATGATATTATGAATAGTCCCTTCCAAAGCCAAATTTATTACGACCAACACAAAATAACCAATGGTAGATATTAACCACGCCCTCTTGCAATACTTAACGAAGTCAATGCCATGTACTCCCAACCATGCTCCAACTATAAAATAACCACCAGTTATACCCATTATTAATGAAAGTGCAATAATCAAAAGTCCAATAACCTTGTTTTTTACCAATGGATGTATCACTATTGATATTGCCGATATTATTATCAAATCCCTTATAAACCACATAGGGCCATCTATAGGGAAGCCCTCATCGACATTCCAAAAAGCCAAAAGCCAATCTTTTATAGAATAATCAGCTATTAAAGTGTAATTGCCGGATGTCATATTAGGCATTAATGATTGCACGACCCAAAACGATAGGAGCGTCAAGAAATTCCACAAAAGGTATGGTACGACAAGTGTCCTTACTCTCCTTCTGTTTTTTTCTATGTAATCGTTCCAGCCATAGTGCAATTCAAATCCTTTGAAATAGAGATATCCCGAGATTAGAAAGAATAAAGGCACTAAACTGGCACAAAGACCATAAGATATTAAATTATGTATTAAAGAATAGACACTTCCAACCGAAGAATTTATACCTTCCATATTAACGCTAAGAGTAGAGTGCGCAAATACAACCATCACGCATGTCGGGAATCGCATCGCTGTGATTATCTTCGAAATATGTCTGTTCATCTTATATATTACTCTTGTGTAATGTCAATAGTATTATTGTATCCAACGTTATCAGAGCCTACCAATATAATAAACATAGTACACATACTACTGGCGGCAAATAGGCAATAAGACATGTTCCGACACACCAAACAAAAAAGCGATCAGCACACCTCGTGGCACGATGTTTAATTGGAAAGACACACATCATCGCTGCCGCTCACCGTCACCGCATAAGGATTGTTGCGCTGCAGGGTGCACTCCAGCTCATCGCCATTGGCAGCATATATCCACGCCAAGGTGCGATAATCATTATCCATGATCTCCACCAGCGTAGGCTCTGACGAGGCTCCGTCATACTTAAACTTGCCGTCAAGAACAGCCGTAACCCCCATCTTCAGAGCGCCATCGCCGTAGTAAGCCACGCGCAAATTCATCGTTGGAGCGCCCTCGATAGTGCCCTCTATATGAAAGCTGTCGCTATGGCCACAGCTCCACAGCGCCATTGCCATCGCCGCCACAGCCACTGCCCGACACATTCTTATTACTCGTATCATAATCAAAAATCATTTTGCTCACGCCCGCGGCGCTGCCACCACAAAGTTAAGCATTTATTCCGACACCCCAAGCAAAAAAACGCACCCGTCGCCTCACCACACCTGCCGCCGCCCTCTCAATCACTATCGCACAGCAAAAAATTCAGCCCCGTTTTTTAGATTAAGCAAGAACGATGTGCTTAAATCCTGCCCATCTTTACGGCGCAAAGCTGCAAATCCACCGAATATCCATTATACCATATATGTGTGCCCTTAAACATATAATTTTCGGCATCATAGTTAAGAAATATTCCGTAAATTTCCTCTAAGAAAGTTAAGGCCGAGACTGTCTTTGTGAGTGGAAAAGAG
>JBJEDF010000052.1:0-8656 GCA_051871765.1 Muribaculaceae bacterium
CTTGAGTTGCTAATAAAACAAAAGCTTAATAAATTTGCAATGTAAATAATTTTTTAGGTCTAAGATTATAGGTTATTATTTAGGATTATTAGTAAAGTAACAAAGGATTTTAAAATGGTTTTAGGTATTTAGTGTTAGAGACACATAGAATAGCGCCACTCGCGAGAGTAGCGCTATTCTGTTTTATTTCAAAGCCGAGCTTATATCGTTGAAGCGTCACATAAATCTCAAGTGATCCATCATTGTATCGGCAAAAGGCGTCTCACCTACTTTCACAAATCCCAGTTTGCGATACAGGCGATATGCCCTGACATTGGTCGGCTCAACGAGCAATGCCGCCGGCTTACCGAGCGTCTTTGCGAGCTCAACGCCGTGCATAAGTAATGCCGAGGCGATGCCCCTACCCCTATACTGCTCAAAGACGCCTAAGCTGTCAAGATAGAACTCGCAGGGCGTTGTCTCATCAGCCATGCCGCGCATATCTTTACCGAGCATTTGGGCGGCCAGAGCCATAAATCGCCGGCGCAGCTTATGGAGCAGAGCGCCATCGTAAGCCACAATCAGGCCCATAGGAGTGTCAGCGTCATCAACCGCCACCGAGGTGTTGAGATAGCTGTACTGGCTGTCAGGCATAGAAGCAAGGGTCTCAAACATATTAAGCACGTCGGCCGGCGAGTGGTCAGGCGCGGCAAATTCGGCGATGATTTCCGGCCCTATAGCCATCGTGACTACCTTGGCAATCAGAGGGGCCTCATGCGGGTATGCTTGTCGTATCTTCATAGCTGTAATTATTTATCCGGGAATGATTTTCGCTCGAAGGCATCAATAAAGCTGCCTTGAGTGGCATTGAAAATTTTTGCGCCAATAGCATCAGCATAGGCTCTAATGCTATGGTAGCTACGGAATGCAATACGAAAGCTATCCAAGATGTCGTGAAGATGGTAGCCTTTGTATTCCGAGATAACCCGAGCTTGCTCTTTGCTCTCTTCCTTATAGAAGTGAGGCTGTATTGACACCACCTCATTGCTGTCATTGACCGAAATGGTCTTAAGCCACGAATGGTCAGCTCCGGTGAGATATATCTCACGAAAGCCTATTGCTAAAGCTATCATAATGGCCGGGATGAGCACATTGCGAGGGCGCGGCATGCCTAAATTGTGATGGAAGGCCCAACGCTCGATGCACTTGAAGCCTTCGACGCCGACGGCATTGAATGTGTACACCTTGATATTCTCGCCGCCAAGCCGAAGAGCCGCGGCCCGATAGCGGGTGGGCACAAACAAGGTGATGCCCCATTGCGCCGCAGCAATATTTGTCCACAATCGCTGCACATTGTCCATATCGGTCCGCACGAAGAAGTGAGGGTCAGCCAGGACATAGTAATCGGGCTTGAGCAATTGAAACTCGGGTGCATTGGCGGCAAAATTTACTGCCAATGTGGAGTATTTACGCAAGGTGTCGATGCGGGTGTCGATGGTGGTGCGCAGCGACGGGCCGTTGGCCAAAATCACCAAAGCATCGGCACGACACCGGCGCTTGAGCCGGCAACGCCGCGATTGCAGCATGATTTTCGCCAGGCTCTTGGCTGTCATTGCCGATAGATGTAAAACGTCAGAGGCTTTCATCGTCATAGATATGAGAGTGGAGATATTGGGTCACCGGATGCGATATCAGCGCCGGGGCATAGCCACGCAGTTTTTCCATTGAGAAGAGGCGCGTAGTGGTGTAAAGCCGTCGCAGCTTGCGGCTATAAATCCATGGCGCCCAAGCTGCTTTTATTGAGAAAATACGTTTGTGTCCGAGCCTAAATGCCAAGGCCTCGGCAATGTCGTGGAGCGAAGGCGCATCGCCATCGGTGACATTAAATGTCATGCCCGCGCCTAACGTGAGGCGCACGGCCTGCGCGACATCGACGCCGTGGACTACAGATAGCCGAGCATCATTGCCGCGGATGTGCATGAAAGAGCCACGACTGACCGCTCCGGCCAGACGCATCATGAAGCCGCCCATGCCGGTGGCCACGATGTGGGGCAGGCGCAAAATGGTAGGAGCGAGCCCCAGCGCAGCCGCCTCGGCAGCAAAGCGGCTCTCCTCAAGGGCTGAGGTGGAGTCAGGCACGATGGGGTCATCCTCGGTGACAGCCGTAGCGTCGGCCGCTGATGCTATATCGTAGATGTCGGTGTCAGAGAGCATCACGGCATAGTCGGCAGGCCTGTCGCCGATGGCATCGACAATCTCATATTCGGGTAATTCACGCTCAAGATAAGGGCGCAAAAAAGCTCGCCGGTCCAATCCGTACACATATATAATAGGCAACTGTGGGTGTTGAGACATAGCTATAATGATGATGGGGGTGTTGATGATTATTTTTTGACTATCTATTCATAATCCAATACTTTTTAAGAATGCGGCCAAGAGATGCCGGGAGGCCATTGTCGCGCAAGACAGCCCTTCGCTCCATGTTATTTCGCCACAGTCGGGCCTGCCAAGTGCCGGACAAACCGCCCGGGGCCATCACCACAATATCTTCATCAATGTATCTGTGACGAAAGCGGTCGTGAGCAAACAGCCGTATCCACATATCGAAATCGCCGCAGATGCTGTAGCGCGTGGAATAGTCGCCGGCGGCACGCATTGCGCCAAGGCGGATATACAATGACGGGTGAGGCGGATAGCAACCAAATGATACCAACCGGGGCGAGAAACGGCGACAATCGTATCGGCGGATGATGCGATTGCTCCCCGGCGAGGCATACACCACGTTGCCATAAATGAAATCGAGACTCAAATCAGCATCAAAGGCATCGGCTATATGCTGCAATACCATAGGCGATGCAAGGCGGTCATTGCCGTGGAGGACACCCACCACATCGCCCGAGGCGCAGTGAATGCCGGCATTGATAGCATCATATACGCCGTGGCGCTCACGGCGTAGCACCTTAGTGATGATAGCATTGTGACGCTGCAGCACCTCAGGCGTGGCATCATCACTATATCCATCGACCACGATAAGCTCCACCTCGCCGCTGAAAATCTGGTCCTCCACGCTCTTGAGCGTGGCGTCAAGGGTTGATGCTTCATTGAAGACGGCTGTAATGATACTAATCTTCATAGCGCCGACATTTGCAGATTATAAGCTATAACGAGCGCCGCAGCTATCGTCAAGGCATACACCACGCCATAAATCTTAAACGCCCGGCAGCGCAAGTGATTGACCGCCACATAGGCCGCGGCAGGCAACAGCGCGGGCAATAGCGGCAGATAGTAGCGAGAAGCCATCCCGGCCGACAGGTATGCCGTGCAGACATAGCAAAGCAACGCCCCGCAAGCCATTTGGGTAAGTGTAGCTCTAACCTTCACGTCAGAGCGCCCCACGCAAAATATGAAGTAATAGATAATGCATGCCCCCACGGCATACCACGGGTATGCAATATGTGCATAAGCCAACGATGGGCCGAACACCATATCACGACCGAAGCTCCAAGGGAACGGCACCATATATTGCACGGCGAGCATCAGCGGCATCCGCAACAGCTTTTGCCACCACACCATCGAGGTGTAGTCGCCGAGCATTTGGGCGTAAGCAATGTGCTGCGGCTCTACCACCACCATGGCGGCGCCTTCATCGCCTGCAATCACCTTTGACGGTGTAGATGCGAAACCGCCCACCAAATATGATATGCGCCACACTACAATCAGCCCGACAACGATCAATAGGGTTGCGACCAGCGCCCTGCGATTGACACGCCACGGCAGCATCGCGATGGCCGCGATGGCCACAAAGGGCAAGTAATTGGCGCGTATGAGATAGAGCCCTGCCGCCGAGGCCACCAACGCCAAAATGCCATCGAGGGGATAGCGACCAAGGCTAATGCGGCGCAAACTCATAAGCCCATAAAATGCCAGCGCCATCGACAGGCACACCATAGCGTCTTTGAGCAGTATCACACCCGATGCCAGGAAGTAGCACACCGAGGCTATCATCACCATCGCCACAGCGGCAATACGCTTGTCGGCAGTGGCTTTATGTGATATCGCTCCGGTGAGTATTATCGTGAACATCACAGCCGCGATATTAGCAATAATCGGCACTGCAATATTTAGCCCGAATACCCTCATCAATAAAGATACAAACAGACCATATCCGCGCATCGAATTGAGATACTCGCCTCCCGGCAGTCGCAACTCATAAAGAGCGGCGACCCATGTGCGCCCGGCATCGACGTTGTTGAGCACCGGGGCATCCGGGCTCCCGCCGGAGGCCACAGTGAAATAATTGATATTTAGAACATAGCCCACAGCGAGCAACGTAAATGCGGCCAAAAGAGTCCACCAGCCCAACGAGCAGCGCCATCGGCATCGGTAATAGCAGGCGCATATTATGCCCCACAATGCCGCCATAGACACTAAAGAGCCTACAATAGGAGCGCCGGGCCATAGCACCAAAGCCAATACAATAATGGCCAATGATAGCGCCTGCCCTATAATATAATATGTGTTGCTTCTAACCATTTCGACTGCAAAATTACGCAAAAAAGCCTTATAAGCCAACCCCTTTGATAACTTTTGAGTAAAACGAGGTAGTGAATATAGCTCACACCACGCAAGCCGACACAGACTGCGCCACAGACTATCAGCCCTCTGACATTTGGCTATTTGACGATAATTAGCTACTTTTGCACCAGACTCCCAACATCAGCCCCTCGCAAAAAATCTATGGAAGGACAATTGGCAACCTCAGCAATTATGCTGTTACCACTGACATTCTGCGTTCACGATGCAGAGGAAGCATTGATGCTACAGAAGTGGCTACGCACGCACGCTAAGACGGCGAAGCAGCGATATGCCGTAGCGGCACGCGTTATCAAACAGCTATCGAAGCTCTCAACAAAAGCATTCATAATAGCCGCTGTGGAGGAATTAGCAATCCTGATAATCGCCACCGCATACTACATAGCCGAAGGTCCGTATGCCGATTATATATGGATTGCCCTTGCCCTGGCCTTTACACTGCACATAGTAGTGCATCTCTTTCAGGCAATCATACTGCGCGGATATGTGCCCGGAGTCATCACCGGTGTGGCATTGCTGCCATACTCGCTGTATCTGTGGCGCCATATCCTCAACGGCTACAGCGCCGCGGAGATAACCCTCCTGGGCATATCAGGCATTGCCTTTATGGCGATTAATTTAGTGATGGCGCACGGTTTAGGCAAAGCGCTTGCGCGAGAAAAATAGCAAATGTATCTGCCTTTATAACAGGAAGATTGAACAAAAAAGAGTAAAAATTTTGGTCTGAGGGCAAAAAATCGGTCATAAGATTTGCGTAGGTCAGCAAAAAACACTAACTTTGCAACCGCAAACGCCCAATGGTACCTTGGCCGAGTGGTTAGGCAACGGTCTGCAAAACCGTGTACAGCAGTTCGATTCTGCTAGGTACCTCAAAACACCGACATTTCATTACGGACTGTCGGTTTTTTATTTGCCGGGTGGCTTATTTAGAACTATTCTAAATATCAAAGTGCAATCCATAAAATTGCAGTACTTGCCTTAATTTGGCTACAATAGCGTGTTTCACGCCATAAGAGACAAAGTCACGAGCTTGTGAAACACGGTAATAATCAGTATAGCAACGTAATTATCAATATATTACACCTAATTTTATAAAGCTTTTATTTAAGAAAGTAAAAATTTAGAGTTAATCCGCTGAAAAAGCAATAGTTGCAATCTTTTTGAAATATCCAAAAAAAATTTGCTTTGTTTTTTTAAGAAAAAAATTAGAATTTTGTAATCCCAAATTTTGACCTCCAACACCTTACCCCAAGCAACAATGGATAAAGACCATCAGCAATTATGGGATGAATGTCGCCAATTCATCAAGGACAACATCGCCCCCAAGCAATACGATGTCTGGTTCAGGGACATCACGTCGATAAGCTTTGAGAACAGAGACTTGAAGCTTATGGTGCCGTCGTCATTCTTCGTAGAGCAGTTGGAGGAACGCTTTCTTGATGTGTTGCGCGCAGCCATTCGCAAGGTTTATGGAGATGGGGTAAGACTATATTACAACTATAATCAAGTGCAGGGCGAGCCCTCCACGACTGTCAAAGTGCGCAGTGCCGCGCCCTCGGCGGTAATCGGCCAAGGGGCGAAGGCACAGCCGGCCAATCCGTTTAAGCAGCAGCCGGCTGCAGACTTTGACTCACAGCTCAACCCTCGCTACACCTTTCAGAACTACTGCGCCGGACGCAGCAATGAGATAGCGCGGTCGATAGGCCAATCCATAGCCGAAAACCCATCGCTTAAGACGTTCAATCCGCTGTTTGTGTTTGGCCCCACGGGCGTAGGCAAGACACACCTGATACAAGCGGTAGGTATAGGCGTGAAGGAGAAAAAGCCCTCGGCGAGGGTGCTGTATGTCACCGCGCGCTTGTTTGAGAGCCAGTTTACGGCAGCGCAGCGCAAAGGCGATATCAACAACTTTTTTCACTTCTATCAGAGCATCGACACGCTAATCATCGACGACATACAAGACATTAATAATAAGCCTGCTACGCAGAACACTTTCTTTCACATCTTTAACCATCTCCACCAAAACAACAAGCAGATAATCCTCTCCAGCGACTGCGCACCGGCAGAGATGGAAGGCTTTGAGGGTCGATTGCTGTCAAGGTTTAAGTGGGGTATATCCACCAAGCTTGACAAGCCCGATGCCGAGCTTCGCCGTCAGGTGTTGATACAGAAAGCCGAGCAAGACGGCTTGGCTCTGCCTGACGATGTCATTGACTTTATCGCCGAGAATGTTACTGACAGCATACGCGAGCTGGAGGGCGTGGCAGCATCGCTGATAGCACACGCCACGGTGCTCAATTGCGATATTACCGTGGATTTGGCTCGCCGTGTCATAGCCAATGCAGTGAAGATACGCAGCCGCCAGATCAACTTTGATATGGTGGCTGAGGCCGTGGGCGAGTATTATGGCTTAGACGTGGATCTGATTTTCACCAAGAGTCGCAAGCGCGAAATCTCTGATGCTCGCCAGGTGGTCATGTACCTCTCAAAGAAATTGGCAAAGATGCCCACCACCACCATAGGTGTGCGACTGGGCCGCACCCATGCCACCGTCATATACGCGTGCCGCAATATTGAGGAGCGTATGCCCTTAGAGCGCAAGCTGTATGATGACATACACGCCATAGAGAAAGTGCTGACCAAATAAGAATGTACGTTTGACCCAAGCCACCGAGCTATAGCTTGAAATCACCACATCGGCTACATCTCTTTTTCCCGGAGAACGACATAGCATTAGTCGCCAATAAGGCACATTTCACGCCACCGGCAGCGGCGCGCGACATCCACGCCGCGGGCGAGGCTCTGCCGCTGTGGTATGGCGATGATGGAGACGAAGTGCTGACCGGCGGCGTAAATGCACAATGGTACGATCATATCACTCGGCTTTTTGACATCCGCCCCACCCTCCACGATTGCAGATATAATCGCGCCTTAATGCCGGCGCCGTGGGGGTGGTCAGCCGCATCGCGCACAGCGTATGTTGACGTGGGCTACCCTGCGGAGGCATTGCCGTGTGACGAAGATCTGTGCCGATGGCGGGAGCTATCACACCGGCGCACCTCGGCCGCTCTCGCGCGGGCATTGCGGCAATCGTTGCCTGATATCTTTGCCGAGCCGGCCGTAGAGGCACATACCGTTGACGAAGCGCTGTGGCATCTGCACGATATGCCTCATGCTGTGGTCAAAACGCCATATTCGAGTAGCGGCCGAGGGCTACTGTTCACCGATGCCCATGCGGCAGATTATATTCGGCAACGAATAGCTGCCACTATCCGTCGCCAATCATCGGTAATGATAGAGCCTGTGATAAGCCGGGCGGCTGACTTTGCGTTGCTATATGACTGCTGCGGCGATGGCACGGTAGAGTATATAGGTCTCTCACTGTTTGAGAGCGATGCCACCGGCCACTATCGAGGCAACATTCTCACCGATGACGCCACCATCGCCGGCCTGCTGGGCATAGGCCGCCTTGACCAAATCATATCCACCGTGACTGCGGCATTGACCCCACTATGCGCCACAAGGTATGAGGGGCCATTGGGGGTGGATATGATGAAAAGCCACAATGGCACGATAGCCGTAGCAGAAATCAATTTCAGGATGACGATGGGTCGTGTGGCTCACACCTTGACTCAAAGGTATCTTCGGACCGATAGCATAGGCAGCTTTGTGGTGACAGCAGATAGCGGCGTTGACAGTGGTGATGCCGGGGCAGTAGTGTCAGAGGGCACACTGATAGGCGGGGGTATCAATCTTGTGCCCGATGGCAATAAGTTCCGCTTTATGATGTATGCCGACAATCGTCTGAATGCGTCATTTGATTAACATGGATTAATCGGGATAAATGTTGCATATCATATATATCTTGACTAATTTTGCAGCAAACAAAATCACAACCATCAACACCATCAAAACCGCTCCAAGAATATGAATATTGGTGATCTTATCCCCGAGACACTCGGCACAGACCGAGCCGGCAATGCCGTCAAGGCAACAGACTATGCAGGCCGCAAACTCATCATCTACTTCGGGATATTCAGTTAATAGCTAATTGATTATTTGCCAGAGTCATAGATATTTTGTA
>JBJEDF010000053.1:0-7709 GCA_051871765.1 Muribaculaceae bacterium
GGCGGCTGGGCGCTTTTGGCCGTGGTGATAGGCGCCGCCGCGGTTGTGTGGAGATTGAGGAGATAAAAACCAAGATAGCAATGAGAGAGATAACAATAGGAATAGACAACGGCACAGTGTGGGATGAGGCGCAGAAAGCCACCGCGTATGCCGCAGACAAGAGCGCGCCCATCGTCGATGACAAGGAAGCCATCTATGACAAAGTGGTGATGACTAAGGCTGCAGCCGATGAGCTGAAGCGCTACTATGAAGAGGCTATCAGTGTGCTGCGCTCGCGGCTCGGCGCAAGATGCGCGGGAAGCGAGAGCTCCGGAGGCACTACAAACGCCCTGCGGCTGAATGTGTCAGAGCGCTACAGCGATGAACATAACGAGGCGGTGCAGCAGCTGCTACAAGGCTACTGCGTGAATTATATCTGCGGCGAGTGGTACAAAGACGTCAACGGCGAGATGGCCAAGAACGCGATGGAGCAAGCAGGCATCAAGATGGAGGCAGTGCTATCGCTGCTCAACACCCTAACCGCACCAACACACATCTGACGATATGAAACAGCGTATAATCACACTGCGCATGGCGCAGATTATTGACGACATAGTGGGCGAGACGTATCTGCGCGGCACAGCAAAAGGGGGCACAGACAACGCCGTAATATCGCGCATCTATGCCACGATGGACACGGAGAATAAGTGGAAGATACAGCGCAGCATCAACAAAGCCGTGCAGGCCCTCAAGGTAGTGCTCGGCGAGTATCTAAGCAGCGGCACGAACAGCGGCAACAACGTCATTGAGGAAACGAGCGCCTACACCATCGTTATGGATATGCCCGACAACTTCAACGACGCTGTCACACCGACTATAATAGCGTCGGCGCACGACTACATTGTCAACACAGCCATTGGCGATTGGTATGTCACCACCAACACCGAAGACGCAAAAGACGCCTATCAGTTAGCCGCAGATGCGCTTGCGACACTTCGCATCGCATCATCATTGAGACAGAGGCCAAAACGCCCGGAATAACGAACCTAACACTATACCACTATGAGTTGTATGATAGAACCGACAAGCGCCGACAAGCAGACGGCGATACTGTCTTTCAACCGTGAGCAGTTGCTGTACGACATCAAGAACGCGAGCTATGTGCAGTCGCACGCCATGGTCGGAGACAACGGCCATAGAGAGCACCTATTAGCTGATATCTGCGAGGGAGGTAATGCCGACATTGTGGCGCGCGAGATAGATAGAGCGATAGGCGAGGTGCGCGAGGCCCTATATGCCTACACCAAGTGCGAGGTAGTCAATAGCGAGCTTGATGACACATTGCACGAGGTGCCGAGCTATGGCGTGGTATTACAACTACCCAAAGACTTCTCACAAACGACTTTGAACCTTATGGAGCGCTATATCCACGACTATATCGTGGCGTCAGTGATATATATGTGGCTCAACGTGACTCAGATAGGCGACAGTGGCTATTGGCAGGCGCGCAGAGACGAAGACATGGTTCAGCTACAACGGAGAGTGCAGCACCGCAGCGGCAAGATACGCCGCAAGCTGCAGCCATTCTGAGTATGATTTTTTCGGGAAATGAGCATAGAGCCTGTCAGCGTAGCTGATTGACGTAGCGCGCATTAAAGGCGAATGAAGCGCCGCTGACCGACTCGCCCTCAGCGAGGTCGGCGAGAAGCACGAGGCGGAAGTGCTTATAAGGCGTGCCGGAGAAGCCGCGGAGTGTCGCATCAACAGACGAGGTGATGAGGTGCCAGTGTGCGAGGTCGCGAGAGCCATACAGCACCAATTTGATATGCTTGCGGTCAAATACGCCGCGGGCAATGATAGTGTTGACGGTCTTCAGCACGTCAGGACCATCAAGGCTGATAGGCCTGGTAATCAACAGCGCTTTAGGAAAGTTGGCGGTGTCATGCGCCGAGAAGTTGAGAACAGCGCCGTCGGCATTGACAGCGAGAGCGTCAGGATAAGCATTAACAGCATAAGTGATGTCGGAAGTGATTGTTGCCCAGGTGTTAGAGCGTAGCGACAGCACATAGGCATAGCTCCATGGGAGGCCATCATCACTCACTGCATACACGATAACACGTTGGTTGACATAGTCGTAGAGCATACGACAATTGCGCAGGAAGTCAGCAAACAGCTCTATTATTGAATATGTGGCGACATCTGCCATCTTTATCACCTTACCCATGCCCTTAAATGTGCTAAAATCCGTTTTCGTCTTATTGTTGATGATATCGGACAGGCATTGCACCTCCGAGCCCGAAACCATCATAATGCCACGCGTTGACGCGAATAGCACTGCTGCATCAATTTGCGTGATGCTATTGGTGTTGATGCACACATCGCGCGATATAGGCTGCTTTGCGATATATCCGCCATCTGATTTGGTCTCTAATGCCCATATTCCCTCGTTAGTAAATGCGTATAGCGGGAACTGTCCGAACTGCCCCTGTGACAACGCTTTAGCCGCTGACGTCAGCGCGAGCACGTCAGTTGAGCCTATGGTGTTGACGCCGGTGGGCGGAAACACAAAGGGATTATTGGTGTATGAGGTATAGACCTTTGATGGCAGCGTCACATAGAAAGGCTCGTCAGGATTAGCCGCTTTTTTCGCTTCTTCGTCGGACAGCTCTTTGGGAGCCCATTTGAGCTCATAGCCCTCGTGGAGGAAATAAGCCCCATTGAGAAATGCGTGAGGCTTCAGGGGTATGGAATACACTCTGTTTACCTGGCTGCCATTCTCCTCTCTATATGCAAATATGCACATCTTATAGGCGGTGGAGTCAGGATAATACAACCATCGTGGGAAGTACTCGTGGAGGTGATAATACGTCTCATTGTCACCATCAATTTCGCGCACGCTCACACATTTGCTACCCTCTAACTTAGACCACACCACAATCTTTGTGACCTTAAAGAGGCTATATGTAGAAACGATGAGGCTTGTGTCGAGGTTGCCATCGGCATCTTCCAACAGCGGCTCTCCTTTTTCATTCTCGTGGAACACAGCCTGCGCCATAGAGCGCAGCGAGAATGGTGTTGGCGGTGCTATTTTTATGCCGCACATATTCAGGCGTGAGTTAAAGGCGTAGAGGTGTTTGGCGGCGATATGGTGCTGCGACTGATAGTCGTCGGGGAGTGTAGGGCGCGTCTCTATCGCCGTGAGGTCTTTGTTTTCGAGCTCGAGTGGCGCAAATGTGTCAGAGTGCACAATTTCATCAATGGCAAAAGATGCGATTTTGTAGAAGCTGCTAACGTCTTTTATCTTTGAGAAGAAATCCTCGGCAGGTGGTATGTTGACGATAAATAACTGCTTCAGCCAGCTCGGCTCTCCAGCTTCCTCAGACGGCCAATACTTGTTACTCTCTCTGATGGATATAGGCCTGCCAAAACGCCTGTAAACTGTCCCACCCACGACATACGCCTCATTCCCGACAGTAGTGTCATCGATGTTATTGCAAGGCAAATCTGCCTGGCCTATATACTGCGGACCCCATAGATGCCCTGCAAAATAACTCTCACAAGAAATTGTAAATGGGAATTTGGCGTCAGCGCCAGCATCGTAGGTGTAGATAGGCGCCGACGCAAAGACGTCAATGCCAACGACGATGTCAGACCATAATTGAAGCAGCTCTAAACATTCATCACTTATGATGCGATAATAGAGTCGGTAGCCCTCGTATTGGTTATATCTCAAGACACATTTTATAGTCTTGCCGTTTACATCCTGGACTTTTTCATCGTTTGTGTAATCTTCATATTCATACGAGTCATCGTATCTAATTACCGGTGGCAAGATATTGTGCCACATCAATATAGGTGCGGAGTGATAGATATATGAGCCATCGTAGAGCCTAAACGCATAGCGCACAAAAAACGGGAAATTAAAATAGCCGGCTTTAGCGTTGCGATTAAGCGATGGGTTCAGCACCCCATAAGCATAGTTGGTGAGTTCTGCAAGGTATTCACGGTCAATTCGCCGGCCTCTCCCACCATCCACGACATCATCAGGCCCGGGTGTACGGAATGGGCTGTAATAAGCTCTTATTTCTAATTCCACGCTCTGGTCAACATCCGAGCCGGTCGAGCCAGCATGGTGGGTGCAAAACTCAATCTCGACAAAGGGAGGGCGCTCGCCAAGGGGTATGTATGCACCATCGCGCCACAGGATATAACACAGCGAGTCGGGGAGCGCAAGCACCAGAGTGTTGCCGACAGCTTGTATAGACAACACTTCGTCAGCCGCCAAAAGTAGCTGCGCGTTAGACGGCGTAGTTGTCAGGATGTCGGTTTTAGTAAACCAGTACAAGCCACGTTTGCCGTCTTGCTCCTTGGTGATGATGTAGTTGTCGCAGACGTTGGTGCTGTGTATGTATATCAGCGTCTCGCCGTCTCTAAGCTCGAACACCTTTTTTGGTGGCAGAACCGGGCGCAATGCGCCATCGTCAAGGATGGCGTTGTGCGAGATGTGGAGCTGTCCGTCCGGGCAGTTGTAGTCGGAAGGCACGGTGGCCATGCCGCTAAATGATATATCCTTATCCATAACTCAAGAATTGACTGTGATGATGCAAAGATACGCCGAAAAAGGCGTATGGGCGTTTTAAGTTTTGCGACACGAGAGCGAGGCTAACCAATTTTATCGCGACGCTAACAGCGTTGGCGATATATTTGATTTTTTTCTTTGTGGTAAAACTTGCCGATGCCGTGATGTTTGTCTCCGTAGCGGAGGCGGCGCGCCTCGGAGGCGGCATCGACAGCGAGCGACACGTGCGAGGAGAATAGCGCGGAGTTAATGTCGCGATACATCTCGCTGATGATGACGAGGTCATCGAGCGTGGCGGAGCTCACACATAGCGCATCCATCACGGCGTAGCGCGGGAGCTGCATCTTAGTTGCGGCCGCAGCGGCCACGGCCATGGCACGCACGTTATTATAGCTCTTGCCGCTGAAAATAGCATTGACAGCGCGCTTGACCTCCAGCGCGAGGAGTATATTTGCGTCGGTAGTCATCATGATTTTTTTGATAAACTTTCTGCGATATCAGGGTCGTATATATTACCTATCACCTTAGTCGTGGCGTCTTTGAGCCACGCTCCTATCGGGTCTTTGTGCGGCGCGGTCATTCCGGCGAGGATAAGCCCGAAAGCTGCCGCCGCCTCATTCCACACAACAACGGCCTCAAACTGCACGAGGCCTTGTTGCACGAGCAATATATCGCCCTCGTATATCCCTACGCCGTTGCGGTCTGTCAGGCCTGTGAATTGTCCGATGGTGTCGGGGATTACCTCGCCAAACAATGGTATCCCGCCGATAATGATAACGCAATGCCGCATATCTGAAGTGTGAGCAAAATCACCATATAGCCACTCTTTGCCATTTATTGATTGTCCTCTGAATTTTATCTCTCTCATTTTCTTAGATTTTACGAAATTTTATGCCTGCATACTCGTGAGCCGATATAGGGTCGTGTTGCAGGCTGCTGTCTGATAGCCACGCGATGAATTTATCACGGCCGAGCTTGCGATACACCTGTACATAGTCGCATCGCACGAGGTCACACGGCTCGCCCGGCTCTATCGCCTTTTCGCGCCCTACGCGCATCGCCTCCGCAGTGCACTCGTACACATCTCGGCCTCGTTTATCGACGATGATGTAGTTTTTGCCGTTGATTTTGCAGCCGCCGGTATAGCGCGCCGACGAGAACTGCGATGCCGCCCAGTAGCCTTCGGTCATCAGGATTGTATTATTCATATTCGTTGGGAAAAGTGTTATTATTGTCGGATTATTCGTTGGGAAAAGTGTTGCAGCCCTCGCTCAGTTGTTCGGAATTTTCGAACAGCTTAGGCAGTAGGTCTGAGACATATGCCCAGCGCTTGGCGTCAAACATAGCCACATAGGCCGGCCACCCGAGGAGGCCGCACACATCATAATAGCCGGCGTGATACCTCGTACTCGTGACGCGCTGCTCGCTATCCAGCAGCAGCATATCTCGGCCATCTTCAGGCTCTTCACTCGCATCGTGCCACAACCGCGATAGGTCGGGATTGTGGTCAGCCCACTCTGCGCCGCACACAAAAGCTGAGTGACTAATGATGTTGCCACCCTCCATAGCATCGGGGTATGCTCTATCGGCGGCGGCGTTTCTCGCTTCTTCTCGTGTCATATTCAGTTTATCTATATTATAATTTTGCGATATTTTCATATAAAAGCCTACCCTCGTGGCTGTTAGATTTCCTACGTCTTGAAGGCGAGGATAGGCTTGTAGATTGAGGCGTTGCAAGTCGGTTGCAAGTCTCAGTGTCCGAATAGCGCCTCAATCCTCGCGGGGTCATATCTTCCTCATCTGCTGCTGGCGGATTTTGGCGGTTAGAGCCGCTACATTGGCATTATAAACGCCCATAAACGCCTCACCCATTTTCGTATCGCCGCGGAATTGGTCTATCAGCTCCACGGCGGCAAAGAACGTGCGCGGCAGCAAGCTGCCCATACCTACGCGCATAATCTCCTCAGCCTCGTTGCGAACGATGACGCAGTAACGCATCAAGGCCGCTGCCACGAGCTTAAATTGCCACAATGCTACCAGTAATAGGGTGTAGCTGGCATCTAATTGCGGATTAAGGCGCTGTATCTCGGCCTTGACGTTGACGGTATATAGCTGCATCACCTTCGCGATGCTCTCCTCAAACAGCAAGCTATTCTCGCGCTCGCCCTCGCGGTATTCGGGCGGTATAAACTTGAACCGATGCTGATTATACTCCTCGCGCAGCTTACGCATAGCTCTACCGAGGCGGCGCGTGTCGCTATCCTTGATGACGGCGGCGATGTCGGTGACAGTAGCCGCATAGTCCCACGCCAATTCGGCGATGGCAAAGGGAACATAGGCCACACGGAACAGCTCATCATCGGTAAGCTCGCGCTGCATCATATCCACGACGCCTTTGTATCTGCCGCCGCTCTCAGGCGATACGTGACAGCCCAGAGCCATATCGGTAGGATATGTAACCTTGGCCGACAGGCCGTGCATCTCGCGGCGCATCATAGCTTCGCGCATAGCGTCAACGCGCGTATCTCTAACGCTCTCCATCTCTCTCCTCGCTCTCTATCTGCCGCAGTCGCTCTTGGCAGATGTGAATAATCTTGCGATACTCGTCGGCACGGCTCTCGCCCGACTTCTTACGCAATACGCGCTTGATGATGTCAGCATCAAACGGATTGAGACCGTATTCCAGCCATATACTCCACGGCTGTATGACGTGTGCGGCGTAATCGCTTGCCCCGACGTTGTGATGGCGTATGCCGCTGTCGCTGATAATGCCGAGCCTCGTGAGCTTGTCGTACAGCTCCCGCGGTATCTCGGCGGTAGGTGATTGATAGTTAGCCATTGTATAGATTGTTAATAATGCGAGAGACGGCCTCGCCGAACTCGTCTTGGATAAATATCGCCACACTCAGCGGCACGCCGGCGACCTTGAGCATACCCCAGCCGCGTACATCGGCTATCATAGAGCCGTCGGAGGTGCATATCTCCTGAGCCTCATCGTAGTATCGTGTATTAATACGCTTGCCGTGATACTCCACCGCCTCGCCGTTAAGCGCCGCCGTGATAGCTTCTGCAAGCGCCGGCATCTCGACATACAGTGCGAGGTCTCCGTCTGCAGTGAATATGCAGCTGCTATCATCATGACAGTAGAACG
>JBJEDF010000054.1:0-7589 GCA_051871765.1 Muribaculaceae bacterium
TTTCCACTCACAAAGACAGTCTCGGCCTTAACTTTCTTAGAGGAAATTTAGCAATAAAATCTCAAAGAGGCGTTCTCGGCGAGCCAAAATGGCTGTGATTGGTGTTTTTTTACTACTTTTTAGCATATAGCGCCGATGCCGATTGCTATTCTGCCGATAAATAGAAATAAGCAGGTCAGAGCGCCGTGACGTTCTGGCCTGCTTGTGTATTGCTGTTAAGCAGCTGTGGAGGGCTGATTAGTTGCGTTTGGTCTTTTTGCCGTAGCCATAGCGAGCGGCCGCGCCGAGCTCTTCTTCGATGCGGAGGAGCTGGTTGTACTTGGCCATACGGTCTGAGCGGCTTGCCGAGCCGGTCTTGATTTGTCCGGCGTTGGTAGCAACGGCAATGTCAGCGATGGTGGCATCCTCGGTCTCGCCTGAGCGGTGTGAGATGACAGCGGTGTAGCCATTGCGCTGGGCCAGCTCTACGGCGCGGAGCGTCTCGGTGAGTGAGCCGATCTGGTTGACTTTCACCAGGATTGAGTTAGCGCAGCCTTCGTTGATACCGCGCTCAAGGTATTTCACGTTGGTGACGAAGAGGTCGTCGCCCACGAGCTGGCAGCGGTTGCCGATGAGGTCGGTCAGGATCTTCCAGCCTTCCCAGTCGTTCTCGGCCATACCGTCTTCGATAGAGTCGATGGGGTATTTCTCTACGAGCGTCTTGAGGAACTCTGCCTGCTCGGCGCTGCTGAGCTTGGGTGCGTTGGCGCCCTGCTTCCAGGTGTAGTCGTAGATGCCGTCGTGGTAGAATTCTGATGATGCGCAGTCGAGGCCGATGGTGACATCCTTGCCCGGTACGTAGCCGGCGAGCTCGATGGCTTTGATGATTACGTTGAGGGCATCTTCGGTGCCTTCGAGGGTGGGGGCGAAGCCGCCTTCGTCACCGACAGCGGTGCTCAGGTTGCGCTCTTTGAGCACTTTCTTGAGGTTGTGGAATACCTCGGTGCCCATGCGGATGCCTTCGTGGAATGAGGGCGCGCCGATGGGGCGTATCATGAATTCCTGGAAGCAGATGGGTGCGTCTGAGTGGGCGCCGCCGTTGATGATGTTCATCATAGGCACGGGCAGTGCGTAGGTGTTGCAGCCACCGATGTATTTGTAGAGGGGGAGGTCGAGATAGTCGGCTGCTGCCTTGGCTACGGCGAGTGATACGCCAAGGATAGCGTTAGCGCCGAGGTTGCTCTTGGTGTCGGTGCCGTCGAGGGCGAGCATCTTCTCGTCGATAGCGATTTGATCAAGAGCGCTCATACCCACGAGTGCTTGAGCGATGGGGCCGTTGACGTTGGCTACTGCTTGGAGCACGCCTTTGCCCATGTAGCGGCTCTTGTCGCCGTCGCGCAGCTCGAGAGCTTCGTTGACGCCGGTAGATGCACCGGAGGGTACTGATGCGCGGCCACGTGCGCCGGATTCGAGGATTACATCAACTTCTACAGTGGGGTTGCCGCGAGAGTCGAGGACTTCACGACCGATGATTTTTTCAATTTTCATGATTGTTTGATAAAAACGTTATGAAGAGTTGTGTTAATGGATTTTCGTGGGGTAGTTTTACCGGTGCAAAGGTACTAATTTTTAAGCTATTTAGCATCTTAATAAAGCTAAAAAATGTAGGGCGCCTACCACTCTATTGTGAACGACACGCTGTCGAGCTGCACGGGCATCGGTGGCGATATCTTGGCCACTGTGATAGAGCCCGATGTGATTTGTGGAAATTGTGCCGTCAGTGCCTTGTGGAGGCGCGCGGCGACACGCTCCAGCAGGTTCGACGGCTTGTCCATCTCGCGGCAGATGATGTCGATGACATCGGCATAGTTGATTGACCCGGCGATGTGGTCATACTGCATTGGTGCATCGCAGTTGAAGTATAGCGATGCCGAGACGGAAAAGTCGTTGCCTACTACCCGTTCTTGCGCCATGACGCCGTGGTGGGCATACACGCGCAGATTGTTGATATCGATGTGGCCGGTCAGCTTTTTCATTTGCGTCGCTTGGCTGATTGTTTTGATTGCTTGTGTGATTTGTGCTTGGCGGGCTTTCGGCTTTTTTTGCTTTTCAGCAGCTGTGCCACCGGTATTTTGGTCCCGAGGTCGTCAAGGTCGCGTGGCTTGTTGTGCTCGTCAACGATGACAAAGTCGAGCTGCTTGCGCTCAAGGTTGCAGCGAGCCACCTGCACATTGATGCTATCGCCGAGACGGTATCTGTTGCCGTGGCGACGGCCGGTGAGGCAGTAGTTCTTTTCGTCGAAGTCGTAGTAGTCATCGGCAAGGTCGCGCATTGGCACCAGTCCTTCGCATTTATTGTCGTTGAGCTCTACATACAGGCCCCATTCGGTCACCCCGGAGATCACTCCGCTATATACCTCGCCGAGGTGGTCGGCCATGTATTCCACTTGCTTGTATTTGATGGAGGCTCTCTCGGCGTTGGCGGCGAGCTGCTCCATAGCCGACGAGTGGTTGCACAGCCCCTCGAGCTTTTCGGCGTTGACGCTGCGCCCGCCGTTGAGATATTTGTCCAGCAGCCGGTGCACCATCATGTCGGGATAGCGACGTATGGGCGATGTGAAGTGGGTATAGAAGTCAAAGCCCAGTCCATAGTGGCCTATGTTGTGGGTGGTGTAGGTGGCTTTGGCCATTGAGCGTATGGCCAGCGTGGACAGCAGGTTTTCCTCGCCGTGGCCTTTGACATCTGACAGCATCTTGTTGAGCGAGCGGTTCACTTCGCGAGCCGACCCGTTGGTCTTAACCTTGTAGCCGAAGGTGCGCGACAAGGCGGCGAGGTCTGAGAGCTTGGACACATCGGGCACATCGTGGACTCGATAGACAAATGCTTTGGGCTTCTTGCGTGAAGCCGGCTTGCCGATAGCTGTGGCCACCGTGCGGTTGGCCAAGAGCATAAATTCCTCGATGAGCTTGTTGGCGTCTTTTGACTCTTTGAAATACACGCTGATGGGGTGGCCATGCTCGTCAATCTCGAAGCGCACCTCGCAGCGATCAAAATCCACCGACCCGTTTTCGAAGCGCTGACGGCGCAAGATCTTGGCCAGACGGTCGAGGGTCAAAATCTCCTCGGCATAGTCGCCATGGCCGGTCTCTATCACATCTTGTGCCTCCTCGTAGGTGAAGCGGCGGTTGCTGCGCGTGACGGTGCGGCATATCTGCGAGTCGATGACGCGAGCGTTGTCGTCAATGGTGAAGATTACCGAGAAGGTGAGCTTGTCTTCATCGGGGCGCAAGGAGCATATCTCATTGCAGAGGCGCTCGGGGAGCATAGGCACCACGCGATCCACTAAATACACCGATGTGGCCCGCTGCTGAGCCTCGCGGTCGATGATGGTGTCGGGGCGCACGTAGTGAGTGACGTCGGCGATGTGCACGCCCACCTCGAGGTTGCCGTCGGGCAGACGACGTATTGACAGCGCATCGTCAAAGTCTTTGGCATCGCGAGGGTCTATGGTGAAGGTGGTGACTTGGCGCATGTCGCGACGCGAGGCGATGACTTCGTCGGTGATGTCGGGGTTGATGCGCTCGGCGGCGCGTTCCACGGCGGCTGGGTATTTGTATGGCAGGTCAAACTCGGCGAGGATAGCGTTGATCTCGGCGTTGTTCTCGCCCGACCGCCCTAAGATGTCAACGACTTCGCCCCTGGGATTTTTAGCGTCATCGGGCCACGAGGTGATCTTCACTATGGCTTTATCGCCTGACTGTCCGCCCTTGAGCTTATTCTTCGGCAGTATGATATCATTGGCCAGATACTTCGAGTCGGTAGAGAGGGTGGCGAAGTTGCGCTCCACGTTGAGGGTGCCGATGAATGTCTGGTCTTTTTTCTCGAGGATGGCAGTGACCACGGCCTCGGGCTCGCGTCCTTTGACGTGGGCGCTGATGCTTACCTGCACCCGGTCGCCATTGAGGGCCCGCAGTGAGTTGCGTTCGGCCACGAATATATGCTCGCCGTCTTCGTCGGTGATGACGCTGTTTTTGCCGTTGGCGCGCCTGACAAACGTGCCGGTGGCCACCACGTTGCGCTCCGGAGTCTTGTATTTGCCGGGCGACACTTCTATGATGATGCCGTCAAAGGCCATCTCGGCCAAGCGCATAGCCACGGCGCGCTGTTGCGAGGGAGTGGTGATGCCTATTGCCGAGGACACTTGCTTGTAATTGTAAGTCTTGGAGGCGGGATTGGCGGTGTATCGCTCTACGGCATCGAGAAGAGCGCGAGCAGCTGTTTTGGGGTTTTTAGTGGCCATTGTCGTTGGGGTGTAAAGATGAGGAGAAAGGTGTTGGTGAACTGTTGTGTGGGAGCGGTATAGCTAAGATGGAGCGATGTGTGTTTGCTGCCGCAGCAGTGGGGCTAAATCATTGGCGACCATCGAGGCTTCGGAGCCAAGACGGTCGCGCAATGGTGGTCGGTCATCAAGTGTCAATATTGGCGTAGGTGGCGTGTGCCTCGATGAAGTCGCGGCGCGGACCCACGTCTTCGCCCATGAGCATAGAGAAGATGCGGTCTGCCTCGGCGGCATCGCTGATGTTGACTTGCTTGAGGATGCGGTTCTGCGGGTCCATAGTGGTGTCGCGCAGCTCTTCGGCGTCCATCTCGCCAAGACCCTTAAATCGCTGCACGGTGGCTTTGCCATCGTGGGCGGCGATGAATTGGCGCACCTGGTTGTCATCCCAGCAGTATTCCTCGGACTGGCCGCTCTTGCATTTGTACAGCGGCGGCGTGGCCAGATAGAGGTATCCGTTTTCGATGATGGGCCTCATACGGCGGAAGAAGAAGGTCATCAGCAGCGTGGCGATATGTGCGCCATCGACATCGGCATCGGTCATGATGATAATCTTGTGGTAGGCCAGCTTGCTGAGGTTGGGTGCCTTGGGGTCTTCTTCGGTGCCGATGGTCACGCGCAGTGCCCTGAAGAGGTTGGTGATTTCCTCGTTGTCAAAGATTTTGTGCTCCATGGCTTTCTCCACGTTGAGGATTTTACCGCGCAGCGGGAGCACGGCCTGGAACTGGCGGTCGCGACCCTTCTTAGCCGAGCCGCCGGCCGAGTCACCCTCCACGATGAAGAGCTCGCAGTCTTCGGCGTGGCGCGATGAGCAGTCAGTGAGCTTGCCGGGCAGGCCGCCGCCCCACAGCGGCGATTTGCGCTGCACTTTCTGGCGCGCGTTGTAGGCCGCGTGACGAGCCTGAGCGGCGAGGATTACCTTCTCTACGATGATTTTTGCTTGGCGCGGGTTTTCCTCAAGGTAGTTGCGCAGCGCCTCGCTGACGGCCGACTGCACGGCGCCCGCCACCTCGCTGTTGCCGAGCTTCGTCTTGGTCTGGCCCTCAAACTGAGGCTCCATCACCTTGACGGAGATGACGGCGGTGAGCCCTTCGCGGAAGTCATCGCTGGAGATTTCCACCTTGGCGTTTTTGAGGAGGTTGTTGTCTTCGGCGTATTTCTTCAGCGTCAGCGTCAGACCGCGGCGAAAGCCGGTGAGGTGTGTGCCTCCCTCGATAGTGTTGATGTTGTTGACAAACGAATATATATTTTCGTTGTATGTGCTGTTGTAGGTGAGTGCCACCTCCACGGGTATGCCCTGACGCTCGGTGTTGAGGTGTATTACATCGTTGATGAGCGACTCTTTGTTGGAGTCGATGTATTGCACAAACTCGCGCAAGCCGTCTTTGGAGTGGAACGTCTCGCGGCGGGGCTTGCCCTCGGCGTCGAGGTTGCGCATATCGCTCAGATGCAGGGTGATGCCGGCGTTGAGGTAGGCCAAGTCACGGAGGCGGTTGGCAAGGGTGTCGTAGTCATACACCGTGGTGGTGAAGATCGATGCATCGGGTTTGAAGGTGATCATAGTGCCGGTGTGATCGCTGGTGCCTATCACCTTGAGCTCTGACGTGGGCTTGCCGCAGCTGTATTCTTGCATATAGGCTTTGCCATCGCGGTGCACTTCGGCGCGCAGGTATGTCGATAGGGCGTTGACACACGATACGCCTACGCCGTGCAAGCCGCCCGATACTTTGTATGAACCCTTGTCAAATTTGCCGCCGGCGTGAAGCACGGTGAGCACCACTTCGAGGGCGCTCTTGTGCTCTTTCTCGTGCATGTCAACGGGGATGCCGCGGCCGTCATCGACAACGGTGATCGAGTTGTCGGCGTTGATGGTGACATCAATGTGGCGGGCAAAGCCGGCCAAGGCTTCGTCGATAGAGTTATCTACCACCTCATACACCAGGTGGTGAAGTCCTTTGACTGAGATGTCGCCAATGTACATTGCGGGGCGTTTGCGCACAGCTTCCAGGCCTTCCAAGACCTGAATATTACTGGCGCTATATTCCTCTGTTTCTTCTGCCATTGTATTGTTGTTGATTGATATTATGTCGTTGTGAAATTAGCAAACAAAGTTAGACATTTTTTCTGACCTGTGCAAGTGAAAAAATCGTAATATCGGCGTAATATCGGCGCACCCTGCGCCGGCAGCGCGGGCCTGTGCCGGCGAGTGTCTTGCCGCCATCATCGCGGCAGGCAAATGTCCTCGTGAATTTTTTGTCGCAGCCTGCCGCCCTCTCCCGGATGCTTGCGCCGCAGCCTGCCGCCCTCTCCCTGATGCTTACGCCGCAGCGGCGAGCGCAGCCGTGCTCAGCGGCGGCCGTGGGGCTTGGCGTGCAACAAGAAGGCGGCGGCTCGAGTTGATGTGTCGAGCCGCCGCTGTTATGGTTGGTTGAGAAATCGTCTTGACTTTATGATTGTCAAGTGATGAGGGAGGTGTCGTGTGTGTATGAAGGGGGTGTAATGGTGATTACTTGAGGGCGTCCTTTACGGCGTCGTTGGGCACCATTTCTTCTTTGAAGATGTAAGCGCCGGTCTTGGGTGACTTCACCATTTTGATTACCTTGCTGTAGGTACGGCCTTCGCCCTTTTGTAGTGATGCAACGGTTTTCTTTGCCATATCTCAGAAGTATTATTTTATCTCCTTGTGCACGGTCATGCGCTTCAGGATGGGGTTGTATTTTTTCAGTTCGAGTCTCTCGGGGTGGTTCTTGCGGTTTTTGGTGGTGATGTAACGCGATGTGCCGGGCATACCGCTTGCCTTATGTTCGGTACATTCGAGGATGACCTGTACGCGATTACCTTTAGCTTTCTTTGCCATCTTGTTAGAATCCTAAAAATTTAATATCGTTTTCTTTCAAAAAGCCTTGCTGATATGCTTGCTTCATCGCAGCGTTCAGGCCAAGTTTGTTGATGGTGCGCAGACCGGCGGCTGAGATGGTCAATGAAATCCAGATGCCTTGCTCTACCCAGTAGAACTTCTTGTTGAAGAGGTTTACGTTAAATCTGCGTTTGGTGCGTCGCTTCGAGTGCGAAACGTTGTTACCCACCAAAGCTTTCTTGCCGGTGATTTGACAAATCTTTGACATGGCTGTTGTTGTTTATCTTACTTGTCGTTATCTATTTAAAAAGAATGACGATTGGTGGCGGCCATCTCAGTCTCATATCACCGCAGAGCGCATCATTCTCTGCGGCTTTAAAGGATGAGCCACAAATCAGCGTGCAAAGTAACGAAAAA
>JBJEDF010000055.1:0-85927 GCA_051871765.1 Muribaculaceae bacterium
TTAGTTAGTGGTAAAAAAAATTGTATGTAATTGCACACAAGTTTGCAATTCACGGCGCTAATTTAATTAATCTTTTTTAAAGCTACCTGTTTGTTTACAATTTTTAACCCGAAAATCGCGTATGTTATAAAACATAATTTTACAGCTTGTGGGCTTTCTGCTTGTCAAAACAGGTCGAAAATGTAAGTATCAGCCGACAATCGAGCCTCGTTAAGATTTATAAACATAATTTTATCAGCTAATATTACAGCAAGATACGCCTTTAGAGGCTCTCGAGTGTGTAAGATTGTGGCGATAACTTAATTTTAACTTATCTTAACCCTCGTGTGCCTTACTCCAGGCTATGGCAGTGACGCTGCGGCCGGCACAAGCAAAATATTATAAGCTCAGAGGGCTGTGTTATTAAAAAAATATGTATAACTTTGCACCACATTACCGCCCCCCGGGGTAAATAAGAAAAGCAAACTACATAAGGTAATATGAAACACATTATCCGAAATATTGCATTAGTGCTGCTGCTGGCAGTGCTCGCCGTGCCGGCGGCATCGGCACAGCTGCGCAAAGGCGAGAAATCGCTGGGGCCGCGCATCGCCTTCGTTTCTGAAAACACCTCGGTACTCGCCGGTTTGTCATTTCAATACTCATTCAGCCGCCATGTGAGGATATCGCCTGAGGTGGCATGCGTCTTCCGCCATCACGACAGAGACGCCTTCCTGCTCGATCTCAACGTGCATCTGCCCTTCGGAATCGGCTCTGACAAGGTTGTGCTCTATCCGCTGGCAGGCGTGGGCTATTCGTCGTGGGCGCAGCATATCAGCGGCGCTGACTATGCCCAGCAGAAGGATGTCACCACCCACGACAACCGCTTCGGCGCCAATTTCGGCGCCGGCTTTGAGCTGCGATGCACGCGCACCCTCAAGCTCTCGCTGGAGGCGCGCTACCTCCTCATCAAGACTTACAGCCACGCGCAGGTGGGGCTGGGCATTGCCTACATCTTTTGACGGAGAGGAGAGACCATGGCCCAAGGGATAACGATGTTAGGCATCGAATCATCATGCGATGACACCTCGGCGGCCGTCATTCGCGACGGCTTGCTGCTGAGCAATGTGATAGCATCGCAGAGCGTGCACGAGGAGTATGGCGGCGTGGTGCCCGAGCTGGCATCGCGCGCACACCAACAAAATATAGTGCCCGTGGTGGCTACGGCGCTGAGCCGCGCCGGCATCGACAAGCGCGATCTGTCGGCGATAGCGTTTACGCGAGGCCCCGGCCTGTTGGGGTCGCTGCTCGTGGGCACGAGCTTTGCCAAGGGGCTGTCGCTGGGGCTGAGAGTGCCCATCGTAGATGTCAACCACCTCCACGGCCACGTGCTGTCGCATTTCGTGCGACGCGAGCCTACTGACCGAGTGCCCCAATTCCCCTACCTGTGTCTGCTCATCTCCGGCGGCAATTCACAGCTGATACTCGTAAAGAGCGCCGCCGAGATGGAGGTGCTGGGGCGCACCATCGACGATGCTGCCGGTGAGGCTTTTGACAAATGCGCCAAGATAATGGGCCTGCCTTATCCCGGCGGGCCGCAGATTGACCGCCTCGCCGCCGAGGGCGATGCCTCGCGATTTAAGTTTGCCAAGCCCCACATAGCAGGGCTGGATTACAGCTTCAGCGGGCTCAAGACCTCGTTTTTATACACCCTGCGCGACGCTGTCAAGGCCGATCCTGACTTTGTGGAGCGCAACCGCGCCGACTTAGCGGCATCACTGCAAAAGACCATCATAGACATACTGATCGACAAGCTCGCCAAGGCTGTCGATGCCACCGGCGTCACCACGGTGGCCATAGGTGGCGGCGTGTCGGCCAACTCAGGCGTCAGAGCCGCCGTGGCCGCTTTCTGCGCCGAGCGCGGCATAGAGGCGTTTATACCCGAGCGCACCTTCACCACCGACAATGCCGCCATGGTGGCCATAGCCGGATATTTCAAATACCTGCAAGGCGAGTTTTGCCCCTATTCGGCAGCGCCGTATGCTCGCGTCACCGTGTGAGCGTGGCGCGCTGCTGTCGCCGCAGGGGCGATACCATAAAATTATCATCAAGATGAAACTATCTATCGTGATTATCGGCGACGAGATACTGTTAGGTCAGGTCACCGATACCAATTCGGGCGCCGTAGCGCGCACATTCCGCCGTATGGGCTGGCAGGTGGCCTCGATAGAGACCGTGGGCGATGCCGGCCCGCAAATATCCGCTGCCGTGGAGCGCGGCCTGGCCCAGTCTGACCTTGTCATCACCACCGGCGGCCTCGGCCCCACCAAAGACGATATCACCAAGCAGGTGCTGATGAGCATCTTCGGCGGAGAGCTGCGCCGCGACCCGGCGGTGACGGCCAACATTGAGCGCGTCTTTGCCCTGCGTGGCATCGCCATGAACGCTCTGACGGCTGACCAGGCCTTGGTGCCCACGAGCTGCCGTGTGATACAAAACCGCTACGGCACTGCGCCCATCATGTGGTTTGAGCGCGCCGACAAGGTGCTCGTGTCTATGCCGGGCGTGCCTTTTGAGACCGAAGGCATGCTGCCCGAGGTGTCGGCGGCAGTGGCTGAGCGCTTTACGCCCGATATCTTCTTCCGCCACCACACTTTGCTGGTCAGTGGCATCAGCGAGTCAAAGTTAGCGCAGCAATTATCGGCCTATGAGGCCTCGCTGCCGCCGACGTTGCATCTGGCATATCTGCCACAGCCGGGGCTGATACGTCTGCGCCTCGATGGCGCCTCGGCCGACGAGGCAGCCTTAGACGCTACGTTTGCCGCCGCCTTGCAGGCGCTGCGCGCCGAGGTAGCGCCGCTGCTGGTGCACGATGGCGATGCCTCAGTCGCCGAGGTGCTCATAGAGCTGCTGCGCAGCCGCGGCTATGACGTGGCCACGGCCGAGAGCTGCACCGGCGGCAATGTGGCGCATGCCATCACCATGGTGGCAGGCTGCTCTGACGTGTATCGCGGATCTGTGGTGGCATACTCCAACGAGGTCAAAGAGCGAGTGCTCGGCGTGAGCCATGACACCCTCGCCACCGACGGCGCCGTGAGCCACGCCACCGTAGAGCAGATGGCCGCCGGCGTGAGCCGCCTCACCGGCAGCTGCTGCGCCATCGCCACCTCGGGCATCGCCGGCCCCGGCGGCGCTACGCCCGGTAAGCCTGTGGGCACGGTGTGGATAGCAGCCTATTGCTGCGGACAGGTAGAGGCGCGCGAGCTGCACCTGCCCGGCGACCGCGCCGGTGTCATCGGCCGAGCCACCACTGAGGCTATCTTGATGCTGACGCGTATGCTGAGGCGGTAGCAAAGCTCGTTGTTAATATTTTTTGTAATAACATAAGCCTCTGATTGCCAATATGGTAGGTGGTCCGAGGCGATTTTTTTAGCCTTACGCTGTCACAAATGAGAGATTGCTGCGTCTTATGTATGTGAGACAGCCGGAAGCCTCACAGACAGACAACATCAATTACGACAACAATTCACCCATCACAAATCATGAATAAATCAGTATTGCTCACCTTCTTGCTCTCGCTGATGGCGCTTATGGCCATTGCCGCGCCGGAGAGCACCCCCTACAGCGTCAAGGCTGTGGCCGTGGATAGCGTGGGCTCCCCCTCAATGTATGCCACTTATCGCGTATTTGCCGCCACTGACAGTGTGCACCCCGTGGCCGGAGCCGTCACCGGCGATGACGGCGTGATAGCAGCCTCGCTACCCGCCGCCGGCGACTACCGCATCACCATCACAAGCATGGACTCAGAGCAGGGCGAGCGTGCCTTCAGCATCACCGACGCCACGCCTGTCGTTGACCTGGGGAGCATCGCCCTGAAGCCCACCAGCCAAGCTCTCGCCGAGCTCACAGTCACGGCGCAGCGCCCCCTCGTGTTCAAGGAAATTGACCGCATAGGCTATGATGTGAAAAACGACCAGGACTCCAAGACCTCGCCTCTGATTGATGTGCTGCGCAAGGTGCCTATGGTCACCATCGATGGCGATGGCAACATACAGGTCAACGGTTCGTCAGACTTCAAGATATACAAAAACGGCAGGCCCAACAGCTCCTTCACCAACAACGCCAAGGAGATATTCAAGGCTATCCCCGCTTCCACGATCAAGCGTGTGGAGGTCATCACCGACCCCGGGGCGCGCGAAGATGCCGAGGGCGTGGGCGCTATACTCAATATCGTCACTGACAGCGCAACCGAGCTTAATGGCATTGTAGGCACTGTATCGGTCTATGCCGATGACGTCAATCCGGTGCCGGGCGCCAACCTATGGCTGTCGTCGCAGCTTGGCAAGGTGGTGTTCTCAGTCAACGGCGGATATTTCAACAACAGCACCCGCGAGACCGAGTCAACCACCACCACTGATGCCACATATCAGACCACCGGCGACCGCATCCTCACCACACAGACCTCAAAGAGCCGTGCCAACGGCGGATGGGGCGGCCTCGAGCTTAGCTTTGAGCCTGACACGCTCAATCTCTTCACCGTAGAAGGCAACTTCTTTGCCTATGGCGTGAAGCCCGAGGGCTCTGCCACCAGCAAGCTATTTGCCCCTGACGGCGCCCTGCTGCAGGAGTACAATACCGCCAGCCGCACGCTCAACTCGTCGTACTACAACATCGACGCCAATGTCAACTATCAGCGCTCCACGCGCCGCAAAGGCGAGACGATAACCCTATCGTATCGCATCTCTGCCAGCTCAAATAAGGGGAAAAACGAGGATATCTACACTCCGATATATAATTTCAACGTGCCATACACCGGCATCAACTCAAATACCAACCAGAAATTTGCCGAGCACACCATACAGCTCGACTGGTCGCGCCCTTACGGCGACAAGCATAAGCTGGACCTCGGAGCCAAAGCTATCTTCCGTCGCAACCACTCGGTGTCGCAGATGGACTATGTGGACTATAACACCGTCAACGAGGACTTTAACCACAATACCGACATCGTAGCTGCATACGCTGACTACATCTTGAAGTTGGGCAAATGGTCAATGCGCGCCGGAATGCGCTATGAGTACTCTCACTTAGCAGCTAAATTCAACAACGGTTCGGCCCCCGACTTCGGCAGCCCCCTGCATGACTATGCCCCCTCAGCCTCAGTGAGCTACACTATCAACGATGCCAACACCCTCAAACTCTCCTACAACCGACGCATACAGCGCCCCGGCATCTGGGCCCTCGACCCTACCATCAAAGAGTCGCCGATGACCACCTCTCAGGGTAACCCTTACCTCAACAGCTCCAACACCAACGAGGTGAAACTCAACTACTCGCTCATACGCCCCAAGGTCAACGTCGATGCCTCGCTCACCTATGGCCACTCAGGCGACGGCGTGCGCCAGACCGTACGCGTGGAGGGCGACCACACTTACTACTCCTATGCCAACGCCGGCTTGCAGCACGTGGTGCAGCTCAATGCCTATGCGCGCTGGTCGCCCACTGACAAGACCAGCCTGATGATCAACGGCACCATCGTATGGGCTCAATGCCGCAACTCCCTCTCCGGCGCCGAGATCTCGCGCTGGCTGCCCTTCGGCTACGCTCAGCTGCAGCAAAAGCTGCCGTGGAAACTGCGCCTCACCGCCTGGGCTCACCTGTGGCTGTCATCGCTCAACAGCGAGTTGCAATACACCACCAACGGCGTCAGCGGCCTATGGTATGGCATCAGAATGCAGCGCTCATGGCTCAAGGACGATGCGCTTACCGTGGGTGTCAACATCACCAACCCCTTCGGCAAGTATCGTCACAGCAGCGTAGCTCACTATGTCAACTCAGACTACCTGGGCACCTCATTCATGCAGTCAGCACGCGCAGCCATAGCCACAGTATCGGTTTCATACCGCTTCGGCTCGCTCAACGCCTCCGTCAAGAAGACAGCCAAGAGCATCTCCAACGACGACCTCAGCGGCGCTCCCTCAGCCGGCGGCGGCAACAAATCTCCGCAAGCCAACTAATACTATGTGACATAATCAATCTCCACACACACAATTGAGCCGGGCAGATATCTGTCCGGCTCAATTGTGTGATGTTGTATGGTGGCGGGGGGGGAGAGCGCTTGTCACTCCATGAGCTTGCGATAGCGCTTGCGCGGAGGCTCTTTGCCGCCGTTTTGGGCGCGTTTATACTCTTCATAGTCAGAGTATGAGCCTTCGTAATAGACCACGCGGCCCTCACCCTCAAACGACAAGATGTGGGTGCATATCCTGTCGAGGAACCAGCGGTCGTGGCTTACGACCACGGCGCAGCCCGCAAAGTCTTCGAGACCTTCCTCGAGGGCGCGCAGTGTGTTGACGTCAATATCGTTGGTAGGCTCGTCGAGAAGTATCACGTTGCCTTCCTCCTTAAGAGCCATAGCCAGGTGGAGGCGGTTGCGCTCGCCGCCGGAGAGCACGCCAATCTTCTTCTCCTGGTCGGCGCCGGTGAAGTTGAATTTCGACAGGTAGGCACGCGCGTTGACATCGCGGCCTCCCATGCGGAAGGTCTCCACGCCCTGCGAGATTACTTCATACACCGTCTTCTCGGGCAGCAGGTCGTGGTGGCGCTGATCCACGTAGGCTATCTTTACGGTCTCGCCCACGGCAAAGGTGCCGGCGTCGGGCTGCTCTTGTCCCATGATTAGGCGGAAGAGGGTGGTCTTGCCGGCGCCATTGGGCCCGATGACGCCCACGATGCCGTTGGGGGGCAAGGCAAACTCCAGGTCCTTGAACAGCAGCTTGTTGCCAAACGATTTTGCGAGGCCGTGAGCCTCGATTACCTTGTTGCCCAGGCGCGGGCCGTTGGGGATAAAGATTTCGAGGCGTTCCTCTTTTTGCTTCTGGTCCTCGTTGAGGAGCTTGTCGTAGGAGGCGAGGCGTGCCTTACCCTTGGCTTGGCGTGCTTTGGGCGCCATGCGCACCCATTCGAGCTCGCGTTCGAGGGTCTTGCGGCGCTTGCTGGCTTGCTTCTCTTCGAGGGCCATGCGCTTGGTCTTTTGGTCGAGCCATGACGAGTAGTTGCCCTTCCAGGGTATGCCTTCGCCGCGGTCCAGCTCGAGAATCCAGCCGGCCACATGGTCGAGGAAGTATCTGTCGTGGGTGATGGCGATGACGGTGCCGGGATATTGCTGGAGGTGCTGCTCAAGCCAGTCAATTGACTCGGCATCGAGGTGGTTGGTAGGCTCGTCGAGGAGCAGTATGTCGGGCTGCTGCAGCAGCAGGCGGCAGAGCGCTACGCGGCGGCGCTCACCACCCGAGAGGGTGTCGATGCGCTGGTCGTCGGGCGGACATTGCAGGGCGTCCATGGCGCGCTCGAGCTTGGAGTCAATGTTCCAGGCGTCGGCGGCGTCGAGCTTGTCTTGGAGCTCGGCTTGGCGGGCGATGAGGGTGTCCATCTTGTCGGGGTCTTCGAGCACGTCGGGGTCGCCAAAGGCGGCGTTGACGCTGTCAAACTCGGCGAGGAGGTCCATGATGGGCTTTACGCCTTCGCGCACCACGTCGATGACGGTCTTGTCGGGGTCGAGCTGCGGCTCTTGCTCCAGGTATCCCACCGAGTATCCGGGCGAGAATACCACGTTGCCTTGAAACTCCTTATCGAGCCCGGCGATAATCTTGAGCAAGGTGGATTTGCCGGAGCCGTTAAGACCGATGATGCCGATTTTGGCGCCGTAGAAGAATGATAGGTAGATGTCCTTCAGTACTTGTTTCTGAGGAGGGTAGGTCTTGGAGACGCCTACCATTGAGAAAATTACTTTTTTGTCGTCTGCCATGTTATATTAGTGGTGTTAATTTTTTGTATGAGAGGTGAGCAGAGATGTCGCTTACTTATGAGACTTGGCCGTGCGAGTGTTGTAGGAGCAGCGCACACGCCCATCGATGATGTTTTTGAGCTTGGCGCGTATGAGCTGTTTGCGTATTGGCGAGATATGGTCGATGAAGACGTGTCCCTCGAGGTGATCATATTCGTGCTGCACGATGCGAGCCAGATAGTCGCGCATCTCTTCTTCGTGAGGCGTGAAGTTCTCATCGAGCCATTTGAGGCGTATGTGCTCAATGCGATTTACGTTCTCCGAGATGCCCGGTAGGCTGAGACAGCCCTCGGGACGCGACACCTTGTCGCCATCGAGGATTTCGAGGATGGGGTTGATGAGCACGAGCTTGCGGCCGGCACATTCGGGCGAGTACTCGGCGGCGGGGTCGGCATCGATGACTATGATGCGATGGTTGCGCCCTATCTGAGGGGCGGCGAGGCCTACGCCTTCAGAGGCATACATGGTCTCAAACATATCGTCAATAAGCTTTTTGAGGTCGGGATAGTCGGCGGCGATGTCGGTTGACACCTCGCGGAGCACCGGGTGCCCATAGAGATATACGGGGAGTTTCATTTGTGGAGGTCGGTATATTGTTTGCTTTGTAAATAGTCGTTGAGAATGATGGTGGCGGATATTTCATCTACGATGGCTTTGTCGCGTCGCGCCATCTTGCGCATGCCGCCGTCAATCATGGCCTTGTGGGCGAGCACCGAGGTGAAGCGCTCGTCGTAGAGCACTATGGGCGTGTCGGGGCCGATGGCTTTGGCCAGCTGCCGCAGCATAGGCTCCAGGTATCGAGCCGACTCTGACGGCTCGCCGCGCAGCGTGGTGGGCTTGCCCACGATGATGGCGCCCACGTCTTCGCGCGACATATAGCCCCGGATAAAGCTTATCAGCTCGGCGGTGGCCACCGTGGTGAGGCCGCCGGCCACTAAGCGCAACGGGTCGGTCACGGCGATGCCGCAACGCTTTCGTCCGAAGTCTATCGACAGTAATCTTGACATTGTGATGAATTGCTTTGCAAAGGTACTAAAAAAAATTATCCGTCATCACGACGAATAATCTTCTTACCTTAAATCTAATACCATGAAAAACTGATGCAAAGGTATAGTTTTTATGTTATACAACATAATTTTTAAGCAAGAAAATTATTGCGTTTAACACTATTTAACCGATGAAAATTTGCACTGTTTTGTAATGTATTGCTAATCAATATGATAGATAATCAGGCCTCATAGCCGCGACAAGGCCTATTTGACTCGATTTTTTATCGATATTTCCTTAATCGTATTATGTGTATATTTCTGAGCAAATAATCGGGGCCGTTGCCTCTCATGCAAACTCAAGAACTTCGCGGCAACTCAGAAGAAGATGGAGGGCATCCCGACGCGCCAACACCTATGTCTTTGAAGGAAGAAATTGCATGATAACATCTGACTTAGCAGAATACATTAGTCATAATGTAGGATTATGTAAATAATCGCAATAATTATTTCATTATTGGCAAATTGTTTGATTATTTGACAAAAGATATAATTGTGAAGCCACAAACAGAGATATGACGCAACTGAGGCTGTATTGAGCCTCATATACAAGCCTTTGTTGTTAAAAGTAAAAGGCAAAGGTGGTAAGAAGGGGGGCTGAATTCTCATCGCCCGGGGTTGAATATTTTTAACATGGTTAATTTTGGCAGAATGATTGGCTAAAAGGGGTGGAAACGTGGCGCAAAAAGGAAAAAACAGAGCCATATTGCATAAATGTGGACTAAAATGGCAGAAAAAAATTCCATAATTCGGTAAATTTGAGTATCTTTGCAAAGAAAATTGGGTCTATACCATAGTGTTGGCAACGCAATTTGATTGTAACTATCGGACAATTAGTGCTTTGGCAAGGTGTAGCCGGTATATGTGGATGGGCTCGATGACGGAGATTGGAAAATAATAACATATATATATGACTTTATTAAGCATTTTCGGAATTACAAACAGCGGGCTAATGGCTATCGTGGCCTTGCTCACGGGCGCCGGATTGGTGTTCTTGGCAATGTGGATAGCCGGGCTTATCTCACCCCGCTCTTTTAATCCGCAAAAGGGAGAGGCTTATGAGTGCGGTATCCCTACACGCGGCGAGAGTATGGCGCAGTTCAAGGTAGGTTACTATCTGTTTGCTATTCTTTTCTTGATGTTTGACGTCGAGACGGTGTTCTTGTACCCCTGGGCTGTGCGTATGCAGCAGCTCGGCGCGCAAGGCCTCACTGCCATTGCGGTATTCTTCGGCGTATTAGTGCTGGGCTTGGTATATGCCTGGCGGAAAGGAGCATTGGAATGGAAGTGACAACGAAAAGCATGCCCTATGAGGCATTCAAGGATAACGAGTATATCGAAAGTCTTGTCAAGGAATTGCAAGACGGCGGCGTCAACGTGGTCGTAGGCACCTTCGATAAGCTCATCAACTGGGGGCGGTCTAACTCTATCTGGCCACTCACCTTCGCCACCAGTTGCTGCGGCATAGAATTTGTGTCGCTGGGTGCGGCGCGCTTTGATATGGCGCGTTTTGGCTGGGAAGTAGCGCGCGCCTCGCCTCGTCAGGCCGACTTTATGATGGTGGCAGGCACCATTGTCAATCGCATGGTGCCGGTGTTCCGCCGTCTCTATGACCAGCTCGCCGAGCCCAAGTATGTGATAGCCTGCGGCTCATGTGCCATCTCCGGTGGCCCCTTCCGCAAAAGCTACCATGTGGCCAAAGGTATCGAAGGCATAGTGCCCGTTGATGTCTTTGTGCCCGGTTGCCCTCCGCGCCCCGAGGCCATGATTTACGGCATCATGCAGCTGTCGCGCAAGATCAAGGTAGAGCGCTTCTTCGGCGGCGTCAACCGCAAGCAGAAACGCGAGGATTTTCTCAACAGCCACCCCGTAGAAGATAAGTGAATAAGTAACACCGCGCGGCGAGCCGTAGTCGGCTGACGCCCTCACTGCTCGCGCCACATAAATATAATATAGCAAACACGTCAATTATGGCAAATATTAAGGAAAAGATTGCTCAACTCTTTCCTCAAGCTACCATAGAAGGCACCGAGGAGCAGCCTCTGGTCTCTATCGCCGATGCGCAGTGGCGCAGCCTGGCAAAGACGCTCCGCAACGATGCCGACTTGCAATATGACTACCTCGTGACCATCGTGGGTATGGATTGGACTGACAGTCTCGGGTGTATCTACTATCTGATGTCAACAAAGCACAACACTATGCTCGGCGTCAAAGTGGCTACCACTGACCGCCAAAAGCCTATGCTCCACTCGGTGGCCGACATCTGGGCTGTGGGCTGTCTGTACGAGCGCGAAGTGTATGACTTCTACGGCATCATCTTCATCGGCAACCCCGATATGCGCCGCCTGTTCCTCAATATCGACTGGGTAGGATATCCTCTGCGTAAAGACTACGACGAAAACCCCGAGCTCAACCCCGTGAGCATCGAAAACGAGCGCCAAAGCGACACCACCGACACCTATGTGGAAGACGACAAAGGCAATGTGGTCAAGCGCGAAGTCAACGTCTTCGAGCCGGGCGACTTTGTGGTCAACATAGGCCCGCAGCACCCTGCCACTCACGGCGTGCTGCGTTTCCGCACTGCTGTCGATGGCGAGGAGATAAAGAAAATCGACGTATATATGGGCTATATCCACCGCGGTGTGGAGAAGCTATGTGAGAACCTCACATACCCGCAGACGCTCCATTTCATGGATCGTCTCGACTATTTCTCGGCTCACAACTATCACCACGCCCTCTGTCGCGTGATAGAGAAGGCTGCCGGCATACAGATATCGCGCCGCGCCGAAGTGATACGCGTGATGATGGACGAGCTGTCGCGTATCGCCTCACACTGCCTCTTCATCGGCACATATTGCATGGACTTAGGCGCCACCACGATGCTCTTCTACACCCTGCGTGTGCGCGAGCAGATACTCGACATCATGGAGAAGACCTGCGGCGCTCGCATGACTTTCAACTACGACTGCATCGGCGGTGTGATGCAAGACCTCGCCCCGGACTTCCGGGACGACGTCAAGGCGCTCCTCGCCGTGCTGCCTAAGAATATCAAGGAGTACAACAAGGTATTCACCGGCAACGTAATCGCCAAAAACCGTATGGAAGGCGTGGGCGTGCTCTCACGCGAAGACGCCATCTCGTATGCCGTCACCGGCCCGTCAGGCCGCGCCTCGGGCTGGGCGTGCGATATGCGCAAGCTGCGCCCATACAGCATCTACTCCGAGCTCGACTTCAACGAGGTGGTTGCCTCCGAGGGCGACTCTATGGCACGCTTCAAGGTGCGTATCGCCGAGATGGAGGAGTCTGCCAAGATACTCGAGCAGCTCGTCGATAATATCCCCGACGGCGAGTATTGCGCGAAGGTGCCCAAGGTGCTCAAGCTGCCCGCAGGCCGCTGGTTTGAGGTGACCGAGGGCTGTCGAGGCGCCTTCGGCGTGTATATCGAGAGCGACGGCTCCACCAAGCCTTACCGCTTGAAGCTCGCTACGCCCTGCTTGCCGCTGGCCGGCGTGGTAGATCACATCACCCGTGGCAGCAAGATTGCCGACCTTATCACCATCGGCGGATCGCTTGACTACATCGTGCCAGATATGGATAGATAAGCCTCTCACATCTAAGAATAAAAATCTGAAAGCCAAAGATATAAATCTCATCAAAGATGCAAGACTTCTCAATCATCACAAATTGGATCCACAACCTGCTGGCGTCGTTTATGCCGGGCTGGCTCACTGTGACAGTGGAGTGTCTCCTCGTCGGTGTCGGCCTACTGCTGGTTTACGCGGTGCTGGCGCTGTTCTATATACTTTATGAGCGCAAGCTATGCGCCTGGTTTCAGTGCCGTCTCGGCCCTAACCGTGTGGGTCCCTGGGGCTTGCTGCAGAGCGTGGCCGATATGTTTAAGATCCTCATCAAGGAGCTTATCGAGCTCAAGCACGTGGATCGCTTCCTCTTTGCCTTGGCGCCTTATCTGGTGATTATAGCATCAATGCTGGCGTTCTCGGTGATGCCGTGGGGTCGCGGCCTGCAGGTGGTCGATTTCAATATCGGCATCTTCTTCTTGCTGGCAGTGTCGTCAATCGGCGTGCTCGGCATCTTGCTCGCCGGCTGGTCGTCAAACAATAAGTTTACGCTCATCGGCGCTATGCGTTCGGGCGCGCAGATGGTGAGCTACGAGCTGTCAATAGGCCTGTCAGTGCTCACTATGGTGTGTCTCGCCGGCACAATGTCAGTCGAAGGCATCGTCATGGCGCAGTACGACGGCTGGTTTATCTTCAAAGGCCACATCCCGGCTATCATAGCCTTTGTGATATACATGATAGCGGGCACCGCCGAGACAAATCGCGGCCCGTTTGACTTGCCTGAGGCAGAGAGCGAGCTTACCGCCGGATACCACACCGAGTATTCGGGTATCCACTTCGGCTTCTTCTACCTGGCTGAATACCTCAACCTCTTCATCGTCTCGGGCGTGGCTGCGCTGCTGTTCTTCGGCGGCTGGATGCCACTGCATGTGCCCGGCTGGGAAGGCTTCAACGAGGTGATGGACTACATCCCCGGCCCCGTATGGTTTATCCTTAAAGCCTTTACGCTCTCAGCGATAATAATATGGTTTAAGTGGACCTTCCCGCGCCTGCGCATTGACCAGCTGCTGTCGCTGGAGTGGAAGTATCTGCTGCCTATCAATCTTGTCAATCTGGTGCTGATGGTGGCTATCATCACGCTGGGCTGGCACTTCTAATAACGCGATAACAATATACCATAATCATATAACACAACACATCCATGAGCGCCAATTTTGGTAAAATAGCCCAAGTCATCGGCCCGGTGGTCGACGTCATATTTGAAGGAGGCACAAATGCGCTGCCGCCAATCTATACGGCACTGAAGATAGACCGCGCCGACGGCACGATGCTGATACTCGAGGTAGAGCAGCATATCGGTGAGGAAACCGTGCGCTGCGTAGCTATGGAGAGCACCGACGGTCTGCGCCGCGGCATGCGCGTGGACTCGCTCGAACGCCCTATAGCTATCCCCACCGGCGACCAGGTAAAGGGTCGCTTGATGAACGTAGTAGGCGAGCCTATTGACAACCTGCCATCGCTCAAACGCGACAACCTGCGTTCGATACACCAGCCCGCCCCTGAGTTTGACGAGCTGACCATAAGCACCGAAATCCTCTCCACCGGCATCAAAGTCATCGACCTGCTCGAGCCTTATAGCAAGGGTGGTAAGATCGGCCTCTTCGGCGGCGCCGGCGTGGGCAAGACGGTGCTCATCATGGAGCTTATCAACAACATCGCCAAGGGCCACGACGGCTTCTCGGTGTTCACCGGCGTGGGTGAGCGCACTCGCGAGGGCAATGACCTGCTGCGCGAGATGATAGAGAGCGGCGTCATGCGCTACGGCGATAAATTCAAAGAAGGCATGGAGAAGGGCCTGTGGAACCTCCAAGATGTCAACCTCCAAGAGCTGCAGCAGTCTCAGGCTGCGCTGGTGTTCGGCCAGATGAATGAGCCGCCGGGCGCTCGTCTGCGTGTGGCGCTCACAGGCCTCACCGTGGCCGAGCAGTTCCGCGACCAAGGTGCCGGCGGCAAGGACGTGCTCCTCTTCATTGACAACATCTTCCGTTTCACTCAGGCCGGATCAGAGGTGTCAGCGCTGTTAGGCCGTATGCCCTCAGCTGTGGGCTATCAGCCTACATTGGCCTCAGAGATGGGTACGCTGCAAGAGCGCATCACCTCCACCAAAAACGGCTCCATCACCTCAGTGCAAGCTATCTATGTGCCCGCCGACGACCTTACCGACCCGGCGCCCGCCACAACCTTCAGCTTCCTCGACGCCACCACGGTGCTCTCGCGTAAGATTGCCGAGCTGGGTATCTATCCCGCTGTAGATCCGCTGGAGTCAACATCGCGTATCCTCGACCCCAACATCATAGGCGAAGACCATTACAACACCGCTCAGGCTGTGAAGCAGCTGCTGCAGAAATACAATGAGCTGCAAGACATTATTGCCATCCTCGGCGTAGATGAGCTCTCTGACGAGGACAAGCTCGTGGTGGCTCGCGCACGCAGAGCGCAGCGCTTCCTCTCGCAGCCCTTCCACGTGGCAGAGCAGTTTACCGGCCTGCCCGGCGTGATGGTGCCTCTGAGCGAGACCATCCGCGGCTTCAAGATGATCCTTGCCGGCGATATGGACGAGTATCCCGAGCAGGCGTTCCTCAACGTGGGCACCATCGACGAGGCCATCGAGAAAGGCAAGAAGCTGCTCGCCGAAGTGCAGTAACCTCAGCCGCGACACAATAGTAGTAATAATCATATTATCAACAGCATATAACCCACTTATCAGCAATGACACTCAGAATAATATCGGCTCAAGAGGTGCTCTATGACGGCGAGGTGACATCAGTCACGCTGCCCGGAGCCAAGGGTTCGTTTACGGTGTTGCGCAACCACGCCTCATTGGTGTCAACGCTCACCGCCGGCAATATCTGCTATGTGGCGCCTGACGGCACCACCGTGGAGCATGCCGTGAGCGGAGGCCTCGCCGATGTCGATCATAATGTGATAAGTGTGTGTGTCTATTAATCCCGCGGGCTATGAAGCGATACCTCTCAATACTGATTATGATGCTGCTGGCGCTGCTGCCGGCGGCCGCTGCCGAGACGGCTCACGCCGAGGAGGCTGCCCAAGGCAAGATAGACCCTAAGGAAATCATCTTTGAGCACCTGGGCGATGCCTACGGCTGGGAAGTGCCCTTCAATCACCACAAGCGCATACCGCTGCCGGTGATTGTCGTAGCCGAGGACGGCGGCTGGCATATCTTCTCGTCGGCGCGCGTCACCGACGGGCAGACCTATGACGATGGTGGCGCTCTCTTCAAGATCGCCGGCCACGACAGCGACTACAAAGGCAAGGTGGTGCAGGTCAGAGCCGACGGCTCAGAGTATCGCCCCTTTGACATCTCTATCACCAAAAACGTCTGCGCCCTCTTCATCGCAGCAGCGCTGCTGATAGGGCTGATGCTGTGGCTCGCCCGCTGGTATGGCCGCAAGGGCCATAAGGCGCCACGCCGCGGCCTGGGAGCGCTGGAGCTGGTGGTGTCGTTTGTCTATGACTCCGTCATCAAGCCCACCTTGGGCGAGAATACGCGGCGCTTTGCCCCATATCTGCTCACCGTGTTCTGGTTTATCTTGCTGATGAACTTGCTGGGCCTGATCGTCATCTTCCCCGGCGGTGCCAACCTCACCGGCAACATTGCCGTGACCATGGTGCTGGCGGTGATGACCTTCCTGGTGACCAATATCTTCGGCAACAAGCACTATTGGAAAGAAATCTTCTGGCCTGATGTGCCCCTGTGGCTCAAGTTCCCGCTGCCCATTATGCCGGCGATAGAGCTCTTCGGCATCTTCACCAAGCCGGCGGCTCTGACGGTGCGTCTCTTTGCCAATATGATGGGCGGCCACATGATAGTGCTGGTGCTTACGCTGCTGATCTTCATCTTCATGAGCATCAACCCCATTGCCGGTGGCGCCACCACCGTGGTGTCATTGCTCTTCAGCGTGTTTATGCTGGTGATAGATGTGCTGGTGAGCTTCATCCAGGCTTACGTCTTCACCATGCTCTCCACCATCTTCATCTCGCTGGCTCAAGAAAAGGAGCACCACGCCCCGGCACATGAAGCCGACGTACAACCCATAGAATAGTAAAAATCAAATCAATATCAATACACACTAACCAACAAACAAATTAAGATTATGTTAGGTCTCTTAGCAGAAACAGCACTCGCCGGCTTCGGAGCAAGCCTCGGTGCCGCAATCGCAGCCATTGGTGCCGGTATCGGCATTGGTAAAATCGGCGCTTCAGCCATGGAAGCTATCGCACGTCAGCCGGAAGCTGCCGGTGATATCCGTTCGAACATGATTGTCATCTCGGCTCTTATCGAGGGTGTTGCCCTCTTCGCCGTGATTGTTTGCGTTCTTGCATTGTTTGTATAAAAACCTGCGACAATGGAACTATTCACGCCTGATTTCGGCTTGATATTCTGGATGTTTGTGTCCTTCGCCATCCTCTTCCTCATCTTGTGGAAGTTTGCATGGCCGGCCATCATCAAGGGTATCGACAGCCGAGCCGAGCTTATCGACAAGGGTGTGGAGTACGCTCAAAATGCCAAAGAGCAGCTTGACGATGCCAGCCGTCAGGCCGAGGCTTTGATAGCTGAGGCCCGACGCCGGCAAGCTGATATGATGCGCGAAGCCGACAAAATCAAGACTCAGCTCATAGAGCAGGCTCGCGTTGCCGCTCAAGCTGAAGCCCAGCGCGTCATGGATAGCGCCAAAGAGCAAATTCAGCAGCAGCAAAAGCAGGCCGAGCTGCAATTTCGCAACCAAGTGAGTGAATTTGCGCTGCAGATTGCCGGCAAGGTGGTCAAGACCTCGCTCGCCGACGACAAGGCGCAGAAGCAACTCGTCAACACCCTTCTTGACGAAATCGAAAGCAACAACTAAACATCTCACCCTACACCTGACCGATGAACGACGGACTAATAGCGAGGCGCTATGCCAAAGCACTCTTTAAGGTAGCCACCGAGCGCAACTGCGCCCCGGTGCAATATCGCCTGATGCGCAATCTGCTCGAGGCTTACACCTTGATATCATCAGCCATGAGCAATCCCTTTGCCGGCGATGATGACAAGCGCCGCCTGCTGCTGTCGGCATCGCAAGCCGGCAACGATGCTACGTTTGGCGACTTCATCAACCTGCTCGCCCGCAACGGCCGCCTCGCTGACACCGATGATATAGCTCGCGCCTTCTGCGACATCTATCGCCACAACCGCGGCATCTGCCGCGTGGAGGTGGTCACGGCAGCGCCGCTGGCCGCAGCTGAGGAGCAGCGCATCAAAGACATCATCGCAGCTCATATCCCCGGCAAGACGATGGAATACACCGCGCGTGTCAACGCCGAGATAATTGGCGGTTTCATCGTCACCATCGACAACGAGCGCCTTGATGCTTCTATCAGCAACGAGCTCAAACAGCTCCGTCTTAACCTTATTAAATAGTATTCAACAACACAGCTGAAATCAGACTCCTTACAATGATTAACCCCAGCGAAATATCAGAGATATTAAAACAGCAACTCGAGAGCATCAACTCTAAAGTGGCATTTGAAGAGACCGGTACCACACTTGAGGTAGGCGATGGCGTGGCCCATGTGTATGGTCTTGACAATGTGTGTGCCAACGAGTTAGTAGAGTTTGAGAACGGTGTCAAAGGCGTCGCTCTCAACCTCGAGGAAAGCAACGTCGGTGTGATTTTGCTTAACAACGTCAACAAAGTCACCGAAGGTATGGCCGTGCGCCGCACCGGCGAAATCGCCTCTATCGGCGTGGGCGATGGTCTGCTGGGGCGCGTCATCAACGTGCTCGGCGAGCCTATCGACGGCCGCGGCCCCATCCAAGGCGAGCGCATTGCGCTGCCATTGGAGCGCAAGGCCCCGGGCGTGGTATATCGTCAGCCCGTAAATCAGCCGCTGCAGACCGGTATCAAGGCCGTTGACGCCATGGTGCCCATAGGCCGCGGCCAGCGTGAGCTTATCATCGGCGACCGCCAGATAGGTAAGACCGCTATCGCCATTGACACCATCATCAACCAGCGCAAGGAATACGAGGCCGGCAAGCCCGTGTATTGCATCTATGTGGCTATCGGCCAGAAGGCGTCATCAATAGCCTCCACCGTTGAGACCCTGCGCCGCCATGGCGCCCTCGACTACACCGTGGTGGTAGCCGCCTCGGCCTCTGACTCGGCCTCAATGCGCTACTACTCGCCCTTTGTGGGCGTAGCTATCGGCGAGTATTTCCGCGACACCGGCCGCGATGCCCTCATCGTCTATGACGACCTCTCAAAGCAGGCCGTGGCTTATCGCGAAATATCGCTCATCTTGAAGCGCCCCTCCGGCCGCGAAGCTTATCCCGGCGATATCTTCTATCTCCACTCTCGCCTGCTGGAGCGCGCCGCCAAGATTATCGACAACCAAGAGATAGCCTCGCGCATGAACGACCTGCCCGCTGCCCTCAAGCCCATCGTCAAGGGTGGTGGCTCGCTCACCGCGCTCCCTATCATCGAGACACAAGCCGGCGACGTTTCGGCTTACATCCCTACCAACGTCATCTCCATCACCGACGGCCAGATCTATCTGGAGACAGCCCTCTTCAACCGCGGTATCCGCCCGGCCATCAACGTGGGTATCTCAGTGTCGCGTGTCGGTGGTAACGCCCAAATCAAGTCAATGAAAAAAGTGGCCGGCACGCTCAAGATTGACCAAGCTCAGTTCAGAGAGCTCGAGTCATTTACCAAGTTTGGCGGCGACATTGACGCCGTCACTGCCCGCGTCATTGACAAAGGCCGCAAGAACGAACGCCTGCTGATACAGCCGCAGTACAAGCCCGTGGCTGTCGAAGACGAGGTGGCCGTGATATTCTGCGGCGTGCACGGCTTGCTCGAAACCGTGCCCGCTGACAAGGTGTCAGCCTTTGAGACGAGCTTGCTGCAACTGCTGCATGCCAACTATAGCGACACCGTGCTGGCTCCGCTCAAGGCCGGCAAGCTCACCGATGAGGCTTCGGCATTACTCACCGAGGCAGCAAAGCAAGTGGCTGCGCAGTTTTAATCAATACAAGTAGATAACGAATTATAGATAACCTCACTGCCCAATGGCAACGCTTAGAGAACTAAAAGGACGCATCGGGTCGGTAGCTTCGTCAGAGAAGATCACCGGCGCTATGAAGATGATATCGTCGGCAAAAATGCACAAGGCTGAGCAGGCTCTGCGGCGTCTGAAACCCTATCGCGACAATATCGAGGCCATTATCGCCAACCTGTTGTCGTCAGATGCCACCTTTGCCTCGCCGCTGACTGAGCCTCGCGGCGAGCTGCGCCGAGTGTCGGTCGTGGTTCTCGGCAGCGACGATGGCCTCTGCGGCGCTTACAATGTCAATATCAGCAAGGCTCTCTCCGAGCATATCCACGCGCTGGACTCACAGTGTGGCCCGGCCACGACTTATCGCATCATAGCCGTGGGCCGCAAGATGCTCAAGGCCGCCGCGCGCTTGGCATCTGATGGCCGCATCAGTGTGGAGGCCGCTCCCGAGTATATCAGCGCCAAGAGCGAGGGCGACAACGTCAAGCGCTTCGCCGCAGAGCTGCAGCACAGCTATGTCAGCGGCGAGACTGACCGCATCGACATAGTGTATATGGGATATATCACAGCAGGCCGGCAGCGCGTGCGCACCGAGCAGATGTTGCCCTTGCGCGCCGAGACCTTTGCCGCATCAGGCGCCGTCAGCGCCAAGCCGTATCTCTTTGAGCCTGACGCGCAGACTATCTTCAGCACCGTGCTGCCAATGTTTTTGCTGGCGCAGGCTCAAGATGTGTTCTGCGAGAACCGCGCCTCTGAGCAGGCTGCCCGCGTGATGGCTATGCAGAGCGCCAACGACAACGCCAAGAAATTGCTCGAGCAGCTGCAGCTCGAATACAACAAGCTGCGCCAGCAAAGCATCACCACCGAGCTCCTCGATATCGTGGGCGGTCAAGTGAAGCAGTGACGTGACATATCATATATACAGACAATAATAAACTACGTATTACATAAACATAATCAATGGGTAGCGTAAAAGAATATTTCTCATCGTTGGGTTCCGGCGTGGTGAGCTTGCTCAAAGGTATGCAAGTCACCGGCAAGGAATTCATCACCCCTAAGATTACCGAGTGTTATCCCGAAAACCGTCAGGAGCATCAATGGCCGGAGCGCTTCCGCGCCATCTTGCGCTTTACGGAGGATGGCGGGCGTCATAAGTGTATAGCGTGTGGCAGCTGCGAGCGCGCATGCCCTAATGGCACTATCACACTCACCACAAAGATGGAGGAGGGCGACGGTGGTGCCAAACGCAAGGTACTCGACAAATACAGTTATGATTTAGGCAGCTGCACCTTCTGCCAGCTATGTGTGACATCCTGCCCCACAGGCGCCATCTACTTCAGCAACGACTTTGAGCAGGCCGTGTTCACCCGCAGCAAGCTCGTCATGGTCCTCAATGAAGGATTGGAGCCGCCACTGCCGCCCAAGCGCCCCGCTGCGGCTCCCAAGCCTGCAGCAGCAGCCGCGCCGGCCGTCAAGGTGGATATTGACATGGCAGCTATCGAGGCGCAAGCCAAGGCCAAGGCCGGCGGCGACCCCGAGAAGGAGGCCAAGCTGCGCGATGCCCTCATCAAGGCCGCCACGCTCAAGGCGCAGCGCGAAGCTGCTAAGGCCGCGAGCGCCGATGCTACCCCCACCAACGAAAATAAATAAGCTATAATAATGGAATCTGTAGGAAGTATCATCTTGTATGTGGTCGTCGCTTTGGCGATGATCATCTTCTCGGTGCTCGCCGTGACTACGCGCAAAATCTTGCGCGCCGCCACCTACCTGCTGTTCACCCTGTTTGCTGCCGCTGTGGTCTATTTTATGCTTGACTACGAGTTTTTGGGCGCCGTGCAGATAGCGGTGTATGCCGGAGGCATAGTGGTGCTCTTTGTGTTTGCGATTTTGCTCACCAGTCACCCCGGCGATAACGCTGAGCGATTAGCTTCGAAGAAACGTGTCTTGGGCCTTGTTGCCGCGGTGGCCACGCTCGCTGTTGCCGGCTATGCCCTGGTGTCGCGGTGCGCACATTTTGCAGAGAAGGCCGCCATTGAGGGCCCGGATATGGACACCATAGGCACGGCGCTGCTGGGCAGTGGCCGCGGAGAGTATCTGCTGCCGTTTGAGGCTATCAGTGTGTTGTTACTCGCATGTATAATCGGAGGCGTAGTCATCGCCCGCAAACGATAAAGAGCTATGGCAAACAGTGCAATCTGGTATCTTATCCCCGCGCTGATAATGTTCGGCTGCGGCGTTTACGGCTTTGTCACCCGTCGCAATATGATAGCAATGCTCATCTCGCTGGAGTTGATGCTCAATGCTGTGGATATAAACTTTGTGGTGTTCAACCGTTTCCTCTTCCCCGGGAGTATGGAGGGCATGTTCTTCACGCTATTTGCCATCGCAATAGCGGCAGCGGAGACAGCTCTTGCTATCGCAATAATCATCAACATCTTCCGCTCCGTCAAGAATATTGATGTGCGCGACCTTAACAAAATGAAATTCTAATCGCAATGGACGTCACATCACCTATCTTGATTTTGGCCATTCCTTTGGCGATGTTTTTGATATTAGGCATCGCCGGCTGTAAGATGAGCCACAAGCTGGCCGGCTGGCTCGGCACGCTGGGCATGGGCACCGTATTGGTGCTCGCCTACAGCACAGCATTCACCTATTTCTTTTCAGGCTCGCCTGAGTTTATCGACGCCGCCACGGGCGAGCGCCTGCAGGCTGTGCTCTTCAACTATGATTGGCTGCAGTTTACTGATAGCCTGAAGATTTCGCTCGGCTTCCTTTTGGACCCCATCTCGGCGATGATGCTGGTGGTGATTACCACTATCTCGTTTATGGTGCATCTCTACTCTCTGGGATATATGCACGGCGAGAAGGGCTTCCAGCGCTATTATGCTTTTCTGTCGCTGTTTAGCTTCTCGATGCTCGGCTTGGTGGTGGCTACCAACATCTTCCAGATGTACATCTTCTGGGAGCTCGTGGGTGCTTCGTCATACCTGCTCATCGGTTTCTACTACACCAAGCACAGCGCTGTGTCGGCATCAAAAAAGGCGTTTATCGTAACGCGCTTTGCCGACCTGGGCTTCCTGATAGGTATCCTCATCTTGTCATACTACACCAAGACTTTCGATTTCATCACCATGACGTCAGACCCCACATGGGTGCTCGGCACCACCGCCGGCGCCACCTTTATGGGCGGGTCAGTGCTGACCTGGGCTTTGGTGCTGATATTCACGGGCGGTATGGGCAAGTCGGCAATGATGCCGCTGCACATCTGGCTGCCTGACGCTATGGAGGGCCCCACGCCCGTGTCAGCGCTCATCCACGCTGCCACGATGGTTGTGGCCGGTGTCTTCCTGGTGGCTCGTATGTTCCCCGTATATATTATGGAGCAGTGCGCCACTGACTTCATCGTGGTCATAGGTGCCGCCACGGCGCTCTATGCCGCGATGGTGGCCTGCGCACAGGTAGATATCAAGCGCGTGCTTGCCTTCTCCACCATCTCGCAGATTGCGTTTATGATGGTGTCGCTGGGCGTCGCCTCTGCCGGCAACGGCGAGGTGTGTCACCACGGCTTGGGCTATATGGCCTCGATGTTCCACCTGTTCACTCACGCTATGTTCAAGGCCCTGCTCTTCTTGGGCGCCGGTGCTCTGATACATGCCGTTCACTCTAATGACTACACCGCCATGGGCGGCCTGCGCAAATATATGCCTATCACGCGCTGGACATTCCTTGTGGGCTGTCTCGCCATTGCGGGCATACCGCCGTTCTCCGGCTTCTTCTCCAAGGACGAAATCTTGTCGGCCGCCTTCGCCTACAGCCCCTTCATGGGTGTGTGGATGACGGCCGTGGCCGGCTTGACGGCGTTCTATATGTTCCGTCTCTACTACCTCATCTTCCACTGGAACAATCCTGACTATCAGGCTCATGGCCATGTGCCTCACGATGCACCGTGGACGATGTCGCTGCCTCTGATCCTGCTGGCGCTGGTATCGTGTGTAGCCGGTTCCATTCCCTTCGGCCACTTCGTGACCTGGGATCGCATGCCCTATGACATACATCTCGACCCCACTATCGCCTGCACGAGCGTGGCTGTGGCTGTGGCGTCGATAGCTCTCGCCACCGTGATGTATCGCAAGGAGAATGCCCTGCCCGCCAAGATGCGTGCCGCCCTGCCGGCGCTGTGGCGTTGGTGCAACCGCCGCTTCTATTGGGACGAGCTCTACCTGTTTGTGACGCATAAGATAATCTTCAACTGCATCTGCCGCCCGCTGGCATGGTTTGACCGCCACATCATCGACGGCACCATGGATGCGCTGGCCTACGTCACCAATCGCGCCTCAGATGCTGTCAAGCCGTTGCAGTCAGGTCAGGTGCAGACCTATGTGTGGTTCTATCTTATCGGCGCCCTGCTCTTGGGCACCATCACAGCGATATGTATAATCTAACCCACCGCCCGGTGTGTGACAATCATTAAAAATAGTAATTGCAATGTTTTCGAATATACTGATTTATTTCGTGGTTATCCCGCTGCTGATGCTTGGCGGCTTGGCCATCTGTCGGAATATAAAGCAGATACGCGCAGTCGCTGTGGTGGGTTCGCTTGCCTTGATAGCGCTGTCGGTGGTTCTGTTGGTGCAGTACCTGGGTCTGCGAGCCGCGGGCGAGACAGCGCCGATGCTGTTTACCGACTCGTGGACGTGGTTTGAGCCTCTGCATATCAATCTTGCCGTCGGTGTTGATGGCATCTCGATAGCGATGTTGCTGCTGTCGTCAATCATCGTCTTTGCCGGCACGTTTGCGTCGTGGACGATACAGCAGCCTAAGGAGTTCTTCTTGTGGCTGATATTGCTCTCCACAGGTGTCTTCGGCTTCTTCATCTCCATTGACTTGTTTACGATGTTTATGTTCTATGAGGTGGCGCTTATCCCGATGTATCTGCTCATCGGCGTATGGGGCTCCGGCAATAAGAACTATTCGGCCATGAAGCTCACTCTGATGCTTATGGGCGGCTCGGCCTTCCTGATGCTGGGCCTGATAGGCATCTATTATCACTCGGCCGCCGATGGCAACCTGACGTGGAACATCCTTGAGATCGTGCGCAACGGCGCCATCTCGCATGGGTGGCAGACCTTCCTGTTCCCGATGACCTTTGTGGGCTTCGGTGTGTTAGGAGCGATGTTCCCCTTCCACACATGGTCGCCTGACGGTCACGCTTCGGCGCCCACAGCGGTGTCAATGCTTCACGCCGGTGTGCTGATGAAGCTCGGCGGCTATGGCTGCTTCCGTGTGGCTATCTATTGTATGCCCGAGGCAGCTCACGAGCTGTCGTGGATATTCCTGATACTGACCGGTATCTCGGTGGTGTATGGAGCATTCTGCGCCTGTGTCAAGACCGACCTCAAGTATATCAATGCATACTCATCGGTGTCGCACTGCGGCCTGGTGCTTTTTGCAATCCTGATGCTTAACACCACGGCAATGACCGGCGCCATCATGCAGATGCTCTCGCACGGCTTGATGACGGCCCTGTTCTTTGCCCTCATCGGTATGATTTACGGCCGCACTCACACCCGCGACATCACCAAGATGGGCGGCATGATGCAGATTATGCCTTACCTGTCAGTGTGCTACGTCATCGCCGGTATGGCGTCGCTGGGCTTGCCGGGCCTGTCAGGCTTTGTGGCTGAGATGACCATCTTTGTGGGCTCGTTCCAGCACGCAGACCTCTTCCACCGCGCCTTCACCATTGTGGCTTGCTGCTCTATCGTGATAACCGCCGTGTATATCCTGCGCGTAGTGGGCAAGCTGCTCTTCGGGCCGGTGCAAGATCAGCATCACCTGAAGCTGACCGACGCAACGTGGTGGGAGCGCCTCTCCACGGTGACGCTCATCGTGAGCGTGGCCGCTATCGGTTGCTTCCCCAACTTCTTTGCAGATTTGATTAAATACACCTTCAGTCCCGAGATATTCTCAGTACTCGGCATGAACTAACCCTCGAATATTATTTAAGCAATGGATTATTCACAGTTCTTAGTAATGAAGCAGGAAATCGGGCTGCTGATTGTCTTCATCCTGGTGTTCCTCTACGACACGTTCATGCCACGCAAGACGCAGGGAGCGCTGCCGGTGCTCGCGAGCGTGCTGATGCTCGGCCTCACTGCGGCAGGCTTCTGCTCGTGCTGCCTGGGCGTTGGCGGCGATGCTTCGGCCTTTGCCGGCATGTACGAGACCTCGCCTATCATCGGTGCCATCAAGAATGCTCTCAATGTGGGCGTGGTGATAGTGCTGATACAGTCAATCAAATGGGCCAATGGCGAGCTGATGATAATGCGCCGCGGCGAGTTCTACGAGCTGCTGCTGGTGACCCTCTTCGGCATGTACCTGATGATTTCGGCGCGTCACTTCTTGCTCTTTGTCATCGGTCTGGAGTGCGCCTCGCTGCCGCTGGCTGCTATGGTGGCATTTGACAAGCATCGCTACGAGAGCCACGAGGCAGCCGTGAAGTATATGCTCACGGCCGTGTTCTCCTCGGCAGTGTTTATGATGGGTCTGTCGTTTGTATATGGCCTTACGGGCTCGCTCTACTTTGACGACATCTACCTGCGCATCACCGGCGATACGAGTGTGATGCTCATCGTGGCGCTGGCCTTCGTGATCGCCGGTATGGGCTTCAAGCTGTCGTTGGTGCCCTTCCATCTGTGGACTGCCGATGTATATCAGGGCGCCCCGACCTCGGTCACTGCTTATCTGTCGGTCATCTCCAAGGGCGCTGCCGCCTTTGCCTTCCTGACGATAATGGCGCAGGTGTTCGGCTCGCTCTACTCACAGGTGTGGGAGTGGATGCTCTATGCCATCATCATTCTCACCATCACTATCGGTAACCTCTTCGCCATCCGTCAGCGCAATATGAAGCGCTTCCTGGCGTTCTCGTCAATATCGCAAGCCGGCTATATCATGCTCGGTGTGATAGCATACAACACGATGGGTATTGCCGCCATGGTATATTACATCTTGGTGTATATCTTCTCCAACCTTGCCGCCTTCGGCGTGATTGGCGCTATCGAGAATGCTACGGGTCGCGTGAGCATGGACGACTATCGCGGCTTGTACAAGACCAACCCGCGCTTGTCGTTTGCGATGATGCTCGCCATGTTCTCTCTGGCAGGTATCCCGCCCTTTGCCGGTTTCTTCTCCAAGTTCTTCATCTTCACAGGCACGCTCAATGGCGTGGCGTCGCCGGCGCTGTATGTGCTGGTGCTGATAGCGTTGATCAACACTATCATATCGCTCTACTACTACCTGTTAGTGGTGAAGGCCATGTTTATCAGCGAAGACGAGTGCCCCGTGGCTCACTTCCGCTCCTCGTGCAGCGAGCGTCTGGGCCTGTGGATCACCGTGGGTGGCATCGTGCTGCTCGGCATCGCCAGCTGCGTATATAGCGGATTGCTGGTGATGAGCAGCGAGAGCTCATTTGCCGCCTTCTTTATCGGATAATAGCGCTTAGAGCGACTTACAGCATAGAGGGTGCGCCTCCATCACATAGTGGAGGCGCACCCTCGCTGTGTGTATATATACCTATGCGCTCAGCGCGAAATATTAAGTTAAAGATTTCGCAACATTTTTGAATTATTTTGGCAGTAACTTCGCGTCGTAAAAAAACCCATATCACTTTTTCTATGACACGAAAGATCACAGTATTAGGTCTGCTTGCAGTTATGGCATTGGGCGCACACGCTCAGCAGCAACAGCCCGACAGCGTGGCCGATGGCAAAGTGCCGGCACGCGTGTATTTCCAAAATGGCAAGGTACATTTTCGCTCAGACAATGGCAAGTTCCACTTATGGCTTGACAATAGAGTCAACCTCGAGGCCGCCGTGTATTCGCCCTCAGAGAGCGTTGATGGTCTCACCTCCAAGGCCAACAAGGACCTTGAGAATGATGACACCCATTTTCGCTTCAGCAACGGTGTGATAGTGCGCCGTGCGCGCCTCGGCCTCAAAGCCGAGCTCTACAACTGGTTTGCCGAGCTTGATGTGGATTTCGCCTTCAATGAGGTGGAAATCAAAGATATGTTTCTGGGATATAAGTTCAACGACCGCTGGAGCGCCAAGCTCGGCAACTTCAAGGTGCCGATGAGCATGGAGCGCCTCACCAGCTCAAAATATCTCACTATGGCCGAGCGCCCTATGCCCGTTGAGGCCTTTGCCGACGGGCGCTGCCTGGGTCTCGCCGGCACCGGCTGGGGCCGCGGATGGTGGGCTTCGGCCGGCGTCTTCGGTCGCAGCGTGGACATCCTGCAAAAGGAACGCAACCGCGGCAACGATGGCTGGGCAGTAGCCGGCCGCGTGGCCTTCAGCCCCATCAACAATGCCGACATGACGGTGCACATCGGCGGATATGCCAACTACCGCCGTCCGGCCGGTGACGGCGCCGATGACCACACCGTGCTGTTCAGAACCCTGCCCGAGAGCCGCGTAGATCATCGCCGCTTTGTGCAGGCCGAGGTGTCCAACGTTGACAACTACACCATCTTAGGCTGGGAGTTAGGCTTCAGATACGACAAATTCCTGGCCTATGGCGAGTACATCTTCAACACCATCGCACGCCACGGTTATGAAAACCTCCAGCGCATCGATTTGAAGAATGCCACCTTCAATGGCTGGTATGCCCAAGCATCGTATATGATACTCGGCTCAAGCCGTCAGTATTCGCCCGAGGACGCCGAGTTCGGCCCCATGAAGATCAATCGCCGCGGCGGCAACCTCGAGATAGCAGCGCGCGTCAGCAGCATCAATATGAACGACTGGCACGACAGCCGCTCATACATCACCGGCGGCAAGGCCACGGCGTGGTCAGGCTCGCTCAACTGGTATCCCATCTCCAATGTGGCCGTGGGTCTGAGCTACACCTACGTCAACAACGACAAGTATGCCGACTCAAAGGGTCAGATCACCTGCGAGGGCCGCAGCCTCAAGGACACTCGCCCCGATGGCATCGACTTCGGCATCTTCCAGATGCGCGCCGCCGTATCATTCTGATAATCTGAAACATTCACACAAATCACCACATCAAAACGCCATTTACGATGAAAGCATTACGATATATCATACCGGCTATGCTCTGCGTAGCAATGATAGCCGGCACCACCGCTTGTAAAACCGATGATGAGCCTAACTGGGAAGAGCCCATCCCCGAGCCGACACCTACACCCACGCCCGGCGGCGATGACCAGCCTGCCGACGGCTCTAACCCCATACGCTTCAACGAGCTCAACGGCAACAAACCGCAAAAATACATCGAGCTCTATAACACCTCCGATGCCGATTACGTCATCTCCGGTATGACCATCGTCAAAAACGGTGACGAGACGGTGTATGTGGCTCCCGCCGGCACCACTATCGCCGCTCACGGCTATCTCACACTCAACTCCGACGCCACAGACTACAGCGGCGGCTTCACCGCAGGCCTTTCAGCCAAAAAATCGCTCAAATTTGAGCTCTTCGATGCCAACGGAGCATCGGTAGATGTCTTTATCAACCCCAGCCAAGCCAAGGGCAACGTGTGGGACGAGACAGACCCCGTATATAACGGCGAAGCCTCAAAAGAGGCCTATGGCCGCAAGCCCGATGGCTCCGGAGCATGGTATATGATAGCTCTGACTCCCGGCGCTTCAAACAATGATGCTGCCGTAGGTACAGAGATAAAATGGTGATTATTGGGTAATTTTTTAGCAAATAGTTTGTAGAATTAAAATATTTTTTCGACATTTGCTATCAAATTACACATAGAAGCAGAATTCGAGCCTATAACTATGGCTCGTGATAATGCCGGACACCAAGTACTATACATAACGTAATATCATTCTGTTAAAAAATGTTAGATTATGAAACGTATCATTACTACACTTTTGGCTGTGAGCGCCGTGAGCGCCATGGCAGTGGCAGAGCCCACAACTCTCTTCTACGAATCGTTTAACAACCTCCAGGGCCAGGGCGGCAACGACGGCTATTTTGACAACGACACCGATGCCGGCGTGGAGGTCGGTGCTGAAGATCTCCTCGATGCCACCTCGCTCGACAACACCGATGGCTGGGGCGAGTTTGTCAAGGTCGCTATCTGCGACAAGTGCGTGCGCATCGCCACCAAGAAGAACCCCGGCTCGCTGACCACACCCGCCATCACCCTCGGCGGCGCTGATGCCCTGCTCTCATTCAATGCAGCCGCTCAGCTCGCCGACGTTGTGACTCTCAACATTGAGGTCGTTGACGGTGTGGGCACCCTCACCTACGGCGATCAGACAGGCAGCGCCATCGCCATCGTGCTGCCCGAGTCAGTAGCCGGCGAGACCGTGCTTGCCGACCAAAACTATCAAGTGGCTATCAGCGGCGTGGCCGATGCTTGCCAGCTGAAATTCTCCACCGAGTCAAGCTCCGACGCTCGCCAGCGCGCATATCTCGATGAGATTACCGTGACTGCCGACGAGACCGGCGTCAATGACATCGCCGTCGCTGCCGAATCAGCAGCTCCCAAAGGCGTATATACCCTCACCGGCGTGAAGATTGCCCCTGAGCGTATGACTCGCGGTTTCTACATTATTGATGGTAAGAAAGTGATCAAATAAGTAATTTGGTAAAAAGTGATTAAATACCCGGGGCGGTGTAGCTGTGAAGCCACGCCGCCCCATTCTCATACTCCGGCTCAAATTATACGCGAATGCAGTGGTGCAATCAATCCGCGCTATCTATGGATAGCGCAGTGATATGTGCCGGTTTAATGCCTTTCGCCTCCAATTATTTTGTTACCCTCAAGAAGTTCAAATGAGTACCATCTCGTACTATTAAGACTTCTGCTTAGGTAAATTGACGCATGGTTTTCTCCCGAGTTGATGTATATTGAGGAGTTATTTATATAGTGATTCCCATAATCATCAAAAGCGCGTACTGTAATATTAACTGAGCCGGTGGTAAGACCATAATAATTAAAACTAAGGTATCCTGAAGAGAAGTCAAACGAAGTGCCAGTAACGACAAAAGATTGGTGGTTGTCAATTATATGCTTGAATTTTTCAAATGCCATTCTCATTGTTTGCTCGTGAAGCCATTGTAGGTTCAATTTGCTATTTTGATCTTTTAGTGACGATATTTGCGTGCTCTGTTTTTTCAACGAATCATTCTGCATTAGGATGGTGTCATTGGCGCATGAGAGGGCATCTTGTGTAATAGTCAGGGTGTTATTGAGGGTAAGTATGCCGATGCCACAGCAGAAAAGTATAGCGAACAAGATGAAAACAACCTTAAACTGTTTTTTCTGTTTAAGTGTCTTTGCATGTTCTTTCTCGAGGGCAGCGAGTTTAGCTGCCAGTTCTTGCTTCGCCTTATACGATCTTTTCAATACGCCTATGTAACTATGAAGCTGCGATGTATTGTAATCATCTGATTTATAGATGTATGTATAACCATTGGTATGGCTTGATTTTACTATCTCGTCGTGATCATCATCAGCATCAAATACTTTGCAGGAATCTTTTGATGTGCTATAGCTCACGGCCGGTAGGGGCGCAACATATCCCTCAAGCATATTGAACCGAGCGATGAGAGACTCCGTCAGATTGTCGATTTCGTCAATACTTAGATACAATCGTTCCACACTCGTCACCATGTCGCCTTGTTCATTGAAATGTATCAAATTGCCTTTGGTCACAAGGTCGGAAATTGTATTTTCAAATATTGAGAAAAGGTTTTCGATTCGCTTAAGCATCAGACCGTTCAAAACGACACAGAGGCCGATGTATCTGCCTTGCTGAAGTTTGCGGATGTATCCGTAGTACATAAGATTGCCATCGCGGTGGATGGCAATCTGTGTAGCAGCTTTTATATTTGCCGAAAACTTATGGAAGATAATCGATGCATAGTCGTCAGGGTACTGCGAATAACCGCTATTGAATTCGCCGAATAGATATACAGATGCATTCATTTGTTATCTTAACTTAAAGTTAATGGTTTTGTTTACGTTATCAACAGCGTATTCAGCAACACGATCCAGGACTTCGTTGCCAAGTAAGAGCGGTGCATTATTGTTGGCGGAAACTGTGGCTACAACGTTGGGGCAGGGGATCTTATCGTCAATTATAACCTCTTTAAGGTTAACCACCGTATTCTCTACGATGCTGCCATCGGCAATTTGTGTCTTTCTAAGCCCTATGATGTCGTCTTGAGACAAGAACCCTTTTTGGTAAAGGTAATTGGCTTCGGCAAAAGATATTACCGTGCCTGAGCAGCCGGTGTCAAATATCATCTCAAAACCGAAGCCATTCACGGAAACATTGACATACTTTATGCCATTATCTTCTCTGAAAGGAACAGATACGATGTTTTCCTCGGACACTTGATGGTAATCGCGGCTGGATTCTGTGATGGAATCAATGTCTGTTTCTGCGTCATTATCGTAGAATGCAGCAGACTTAGTTTTACCACCGCACGACGCAAGTATTATTGCCGCGAGCATCAATGCTATATATCTAATTATAATTCTCATAACACTACTGTAATAGTTCGCGTCAAAAACAACTCGCCGTTTACATAATAGCAAATGCAAAGTTCTTTTCCATCGCGCTTAGGGCGTATTGTGTTACCTACAATCTCGAAGTCTTCATCGGAACAGTGCCATTCTCCGTTGATATTAGGCCCATTTTTTATCGAAATAGTGTATTGTTTGCCGGAAGAAACGCTCATGTAGTTGCCGGTGGCTTCATTGATGCCAGAGATATCAATTCTTGCGTGGGGGTATTGGGATCTCAGCGAGGCTGATTCTTGAGTGTCATTCTTAGAGCCAAGATACTTTTGACTATCAGTTGACATTGATCTTGTGTCTTCTTTGTTCCCTAAGTCTTCCGTGCCACCTATGCCATAGGTGGCGGGTTCGTAAGTTGATTGTGCAATATTATCTTCTACTAAACCGGCAAGCGGATCGCTTGTCTGTTGCTCCTTGACTCCCTTGTCAAAACTCTTTAGGAGTATTACGCAGTTGATGCAAAGAATGAGAATGAGCATCAGCATAGATGGCCGTATCGTTTTGCTCCTTTGCGAGTAATGGTTATCGTAGGGTATCTGCTTGGGTGTTGGATTAGTCTCGGGAGGAATATTTCCGCCAGTATTATGGCCTTTGTATGACCCGGTTAGACTGTTGATTTGTGCAAGTTTGCCGGTTAGATCATTTTTGATGGCCTCAAGCTCGTTGATTTTCGCCACACAGCTATCGTTTTGTTTTTTGAGCTTTTTGTTGGCGTCTTCAATAGTCTTGCTTTCATTTTTAGTAGCTGTAATCTGCTTCTGGCAATCCGCCTTTACCATTTGGATTTCAGAGTCTTTCTTTTGGGCAATATCAGCTTCTTTTGCAGATGGATATTTAGCAGATACAGAGAGTTTGCCTGTTGACTTCATAATGTCAAGGGCTTTTTTGGGTGTGGCATCTGATGGGTTTATTGTCACATATTCGCTACTGCTGTTGCTTTTGAAGCCGGCAAGCGGAACGATATCGTGGTTGCTTGAAAAGTTTATCAAATATTTTTTTATTTCTCCTTCAAGTCCGCTAAGGTTATTATTATCCTGATCGAATTGCGCAATCATGAACCGATATCCTCCGGCGGTGGGTTCCAGAATATGTCCTACTATGTAGCTGTTAAAAGCTGCTTCAAGTAGATGATAGATATTCTGAATATAAGAGTAGTATTGATTGATGCGCACTGTCAAGGCGAGATATCCACCAGGACGTCCATCCTTGTCTTGTAGCTTATTATCGCTATAAATATAAGTGTAATAAGCCATTGCGTCTCTTATTTCGACCAGCATCTGCACCGACGCTTCTAATTGGTTATGAAGGCCATAGAACGCCGATATGTACGGCATATCAGAGCCCGGGTTGCCCCAAATTTTTTGACCACTGGGGACTCCATGCACATATAGTTTTATGTCTATACCCATAATTCGTTAACCTGATATTTGATTTTTGATACATTTCCACATCTTTACACAGTATTCGCGAGGGCCTTCCTGATAGGTTAGGCCATTAACAGCTTCTGTGTATGACCCCGTTTGGAATGGAACGAAATCGCAGTTATATTCTTTGAAGAATCTGGTGATAGGGTTCTGATTCATGAACGGCACAAAGATGTTAGGGTATTGATTTTTTACTTCTTTGATGGCGGCAGACGTGTTGATGTTGCCTACGCTACGCACAAAGCTCGTTTTGTCGATTTTGTTATACACGAAGAGTACTCTATCTCGCGGACGCATATTTCTCTTCAGAAGGTTGATTCTGCTAACGTAGTTTGCTCTGTCAGGATTGTCCATCCAGTCAGGTTCTATCATGATTGTCCAAATCTTTCGATTAGAGCTTGATATGATTGTATTGACATAGTTAGGGAAAGCCGCTGTAGGATTATTGGGGTCGAAGTAATATTCACCGGGGGCTTCAAGTATCTGGCAGATGCGATGACCATTTTTTATCACTTCCACGAGCATAAAGCTGATACGGTCGGTTGATTTTGCCGCGTTGTTGCTATTCATCATTTCGTCAAAGTGATTACAGATGTAAGCATAGTTAGTGTCAGTTGACGGGCGGAAATGACGAATGGGCGCTACGATGTAGCCTTCGGCTTGTAGGAAGCGAGTCATTCTCACGAGGGTCATGGTCTTGCCGCATGCCGGTGGACCAAAGAGTATGACGAGAGGCGCTTCCTTATCAGACACGGTGACGTTGATGCTGTTGGGATCGTTCAGTTCTGCCGCACTCAAGCCGTGCACTCTGTCTTCTACGCTTGATGATACATCTACCGGCGCATCATCAACCGCTGCTTGGCTCGTTTCTACGGGTTCTTCGTATAGCTCGACCTTTTGAGGCTCGGAAGCTATGGGGTTGTTTGTTACTGGCATAATTACTTATTATGTGGTGTGTTGGTTTTATTGGTGGTTAGTCTTCGCGTTTCTTGAATGCGATATCAAAGAATATAAACGCTGCAATATCTACGAGTATAGAGATGAGAATCCAGAAGAAGAAACCATGGCCATCATAAGCGCCATTGAGGTAATCAGCCCATACGTCAAACACACTGACCATGCGCTTAACTTTAGTGACGGCATTGGCTGAGGTGTAAGCAGCCTGGTCGGTCTCATCCTTGAAATCGACAAACTGCTTGTATGTGCGGATAGTAGCATATCCGGCGTTTAGCTTGTCGCAAATAGTCTTAATGTCATTAGCATCGTTTAAGTCCAATGTGCCATCATCGATATACTTTTTGACTAATTCAAGGTTCTTGTAGTCTCGGGCTGCTTGTTTTTGGTGGGTATCGGTAGGAGGTGTCATTTCCTTAACGATGTTTTGCAATCGGTTCTCAAGAAGAATATACATCTTATTGCGATAAGCGTTATACAAGCGCTGGCGAGCTTGTACTGATGCGTTTCTGGGTGCAGCCAATGGAGCAATGTTAGCCACGCCCAATAGTTCTGCAAATTCGCTTAGAATTTTTTTCGCTTGTGGCCCAAATCCCGGCATTGCCGCATTCTGTATTTCAGCTTGCAGCTCGCCGAGTTTTGTATCCACCTTATTTTTAATTTCGGCGCACTTAGCTTGTTTCCTATATTCAGTTACGATGTTGTCTCTGATTTGCAGTAAGTAGCCCTCTGTCGTAGATATATCGCTTGTCACTTTGTCATTGATGACACTTCTGTAGAAGAAAGTGTGAGTGTTGGTGGGCATACTGCATGCCAACCAAAAGACAAGCAAGATGATTACGCCGCCTATAAGACGCATCCCTCTTCGCTCCAGATAAATTTTCTGATTAAAGCTGTCAACTATCATCTTGGTTCCCATCGAAGCGATGACAAAGAACCCGATTGTAACGGCCCAACACATAGGTTTCGGCCACGACGATAATAGCAGATGTAGTGACTCTGCTGTTGCCCAGCAGCTAACTGCTGCAAAAATGATAAATGCTACGACGCAGATGATTTTCTGCAACTTGTTGTCGTTCATAATTACTATAAGTCTCTCCAGGTTCCCAACTGAAGGGTAATTGGGTTAATAATTAATGAACGAACAAATAAAAAAGAGCGTGGGAACTGCTTGTTGCCTGTCCCACTCACTGAGGCCTTCGCATTGCCTAATCTTGTTGAACAGACAACGCTAGAGCCCACGCCGATATGACCTATACACCGGTAAACATGTATGTGATTGCACGTTTTGTGTTGATACAACTCGTGCTATCAGAATACGATTTTTCGATGTGGATATGATCACACCCGGGCCATCTACCGCTGCTTGGTTCCAGACAAGATTTAGAAGTTGCGAAGTTCCAGTGAGTCAAGAACAAAGCGTCAAGTAAACGCCTTTCTATAAGTCCTCGTCTTGTGCCCACCCATCCTCCTCTGATGATAGGCTGCCTCACCAAAGGCTCGGCGTGAGTTCAGACGACTTTAGTGTCAAATGCATTTTGAGGGAGTTATTCCCGCATCGTGCGTATTTCACACTTCTACGCGCAAAGTTAACAAATAATTTGTTAATAGACGCATAAAGTGTTATAGATTTTGAAATTTTAAGCGTAATAGATTTAAAGACATGCAGTGCGCTAATAAAATCGCAGTAATAATAGCATTTTACTTCTGTGATGCATGATTGAGGTGTGTATATGCATATTCTCCTTGTGTAACTCCGGGGAAAATGAACTAAAATGAACCGGGGGGGATGGGGGAAAATTGGTAACTTTGCCGAGGAGTCTTCTGACGGAGAGTGTCACGGAGGCTCACACCCTTGTGGCGCAAGGGCTGCTGTTTGTGGCATAGGAGCATAGGAACAATGGCAATAGAGACATCAGAATTTATCACGGATTATTGCGCCGGAGCCGTGGCCGGGAGCCCGGCGGCGCGCTGCCGCGTGGTGCGCACCACTGACGAGCGCCACGCGGCGGTGATATGCAAGAGCCTGGTGGCTCCGCAGGGCGCAGACGATGCTCGGCGTGTGCGCGATATGCTGCGCAAGGAGTATGCCGTGGGATGCCTGCTCTCCGCTGCCACGCCTTATGTGGTGAGGAGTGTGAGCCTTGTGGATACGCCGAGCGAGTGTGTGTTGACGCTCGAATATGTCAGTGGCGATACCTTAGATGCTATCGTCAGCGCCGAGCCTGACTATTTTGCCTCGCCGCCGCGGCTGCGGCGTTTCCTCACTCAGTTGCTGCAGGGCTTGGCGGTGGCGCACCGCCATCAGGTGGTGCATCTTGACCTTAAGCCCTCCAATATTATGCTCACGCGTGTCAATCGCGATGTGCGCATCATAGACTTCGGTCTGTGCTATTACAGCGGCTATCCGTCAACGATGGGGCTCACGGCGGCGTATGCTGCGCCGGAGCAGCTCGACGGCAGCGCCGATGTAGATGCGCGCACTGACCTATATGCCGTGGGGCGGCTGATAGAGTATATCGAGAGCCATACGAGCGCCGGGGCCTCAAAGACGCTGCGCTGCCTCACGGCGCTCAAGGAGCGCTGCCTGGCGGCCGATAAGGCGAGCCGGTGGCAGTCAGCCGATGAGATGCTCCGATGCCTGAGCCGCTCGCGTCGCCGAGGCGTAGCGCAGGTGGTGGTGGCGGCCGTGACGGTTGTGGCGGCCGTGACGGTGGCGGCGTTAGTGATGGTTATGCGCTGAGGCGGAGGCGTCACTTTACGCGCCAGACCACGCCACCCATAGTGCCGCAGGCATAGTCGCACACGGGGATGCCGGGGTGGTGCAGCCCCACAAGCAGCAGCGGCTCGTGATCGACAAACAGGGGGCAGTGAAAGGTGTCGCCCACGCAGAGCTTGCTATTTTCAGAGGCTATCACTTCATATACATCGCGGCCCTCGTAGCGCAGTGTCACCACGCGGTTGGGGCGCCAGACCAGTGTCACCACGTCGCCATACGAGAGGTCGGCCGAGCGCAGCTTGCGCCGCACTATCTTGTGGCTTGGCTCGGGCAATGAGCTCGGCGTGGCCGTGGTGTCGCGGCAAAAATCGTCCATACGCTCGTAGCCCACCATTGATGCCAGCACATCGAGCGAGTGGCGGCTGAAGCGTCCGGTGACGCTGACATATCCCCACAAGCGCTTGAGAGTGCTCACTGACAGCACCTCGCCGGTGTAGCTCTCAATCTGGCGCGACAGGAATGTGAAGTCGCGCGGCGTGACTATGCTTTTGCCCGCCACTCGCTCCACTGCCCTTAGCAGCCTGTCGATGTCATTGTCGGTGTAGTTCATATCATTGTGCCGCAAAGTTACAACCTTTATTTTGTAGCATTTATCTATAAAATGAAAAAAATTAGCACCCTTTTGAAATTGGACTAATTTGAACCAAATGCATTTTATCTTTTTTTAATTACTTTGCGGTGTATTAATGAAATCACAGTCTTAGCGACATAATCATAACCCTTATAAACGAATAACTATCATGAAGAAAGTGCTATTCAAAACAATGCTTCTCGTAGCAGCGCTGGCAATGACCACGGCCTGCGGAGACTCGTCAAAAACCGACACCAAAAACGGAGCCGAGGCCGATGATGCTCCGGTAGTCATCAAGCCCGCCTCCACGACCATCGGCGGCAAGCTCGGCAAGGCCTTTGATGTGGATGATGTGGAATACACCGTCACTCGTGGCATTGTCAATACGATTAAGGTGACCATCAGCCGCAATGCGTCAGAGGCGCTGGTCAATCTCGATGATGTGGTGGCCTCAGGTAGCTCCGAAGGCTCGACCAAGTCGCTTATCGGCGAGTTTACAATAGAATTTCTTGATGCTAACGGCGCCGTGCTGGGTAGCGGCACTGACCACGGCGGCTTTGATGCAGCGATGTCGCTGCTCGAGGGCGACAAATGCAGCCTCGACTTCTTCGTCGATGATGAGGTGCTTGCCTCGGTCAAGACCTTCCGCCTGGGCACCACGCTTAAGGAAAATCCCGATGCTCTGAAAAACGCTATCCCCGATGGCCTGGGCATCAGCGATGAGGACCTCGAGACCATAGAGCGGACTACCAAAGTAGCCACATCAATGATGGGCGCCGCCGCCTCGGCTATCGGCATGGCCGGCGATGCAGCCGAGATGCTCAATGATATGAAAAATCGATAATCCATCGTAGCGATGCTCGTGGTAGCCGCTGCCGCTGATGCTATCGAGGCTCTCGAGGATTTGGAATGACCACGAGCGTGGCTGTGTGACACTACCATACTAATCAAACAAAATAATAATCTAACTCCCCCCAAAAAACCAACCCCACTACAATGAAAAAAATCAAACTTACACTCTGCGCGGCCCTCGCTGTGGCTGCCCTGTCTCTGACCTCGTGCAAAAACTGCGTCGAAAAAGAAATCGAGGTATATAAAGAAGCTACCGAGAAGGTAAAAGGCGCCCAGTCAAAATCTGATATCAGAGAGATAAAGAGAGAAGTTGAAAAGAAGGTGTCTGAAATTATAGCCGGCGATTTAGCGGAATACGCTGAATTAACCTCAATAGAGGAGAACAAACAAAAAATCGACGCCGCTGAAGACGAATGGAAGGCCGCTCTCGATAAGCGCAAAGAAGATCTGAAAATCGAAGAAGACGATAGCGAAGAAGGCTTTATGTTTTTCTAACACATAGGTAGCATAAGATAAAACGTATCAAAAATCTACATTTAACAATGAAAAAGTTACTGTTCAAAACGTTGCTGTTGGCAGGGCTGGTAGCCGCTGTCTCAGCCTGCAACTCCGGATCAAACTCCGGCATCAAGTGCGAAACGACCGATGTGCCCGGCGAGATAGGCGGCATCTACACCGTTGGCGACTATCTCACTGATGATCATGGCAGTATTTGTGTGTCTGTCACCCGCAATGACAGTGTGCCCAAGGTCGATATGGCTGAGGTGGGTACCGATAAATACGATGAAAAAAAGTACGTCCTCACTCTCGTTCTCGAAGCGCTCGACGAGCAAGGCAATGTCGTTGATGACGATGACTGCAACCGCGATGCATTGGTGGAGATGAAGTCTTCAGATTACTGCTTGTGCAGTTTCTACATTGGTGCTGAGGATATCGCCAAGACCAAATCGTTCCGCCTAAAGACTGTGCTCGAGAAGAATGACAAAGCGAAGGATGGTGCCGACGTAAATGAAATAATAGATGACATCGAAGATGCCTTGGACATATAGACCATTAAGGATATAATATCTCAAAAATCTACGTAATAACGATGAAAAAGTTACTGTTGAAATCGTTGCTGTTGGCAGGGCTGGTAGCCGCTGTCGCAGCCTGCAACTCCGGCAGCGCCGGATCAAGCTCAAACTCCGGCATCAAGTGTGAGACGACAGATATCCCCGGTGAGATCGGAGGCATCTACACTGCCGGTGAATATCTTACTGACAACCAAGGTCATATCTGCGTGTCTGTCACGCGCAACGACAGCGTGCCCAAGGTAGATATGGCTGAGGTAGGTGCCGATAAATACGCTCGAAAGACATATATCTTCAAACTCATACTCGAGGCTCTCGACGAGCAAAGCAATGTTGTAGATTCTGCCTTCTACCTGAGCAGCAATCTGTTGGAGTCGAAGCCGTCAGAGAATAGCCTGTGCGAATTTTACATAGGTGAGGACATCGCCAAGACCAAGTCGTTCCGCCTCAAGACGGTGCTCGAGAAGAATGATATCTTTGAGGAAGAAGAGCGCTATGCCAAGATAGCAGCCGAGGAGATGAGCCGTGGCGACTACTCATGCGCTGACAGTGTAGTCGTTGACAGCATCTGGTAATCACCCGGCACAGCGCATCATCGCCATAAAAAATAATAACCAACATAATATTCACACTCAAAAAATCACAGAATTATGGTACTATTTATTCTATTCATCCTCTGCCTGGTACTGGGCTTCATCGGCTGCTTCATCAACAAGGTCCCCGGCCCGCTGTTGGTGGCCATCGGCGCCCTCCTGTTTAAGTTCTCTGATGGCGGTCAGCTCATGTCATGGCTCCCCATCATCATCGTGTGGGCGCTCGCTATCGGCGCTATGATAGGCTCAAAGATGCTCACTCAGAAAGCCAAATCCATCTGCAGCTACAGCAAGGCTGCTACCTGGGCTGCTTCTATCGTGTCGCTGATCTTCATGATCCTCTCCGCTACCATCGGCAACAATGTGCTCAGCTGGGTATTCGCCATCGGCGGCCTCACGGTGTTCCCCTTTGCAGCCGCTTACCTGGTAGAGATGGTCAAGGCCAAAGATGCAGCGCTCAAGAATGCCACAGCGTGTGAGCTCGCCTTCTTGGCTGACACCGGTCTGAAGCTCTTAGTGGTGATTGTAGCTGTCAACTGCCTCTTTGACCCGAGCTTGAACTAAGACGCTATCCTACATCACGCATACGCACACTATAGCATCTGATGTAAAACAACAATAAGCAACAACGTGTGCCGGGGGATGGGGCGGATACCACACCATCCCCCACTTTTACCCCAAAAGCCCTCGCGGAAAGGGCGGACGGAAATTCCGCACAGTCTTAATCTTTTTTTTAGCCTTAGAGACAAGTTTGGATAGGCTATGTCATCGTCTGCATTGACAGCTCTGCGGCTGCTCACCATCACAGTGGCAGCAGTGGGGCTGTTTTTGCAGCTTTGGTGCAGCTTTGGGCTATGCGGATTTTGTCGCGATAGAAAAAATTGTTAACTTTGGCGTATCACAACGCACCACACCACAATGCATCACCCCACCACTACCACCCCGCTATCATGAGCGATCATTACGATGATACATCGGCATCAGGGTTTATAGTTGACACCTTTGAGGGTGTCAGCTCGCGCTTTACTGACCTTGAAGTGCTGCACACGTCAGACTACAACGTCACGGCGCGCGCCTCGCGCTATGGGCGCTTGTGGCTGCTCAAGGGGCTGGCGACGGCGGTGGCTCACACTGAGGCCTACCGCCAGATGCTGCGCAAGGAGTTTGAGACCATGATGACGCTTAATCACCCCTATGTGGTGCAGGCCGTGGCGCTCGAAGAGGTGGTGCCGCTGGGGGTGTGCATCGTCATGGAGTATGTCGATGGCCTCACGCTGGCCCAATGGCTTGAGCAGCGCCCCACGCGCCGTGAGCGCCGCCGCGTGGCGTCGGAGATCATCGAGGGCCTGGCATATATCCACTCGTGCGGCGTGGTGCATCGCGACATCAAGCCATCCAATATCCTCATCACGCGTATGGGCGCCACCGCCAAGATTATAGATTTTGGTCTTGCCGATGGCGATGCCAACACCATCCTTAAGCAGCCGGCGGGCACTCGCCGCTATATGTCGCCCGAGCAAGCCACAGAGGCTACTGCCGATGTGCGCAATGACATCTACAGCTTGGGTGCCGTGCTCGGCGATATGGGGCTCGGCGGCGCATATCGCGCGGTGGCTCGCCGCTGCATGATGCCTATCGCCCGGCGCTATGCCAATATCGCCGAGCTACAGCAGGCTATAGCCCGCGGGCAGCGCCGCCGGCGTCGTCTGTGGCGCAGCGCCGCAGCGGTGGCTCTCGTGGGGGCGCTCACGGCCGAGTGGCTGTTGGTGCGCGGCAGCGGCGACACATCATCGGCAGCGAAGGTGGATTCGCTGCAAAGCGTGGTCATCGCCTCTAATGAGGCTATCGATGCTACGCGCCGGAGCATGGCTCTGGTCCACGACACGGTGGCGCAGCTGCGACGCGCCGCCGACAGCGAGGCGCAGCGCAGTGCCGCCTTGAATGCGCTCATAGAGCAAGGCCGCCGCGAGCTCACCAGGTATTGGCGCTCGCAGATACAGCAGCGCATCGCCGCCGCCAAGGACTACAACGAGGTCAGCAACCTGATGTCGAAGTTCTCTGACAGATACAATGCATTCTTGCAGGCTCATGCCGCCGAGCTTACAGCCGCCGAGCAGGTAATCCTCGAGCGCGAGATGGCCAAGCTATACACTGACCTCTCCAAGCAATGCACCGCCAAGTTTGACGAGCTGTCAGCGCAATCGGTGTCGCAGAGTAGCACTATGGTTGCCAAAACCGACAGCATCCGCCGCGCTGCCGCGCTCAATGACCTTATCGACAAGGGGCGCCGCCAGCTCAGCAGCTACTGGGAGCGCCTGCGCCCGCGCGTGGAGGCTGCGACGGATTTCGATGAGGCGGTGCGCGTGCAGTCCAAGCTCACCGATAAGCTTAACGCTTTTGTCAACGGCGCCTCCCCGCACCTCACCGATGCCGAGCTGTCTGTCCTCAAACAAGAATTGCTTACCCAACATGACCAACTGATACAATCATGCACAAAAAAACTCAACGAGCTGACACACTAATGCCGGGCGGCGACCCTATCACCGAGCTGTGCCGCCAGATAGAGGCGGCTGTAAAGCAGCCTATGCGCACCCCTAAGGACTTCACCTATCTGCGCAACCTGATTTTTGCGCGCCTACATGAGATCGTGGGCGAGAGCACCCTCAAGCGCATCTGGGGATACATCAAGGAAGATGTGCAGACACGTCGCGGCACTCTCGACATCCTCGCACGCTATTTAGGCTATGCCGACTATGAGGCATTTGAGCGCAGCGCCGGCGCCGGCGATGACGGCGTGGCGCCCAGCTCGCCGCTGGAGGCTCGCAGTCTCGACGTCAGGCGCGACATCGCCGTGGGCGAGCACATGCGCCTCACGTGGCTGCCCGGGCGTGTGTGTGATGTGGTGTATCGTGGCGACTTCCGCTTTGAGGTGGAGGCCTCGGAGAATACGCGCCTTGTGGCCGGCTCCACCTTTGTGTGTGCCTTGATTATTGATGGCGAGCCGCTCTTCCTCGATGCTGTGACGATACCGGGCGCCAAGGCTCAGATGCAGTATGTGTGCGGCAAGAAATCGGGCGTGCACTATGACCGCCTCGACATCGACGAGACCTGCGGCCCCGACATGTAGCGCCCCGCCTTCCCCAATAACATAGTCGCTATGGCGTAAGCATAACAAAGGCGCGTCACTATCGTAGGTGGCGCGCCTTTGCTGTGTATGAGTGGCGGGGGATTAGAAGACGTAAATCTTGCCGGATTTCTTCACGCCGTGGCCTTGTATGGTATATACGTAGATGCCTTCGGCGAGGTTGGCGGTGTCAATGGTGCCTTGGCCTGAGATGGCAGTGCGCAGCACTTGCTTGCCGGTGAGGTTGTAGAGCGTAGCGGTGGCGGGCACGCTGACGTTGTAAGCGATGCCATGGCGAGTGATGCGGAAGGCGTCATCGTTGCGCACGATGGTGGCCACGCCGGCGCTCTTGCCCATGATGATGGTGAATGATGCCTTGCTTGTGGGGTTGTTGACGTCAACGGCATCGAGCTGCACCTTGACGGTGGGCACCTCGTAGGTGGTGCCTTTTTCGTACTGATCCAGGTATTCAAACTCCAGGTCGAGCTTCTGGTCGGTGTTGATGGTGATGTTTTCCTTGACAATAGATGTGCCGATGGCGCACGCACCGCCGGCGCAGCACTGCACCTCGTGGCCGCTGAGCGATGTCACGGTGAGCTTCACCGATGAGGTCTTGAGGTCGGTCCACAGCGACAGTGGCGGAGCGATAGCCACATCGATGGTGCCGGGTTTCTTCTCGCTCTCGGTGATGATGGCATACTCTATCTCCGAGCCTTCGGCGATTTGCTGGTCGTCGAGATAAAAGCGCAGCTCGCGTGCTTGTGTCGCCGTGGCGGATAGCATGGCCGCTGCAATGATAGCGTAGATTTTTTTCATATCGTGTGAGTGTTTTGTTGTGTTTGATGCTGATGATTGATATATAATAATTTGACGCGGGCGGGCGCCGATGGTTTAATCGTTGGCCGGGGCTTGCGGCTCATCGGCGGGCTCCACGACTTGGTCCACCTTGGCTCGAGCGGCCTGGAGCACTCCTTGCTCGCTGTTGTAGATAAATGCTACGATGGCGAGGTTGGCGGGGGTCCACTGCTCGGTGTCGGTGTGTCGCACGGCGATAGAGTGCTCGGTGGTGTTGCTCACGCCTTTGGTGTAGTGGGCAGCCTCGCCATCGATGCCGTTGACGGCGGCGCGCAGCACATTGTTGTGGACATAGTCAGTGAGCCACTCTCTGCCTTTTTGCTGGAAGGCGACGATGCCGCTCTCCACGACCCATAGCTGCAGCGAGGCGTCGAAGGTGTCTTTAGGATCGACGGTGGTGTTGATGGTGATGATGCCATCGTCGGCGAGCGAGGCTGTCAGGTGGATATCGGCGGTGGCGGGCTTTTGGATTGCTTCGCGCACCACATCGCTCCATTTGTCGTAGTTGACGATGCCCCCGGTGCGGTTGATCATGCCGGCGGGCCATGACGTGAGATTTTGGCGGTTGTTATACTCGATGCCCTCGTCAGAGGCGAGGCATACATAGCCGGGGAGCACTGACTCGCTCACGGGCACGCCGAAGCTGCCGCCGTGGATGCTCACGGCTATGATGTTGTCGCCGTAGAGAGCTTCGAGGCCCTCTATCACCTCGTGGGCGTCGGGGCAGTTGCGACACTCCTGGCCGGTGAAGTCTTCGAGGAGCACGGTGCGCTCGGCAGTGGTGGAGCCCATGTATTCATAACGGTCTTCGGGCTTGTCGATGTCGTCGCAAGCTGTCAGCAGCGCAGTGGCGGCGATGATGGGCAATATGGTTTTCCGGATTTGTGTCATAGCTGTCAGAAGTTATAAGAGTAAGATATGCTGAAGCCTCGCGAGGCGGGCACATAGCGGCACACGCCGCCTGAGCAGTTATATCCGGCGCGTGTGCGACCGTAGCTGAGCATGAGGCGGTTGGCGCGGTAGGTGCCGGTGACGCCAAACATGTAGTAGTGCTTCTTGTCGGTGTCGTTGCCGCAGTTCCACATATCGCTGAGCGTGACCATCAGGTATGGCTGCACAGAGAATTCCAGCAGGCCGTAGGCCCAGTCTTTGAGGTCTTGGTCGGTGGTGAGGTATTGCAGCTCGGCGCGCAGGGTGAAGCGCTTGTCAAACTTGTATTTGCCATCGAGCACAAAGATGTTGCTGCGCACGCGGTCGCCGTGGCCTTCGATGACGCCCTTGTTGTAGAGCTGGTTCATATACATGAATGTGAGCTGGAAGTCAGAGGTGATGCGCTTGTCGATGGTGAGGTTCACGTCTTGATAATAGCACTCGCCCATACCGAAGAATGATGCTTTGCCGCCATCGGTGCCCATCGTAGAGCCTACGGTGGGGTCAGGCACGGCGGGCTCGCGGTCGAGGCCTCTGACATAGCTGGCGTTGAGGCGCACCTTGGTGCCGTAGCGCCCGCCCAGGGCGGTGTGGCGCTTGAAGGTGTAGGCAAACTGGCCCTGGAAGGCCCATTCGCCGGGCGCTGCCTGCGTGGCATAGGGGTACATCGACGCTAAGGCGTAGGTGTGCTGATAGGTGAAAGCCGGCATATTGTTGACAAATGCCGAAAGCCCCTGCATGGAGCGTTGGCTGCGAAACGACATATTGTCGCTGCGCTTGACTTGCACCAAGGCGCTCATGCCCTTTTTGGCGTTGGCATACGAGCCGGATAGCATCACGGCCGTGCCGTTGTGATATGTGTAGCCATTGTCGAACGACGGGTCTTGGCTCTTGTATGCAAACTCGCCCATCACGCCCCACGCGCCTTTCTGAAAGCGTGAGCGCACATCAAAGGCATTCACTTTTTGGGGCACCATAAGGCGATAGTCGGTGCCGGGCACCACTATGTTTTCGTCGTCTTCGTTTTTGAGCACATACGATGCACCCACGCTCCATACAGCGCCGCGCTTTTTCATGGCGGGGCAGTATTGGCTGAGCGTCACTTCGGCATCGGCGCCATATATCTGCGAGCGGGTGTCCCAGTCCCAGTAACGGCGCTGCACGCCGCCCAGCAGTGTGAGCTTGAGGCCGTTGACGGCGGTGACTTTGAGGCGGCCGCCGCGCAGGCTGTTGTCGATGCCGAGGCTGCGTTCCTCGTATGTGCGGAGGATAAAGCCGCTGCCAAATTGCTCGTAGAAGTCGCCGGCGGTGAGCTCGAAGCCTTTGTATTTGCCTTTGAGATATACGTTAGGGATACCCCAGCCGGCAAAGTCGCTTTCGAAGCCGGGGGTGGGCCATTTCATAAACTCGGCGCGCACGCCGCCCTCCATATATTTGCTCACCAGATTGACGTCTGCGTAAGTGTTGAAGAGGAATTTTTGGTCGTAAGTGCCGGTGCCTATTGAGGCGTCTTCTTCGGGAAAGAGGCCATCGGCTTGCACGCTGCCGTGCACTACGGCATCGCCGGCGGCGGCGCAGGGCACTGCGGCGGCGAATAGCGCCACCACGGCAGCTACGCCGCTAACGAGGCGGCGGCGATGATGATGCGTCGGTTGTGTCATTTCTTATCGTTGATGAGTGAGCGTATCTTCTCTATGATGCCTACTTCAGAGCCATCGGTATAGCCCGAGTGCGACTCCACCACGTTGCCGGCGCCGTCGATGATAAATAGGTGCGGCACCATCTGCGCCCCCATGCCGCGCATAAATTCGCTGTTGGGATCCAAGAGCACTTCATACTCCCAGCCCTCGGCAGCTACGAGGGGCTTGACCTTGTCGGCGTTTTGCGACTCGTCGATAGACACGGCTATGAGCTTCATGCCGGTCTCATCCTGCCAGTCGGGATACAGCTCGGATATCGCTTTGAGCTCGCGCAGGCAAGGCTTGCACCAAGTGGCAAAGAACGATATCACAAAGGGCTTGCCATCGTTGGAGAGGGTGGCGGTGTTGACCGTATTGCCGTCAATATCGGTGAGAGTGACTGACGGGAATTGAGCCGAGGCGCTCATGGTGGCGCTCATAACGACCGCTGCGGCAAAAAGGCGAGTGATAAAGCGTTTCATATCTTGATAGGGGATTGGTAGGTGAGAGATAGGATAGATTTTTACTATAAAGCGCAAATTTATACAACTTTTGCAGATTATGCAATATTTTAGTGGCAATATTTAAGTAAGGCGAATGCAATAAAAGACATTTTTGTTTACTGCGCGCTCTGCGATCATCTCAATCCGGGCGTATGTAGCATCATCGCTCGGTGCATCATAATCACCTCGTGATGCGAGCCACTTCATTGCTTACGGCCTTATTTATGAAGTCGTTTATTGTGGTGCCCGCAGCAAATGCGGCTGCAGCGACTTGCCCGTGTAGCTCTGACGACATTCTGAGCACCAACTTACCGCTGTAGGGCTTGGCCGGCTCAATGCCTCGCTGCGTGCAGCTCGCGAGGTAGTCATCTACAGCTGCGTGAAAATCATTGGTGATTTCAGCAATTGTGATACCTTCGTATGAGATAAGTGTGCCATGCAGGCCCTGCACCTTGCCGAAGAGGCACTTATCTTCATCGCTATATTCTACTGAGCCGCTATAGCCTTTGTACTTTAACATTCCCATATTATATCATTTTTAGCTCTTTCAATGTCTCGCGAGGCTCAGGCGGTAGCAGTCGCAGGCCACGGCTCTGCCACCCATAGCTGCCTTTTGGCGCAGCAGCCCGGCATTGAGGATAAGGCCGCCTTGCTCGTTGGAGGTGCCGAAGTCCAGGTATCGGTAGCCGGCCTCGGCGCTGTCGGCGATGAGGCGCTCAAAGAGCAGCGCCAGGGCGCCGCAGTTGCAGCCACGGTCGTTGGCGGCAATGTATTGCGAGCGCATGACACGGCCTGCGGTGGCGTAGGTCACCACTCCGGCTATCATGCTGCCGCCGGCATCGGTGGCGGTGAGCAGCCCTATGTTGTGGGGGAAGCGGTCGGCGAGCATCGTTATTTCGGCAAGGGTGTGCACCGGCGTGGCGCCGTGGCGGTCGGCGAGCACGCTGCAGAGCAGCTGCCAATAGCCGTCGTAGTCATGGCTCGGCGCTATCGTGATGCCGGCCTTGAGGGCTTTGCGCGCGTTGCGCCGCATATTTTCGTTGAAAGGCATGGGTCTCTGCAGGTCAATCACCGAGGCCACCTGGCTCGTCTCTATCACGGCGCCGGCGCGAAAGAGGGCATAGCGGTCTTCGTCGGCAGGGTAGGCGGCGTAGATGGCCGGTGCCGGCTTGTAGTGCACGGCGGTGATGCCATCGGCCGGCAGGGTGTCGGTCATCTGCTGCCAAAGTGCGAGCATGATGTTGGCATCGATGTGTCGCGACTCGGTGAGCCACCCTCCGTATGTGAGGCCGGCGTGGCTCCACAGCTCGCTGCCGAGGCGACATGCCGGCAGCACGGCCACGATGCGCCCATGCTCGCGCGCCACTAACGAGTAGTCGGGAAAGCGGTCGCTGTGATAGTCCATATAGTCGCGCATGTGCTGAAAGGAGGCTTGCACCGCCCGCCGGCTCACAAACGTGTCCCATTCGCCGCGCATAGTGCTACTATTATATCGCTCTATTGTCATAGTGAGTGCAAAGATAGCGATTTTCAGCCGAAGAATGCAATATGCCTGAGCGTTTTTATGGTGATAGTGTCAGCGAAAAGTTGTAACTTTGCAATCGTATGGACAGCAAAGCTAAAATACTAATAGCTACAAGCACTCGCGCCGACTGGGGCTTGCTGCGCCCCCTGGCTGAGGCGCTGCGCGGCGCTGAGTGGTGCCGCTTGCAGATAATGGCCACCAATATGCACTTGCTGGAGGCCTATGGCATGACTATCAGCGAGATTACCGACGCCGGATTTGCCGTGGATGCGCGCGTGGCCATGGATGCCGCCGGCGATGATGAAGCCTCGCGAGTGAGGGCCATGGCGCAGTGTATGGCGGGCACCACCGATGCGCTGAGCCGTCTGCGCCCTGATGCCATCGTGGTGCTGGGCGATAGGTATGAGATGCTCGCCGTGGCGTCGGCTGCTGCCGTGATGCGAGTGCCGATAGTGCACATCGCCGGCGGCGAGATATCGGAGGGCGCCATCGACGACAGCATACGCCACGCCATCACCAAGCTGTCGTCGCTGCACCTGGTGGCCACCGAGCCTTATCGCCACCGTGTGATACAGATGGGCGAGCACCCGGCGCGTGTGGTCAACACGGGCGCCATAGGCGTGTGGAATGTGCTTAACCGCCCGCTGCTGTCGCGCCACGAGCTGGAGGCCGACTTGGGCTTCAGCCTCGAGGGGCCGCTGGCGGTGGTGACCTATCACCCCGTCACCCTTGATGATGCCGACCCGCGTGGGCTGTGTCGTCGCATGCTTGAGGCTCTTGACCGCCATCGGCAGCTGCGCCTGATCATCACCTATCCCAACAACGATGCTCGCTCAGAAGGCATCATCGCCGAGCTGCAGCGCTATGCTGCCGAGCGCCCCGGGCGCGTGCTCCTGGTCAAGTCGCTGGGCATGGTGCGATACCTGTCGGTGCTGCAATATGCCTGCATGGTCATCGGCAACTCGTCGAGCGGCATCGTGGAGGTGCCCTCGATGGGCATACCCACGGTGGATATAGGCATACGTCAGCGCGGCCGCCTCGCCGCCCCGTCGGTGCTGCACTGCGCCGACACCGCCGACGCCATCGCCGCCACCATAGACCGTGCGCTGACTGAGCCGGTGCGCTCCATGGCGGCGCAGCGCGTAAATCCCTACTACAAGCCTGACACACCGGGCATTATGGTCAGAGCCGTGCACGACTTCGTAAGCGCGATGCCTCGCGGCAAGACCTTCTTTGATATTGATTTTGACACACCATCACCCCAAATATGACACCCCTATATATCATACCGGCTCGCGGTGGCAGCAAAGGCATACCGCGCAAAAACATCAAGCCGCTGTGCGGCCGGCCGCTCGTCGCCTACAGCATAGATGTGGCTCGCGCCGCCGGCGCCGCCGATGACCATATCATCTTATCTACCGACGATGCCGAGATAGCCGCCGTGGGGCGCAGCTTGGGCCTGACGGTGGATTATATGCGGCCGGCCGAGCTGGCCACCGACACCGCCGGCAGCCGCGAGGTGATGCTCGACGTGATGGCGTGGGCCGATGCCCGGGGCGTGGATTATGACTGCGTGGTGCTGCTGCAGCCCACGTCGCCGCTGCGCACCGCCGGTGATGTCAGCCGCGCCTTGGCATTATATACCGCCGAGGTGGATATGGTGGTGACAGTGTGCCTCGCCGCCGCCAACCCCTACTACAACCTCTTTGAGACCACGGCCGACGGCTTTCTGGCCATCAGCAAGGGCGACGGCATGCTCACTCGGCGGCAAGACGCACCCCCGGTGTGGGAATACAATGGCGCCGTGTATGTCATCAATCCGCAGTCGCTGCGCCGCTGCGGGCTGGGCGCTTTTGCCCGGCGAGTGCCATGCGAGATGCCTCGCAGCCGCAGCCTCGACCTGGACACCTTGCAAGACTGGGCCATGGCCGAACTATTAATGCAATCACCCACTCTCCCACGATAAGTAACTCACCGCTATGGAGCAACATCTCATACCTCACAGCGCCACGCTGCTTGACGCCCTCGCGGCCCTCAACCGCCTCTCCGGCGCTGCTATGACGCTGTTTGTAATCAGTGACACCAACCATGTGCAGGGCACCCTCACCGATGGCGATGTTCGCCGGGCTTTGCTGCGCGGCTGCACTCTCGCCGACAGTGTCAGCGCTGCCGCTCACGCTGACTTTAAGGCGCTGCGCCGCGGCAGCCCCGATGTGGAGCTGATACGTCGCTGCCGCTGTCAGGGCATCACGCTGCTGCCCGTGCTCGATGACGCCGGCACCCTCTGCGACATCATAGACCTGCGCACCACCCACACCCTGCTGCCCCTGAGCGCCATCGTCATGGCCGGCGGCAAGGGCGAGCGTCTGCGCCCGCTGACCCTTGACACCCCCAAGCCGCTGCTGCAGATTGGCGGCAAGGCCATCATTGACTATAACATCGAGGCGCTGGCGGCTTGCGGCATCACTGACATCACCGTGACCACGCGTTACCTCGCCCACAAGATAGCCGACCACTTTGCGCGCCCAGTGGCAGGAGTGCAGGTGCGCTGTGTCGAAGAGACCGAGCCCTTAGGCACTATCGGCGCCGCCACGCTCGTGGAGCATGCCCCCGGCGGAGCCACCCTGGTGATGAATTCCGACCTGCTCACCACCATCTCCTTCGAGGAGATGTATATGCGCCACGTCGCTATGGGCGCCGCCGTCACCATCGCCGTGGTGCCATATCAGGTGTCGGTGCCCTTTGCCATCCTCTCCATCGACGATGCCGACCATGTCACCGGCCTGGAGGAAAAGCCCTCATACTCCTACTATGCCAACGCCGGCATATACATCTTTGACAATGCGGTGCTCGACACCTTGCCTGCCGGCGAGCATACCGATGCTCCCGACCTGGTGGAGCAGGCTATCGCCGCCGGCCTCACCGTGACATACTATCCCATCAACGGCACATGGATTGACATAGGCTCGCCCACTGACTTCCGTCAGGCCACCGAGCTGATGCGCCAGGTCAACGCCATGCACCGCCGCTGACCAAATAGTTGTATTATTCTTTTCCCAAAAAAGAGTAGCCATAAAGTGGCGATACTCTATTTGGTGGTCTGTGTTGTCAATAGAGGGAGAGATGGATTTAAGAAATAATGCATATGAGGCAATGATGCCTGATTGGTGCTTGCTATTTGCTGCAAAGGTAGTAATAAATTGCTAATATCCAACAATGTTGCGACAAATCGGACAATTACAATCCAAAATGGAACAACATATTAGATGTTTTGCCCAATGGTGATGACAAAAGGGCGAATTGTGCAGGCTTTGGCTTCGCCGTGGTTAGGGCGGTAGGCGCCGACTAATGCGCCTAAACTCGTGGCCGGCTTGCTCGGCAATTCATTTCTTTGTTGTATCTTTGCAGACGCAAACGAATACTAATATATACAGGGAGCAACGATGATAGAATATGTGAAAGGAGAGGTGGCCTCGCTCAACCCGGCAGCTGCCGTCATCGAGACCGCCGGCGGTGTGGCGTATATGCTCAATATCAGCCTCGCCACCTACGATAAGCTGCAGGGGCAGCGCTCGGCCAGGGTGTATGTGCATGAGGCGATACGCGATGATGCGTGGACACTGTATGGCTTTGCCGACGAGCGCGAGCGCGACATCTTCCGTCAGCTTATCGGCGTCAGCGGTGTTGGCGCCGGCATGGCGCGGGTGATTTTGTCGTCAATCAGCCTCGACGAGCTGGCGGCGGTGATAGCCTCCGGCGATGTCAAGAGGCTCAAAAATGTAAAGGGCATAGGCGCAAAAACCGCCGAACGCATAATTGTTGACCTCCGCGATAAAATAAAAGTGGCTGACGCTACGTTATTAAGTCAGTCGCTTGTCAACAACGACGCCTACGACGAGGCGCTGGCGGCGCTGACTATGCTCGGTTTTGACCGCAAGTCATCGCAGAAAGTGCTCGATAGCTTGTATGGCGCTGACCCGACACTGAAGTCGGAGATAGCCATCAAGAAGGCGTTGTCGATGATGTGATGCCCCTCGGCAGAGGCTCCTGTGGGTGCCGGCATGCTGCTCGGCGTCAGCGACTCGACAAAATAAGATATGAACTCACGCCCTACGCGACATATAATATTGGCCCGAGTGCTCGTCATCGCGCTGCTTGCAGCGGTGTTGACGGGTGTGCCCGTGTGGTCTGTGGCCCAATATTACAAGGGCGAGGCTACGCCGCCGGCGCCGGCGGGCTATCCGGCGGTGCGCGACACAGCCGGGGGTGTGGCGCTCACCATGGGTGCGGCGCCCACGGTGCCCGATGGCTATGAGGCGCTCGTCGATGACAAGCTGGCCTATGACCTGGCCACGCCGTCAAATATTGTCACTCAGGCTGACTACGACCCCGAGACCGGTTGCTACATTGTGCGCACGCGCGTGGGCAGCTTTGATATCGCCACACCCTTTATGCTGTCGCCGGCGCAGTACAACGACTGGCAGTTTCGGCGCTCGATGCAGGACTACTATCGCAAGCGCAACGCCGAGCAGTATGAGAAAGGCGACAAGAAGCCCTTTGACATCCTCGACATGAACTTCGCTCTGGGGCCGCTGGAGAAGATCTTCGGCCCCGGTGGCGTGCAGCTCAAGACCCAAGGCTCGGTGCAGGTGCAGATGGGCATCAAGAGCAATTCTACCGACAACCCGTCGCTGTCAATACAGTCGCGCCGCAAGACCTACTTTGACTTTGACCAAAAGATACAAGCCACCATTGCCGCCAGCGTCGGCGACCGCATGAAGTTCAACATGACCTACAACACCGACGCTACCTTTGACTTTGACTCAAAAAACCTCAAGCTCGCCTATGAGGGCGGCGAGGACGACATCGTCAAGGAAATCGAGGCCGGTAATGTGTCCATGACCACGGGGTCGTCGCTGATACGAGGCAGCACGGCGCTCTTCGGCTTCAAGGCCAAGCTGCAATTCGGCAAGCTCACGGCCACGGCGCTCCTCTCGCAGCAAAACTCCGAGTCCAAGACCGTCAACACCAAAGGCGGCGTGCAGGCCACCGAATTCACCGTCAATGCCGATGAGTATGATGCCAACCGCCACTTCTTCTTGGGCCATTTCTTCCGCGACAACTATGACACCTTTGCCTCGCGGCTGCCTCACGTGTCGTCAGGTGTCAACATCACCCGCATCGAGGTGTGGGTCACCAACAAGAGCGGCCGCTATGAGCAGGCACGCAACCTGGTGGCATTTATGGACTTGGGCGAAAATCAGCGCCTTGCCTCCGACTATTGGAGCCCCACCCCCGGCATGGCCAACCCATCAAACAACTCCAACAACCTCATCTCCGTCATCAAAGAGCAATACCCCGGCGCACGCAACATCAACACCGTGACGCAGGCGCTCGAGCCCCTGTCGGCCTACGGCATCGAGGGCGGCCGCGACTATGAGAAGGTGGAGAGCGCGCGTCTGCTCTCCTCCAGCGAATACACCCTCAACGCCACGCTCGGATACATTTCTATCAAGAGCGCCATCAACTCTGACGAGGTGCTCGCCGTGGCTTACGAATACACCTACGGCGGCAAGGTGTATCAGGTGGGCGAGTTCTCCGGCGACATCACCTCCACTGACCAGTCGCTCTACGTCAAGATGCTCAAGGGCACCACGGCCTCGCCCAATGTGCCCATGTGGGACCTTATGATGAAGAACGTGTACTCGCTGGGCGGCTATCAGATACAGCGCAACAACTTTAAGCTCAACATCAAGTATATGAGCGACACCACGGGCACTCAGCTGGTGTATCTGCCCGCGCCGGGGCTCAATGACAAGTCGCTGCTGCAGGTGATGAACCTTGACCGCCTCGACTCCAACCAAGAGTCCAACCCCGACGGCTTCTTTGACTTCATCGAGGGCTACACCGTGCAGTCAGCCACCGGCAAGGTGATATTCCCGGTGGTGGAGCCTTTCGGCTCGCACCTGGCGTCGAAATTCACTGACCCCGTGCTGGCGCAGAAATATGTCTATCAAGAGCTTTACGACTCTACGCTGGTGGTGGCGCGCCAGTTTGCCGACAAAAACAAATTTGTGCTCACCGGCGAGTATCAGGCCTCCTCAGGCTCGCAGATACGCCTCAACGCCATGAATGTGCCGCGAGGATCGGTGGTGGTGACTGCCGGCGGTGTCACCCTCACCGAGAATTCAGACTATACCGTTGACTATGCCATGGGCATCGTCACCATCACCAATCAGTCAATCATAGACTCCGGCCAGAGCATCAGCGTCTCGCTCGAAAACCAGTCAATGTTTTCCACTCAGCGCAAGACGCTCTTAGGCCTGGATTTGCAGTATAAGTTCAACAAAAACCTTACGGTGGGCGGTACGCTGCTCCACTTCTCCGAGAAGCCCCTCGTAGAGAAGGTGAATATCGGCGATGAGGTGGTCAACAACACCATGTTTGGCTTTAACCTCTCGTATAATCAGGAGTTTATGTGGCTCACCAACCTGCTCAACAAGATACCCACCGTCACCGCCACACAGCCCTCGCGCCTCAACCTCACCGCCGAATATGCCCAGTTGGTGCCCCACAGCCAGAAGTCCGGCTCGGCGCAAGGTTCATCGTATGTCGATGACTTCGAGTCCAGCCAGACGGGCGTGGATTTGCGCTCGCCCTACGCCTGGTTTCTTGCCTCCACGCCTTACGACAGCTCCTCTGACGCCCTCTTCCCCGAGGCTGCTCTGAGCGACAACATCGACTACGGCAAAAACCGTGCCCTCCTCAACTGGTACTATATTGACCGCATGTTCACCGACCGCAACTCGTCGCTGGCGCCAAGCTATCTCAAGAGCGACCTCGAGCAGCTCTCCAACCCCTACGTGCGCGAAGTCACCTCGCGCGAGATATTCCCCGGGCGCGAGCTCACCTACGGCGAGTCATCTACGGTGCAGACGCTCAACCTCTCCTTCTACCCCTCAGAGCGCGGCCCCTATAACCTCGACACTGACAACATCGACTCCGAGGGCAACCTCCTCTTCCCCGAGAAGCGATGGGGTGGCATCATGCGCAAGATGGACAACACCAACTTTGAGCAGAGCAACATTGAGTATGTGCAATTCTGGCTCATGGACCCCTTTATGGACCCCGACAACCCCAACCAAGAGGGTGGCGACCTATACTTCAACTTCGGCGAGATGTCAGAAGATATCCTCAAAGACGGCCTCAAGAGCTATGAGAACGGCATACCCATCGATGGCAGCGACCGGTATCTCACCAACACCGTGTGGGGTAGGGTATCGACACAAAACTCGCTCACCTATTCGTTTGACAACAACACCTCGTCGCGCAAGACACAAGATGTGGGTCTCAACGGCCTATCCACCGACGACGAGTTCAACTTCCCCACCTACAGCGACTACCTTGACCGCCTCCGCGCCAAGCTCTCGCCGGTAGCCATTGAGACCATGCAGGCTGACCCCTTCTCGCCACTCAACGACCCGGCCGGCGATAACTACCACTTCTATCGCGGCTATGACTACGACGAGCAGCGCCTCGGAGTGCTCGCCCGATACAAGCGTTACAACGGCACCGAGGGCAACTCCCTCGCCCCCGAAGATGTCGATGACCAGCTCTATCAGACCTCGCGCAGCACCCCCGATGTGGAGGATATCAACCAAGACAATACCCTCAACGAGTATGAGCGTTACTTCCAGTATAAGGTGTCAATACGCCCCGAGGACCTCGTGGTGGGCAAGAACTATATCGCCGACAAGCAGACCTCGATGGTGCGCACACGCGACGGCAAGGACCAGCAGGTCACATGGTATCAGTTCAAGATACCCCTCTCTGACTATGAGCGCGTGGTAGGCTCTATCAATGACTTCACCACCATACGCTTCGCACGCATGTTTATGACGGGCTTCAAGCAAGTGATCCACCTGCGCTTTGCCACCCTCGAGCTGGTGCGCGGCGAGTGGCGCGGCTATGACTTCAACCTCAACAACCGCGGCGATGCTCCCGCCGACGGCACTCTCGACATCTCAGTGGTCAACATCGAGGAGAATGCCGGGCGCGAGCCGGTCAACTATGTGCTGCCTCCCGGCGTGACACGTATCGTGGATCCCGGCCAGAGCCAAATCACGCAGCTCAACGAGCAGTCAATGTCGCTAAAGGCCCTCAACCTCGCCGCCGGCGATGCTCGCGGCGTGTATCGCAACACCCAGCTGGACCTGCGCAACTACAAGCGCCTGCAGATGTGGACTCACGCCGAGAGCCTTATCGATGATGTGTCAGACCTCCGCGCCGGCGACCTCTCTATCTTCATACGCCTGGGCTCTGACGTCAAAAACAACTACTATGAGTACGAGATACCGCTGACGCTCACACCCGCAGGTCATTACAACAATGACCTGCCCTCTGACCGATACATCGTGTGGCCCGAGTCAAACTATCTCGACCTCAGCCTCCAAAACCTCGTAGATCTCAAGAAAGAGCGCAACCGCGCCAAGCGCGACGAGCAGAGCGGCGTGGGATATGCCGTGCTCTACACCGGCCGCGACCCCGACAACGAGCGCAACCGCATGGCCGTGCTGGGCAACCCCTCGCTCAGCGATGTCAGAGTGATACTCATAGGCGTGCGCAACAACTCCGCCACCAACAAGAGCGGCACCATCTGGGTCAACGAGCTTAAAGTCACCGATTTTGACAACGACGGCGGCTGGGCCGTCAAGGCCAATGCCACGCTGGCCATGAGCGACATCGCCACCGTCAACGTGGGCGCCCACGTCGAGACCGCCGGCTTTGGCGGCGTGGATCAAAGCCTCAATGACCGCCGCCTCGACGACTATCAGCAGTACAATGTGGCGGTGCAGGCCGACCTGGGGCGCTTCCTGCCGGCCGGCGCCAAGCTCCACGCCCCAATCTACTATTCGATATCAAAAGAGCGCACCGCGCCAAAATACAACCCCCTCGACAAAGACGTGCTGCTGAGCGATGCCCTCGACGACTGCGCCACCAAGGAGGAGCGCGACTCTATCGAGGCCTTTGCCATTGAGCGCACCACCATACAAAACTTCTCCATCTCCGGCCTCAAATTTGATGTCCAGAGCAAGAAGCCTATGCCGTGGGACCCCGCCAACTTTACCATCAACTTCTCCTTCACCAAGCAGACCAAGATGGACCCCACCATAGAGTATGAATACACCAATGACTATCGCGGCTCATTCCAATACTCATACTCGCCTTTCATCAAGGGTCTGAAGCCCTTCGGGTGGCTCAAGAGCAAAAATAAGAACCTCAAATTCTTCCGCGACTGGGAGATACAGTGGCTGCCCAACACCTTCACCTTCCTCACCAATATGTCGCGCTACTACTACGAGCAGCAGACGCGCTCCGAGGCTGATGTGATGTTTCAGATGCCGGTGTCGGTGAGCAAAAATTTCCTGTGGGACCGTCAGCTCGCCATCACCTGGAACCTCACCAAGTCGCTGTCGCTGACCTTCAACTCCAACACCTCGGCGCGCATCGAGGAGCCTACCGGAGCCGTCAATCGCAAGCTCTTCCCCGATAAATACAAGGAGTGGCGCGACACCGTATGGCAGAGCATACTCTCGCTCGGCACCCCCTGGAGCTACAACCAGACCTTCACCGCCCAATATAAGGCGCCATTCTCCAAAATCCCCGTCATTGACTTCCTCACCGGCTCGGTGAGCTACAATGCCACCTATCGCTGGGACCGCGGCGCCACGATCGACGGCCAGCGCCTGGGCAACACCATCGCCAATCAGGCGGTGTGGAATGCCGACGGCCGCATCAACTTTGAGACCTTCTACAACAAGATACCGCTGCTCAAGGAGGTCAACAAGCGCTTTGCCAACAAGCGCACCACCACCACCCAAAAGAAGCCAAAAAAGTTTGAGCGAGACTTTGCCCTCAAGCCCGACACCACCGTGCTCATCAAGCACAACCTGCGCACCTCCAAGGTCAAGGTCAGCGCGGTGACAGCCGACGATGCCGCGACACCCACGCCGGTGAAGACGCGCATCGTTGACCAAAACACCGTGGAGGTGCTCACTCGCGGCTCGCAGACGCTCAAATTCACCATCGTGGAGGTCCTCAAGGATGAGAAGTCGCTGTGGCGCAACGTGGGCGAGTATGCACTGCGCTTTGTTATGTCGCCGCGCAACATCTCGGTGCGCTATCGCAACACCAAGTCGCTGTCGCTGCCGCTGTTCAGCCCCGACATCGGCGATGTCTTCGGCCAATCCACTCACTATGGGCCTATGGCTCCGGGCCTCGATTTCGCCTTCGGCTTTGTGGACGACGACTATGTGCAGCGCGCCCTGGATCGCGGCTGGCTCATCACCGACGACGGCCAGACCTCGCCGGCGGTGTGGTCGCGCGCCAACGAGCTCAATATTGAGGCCAACTTTGAGCTCTTCAAGGGCTTCAAGGTGCAGCTCACCATGAACCGCACCGACAACCGCTCCACCCAGATGCAGTTTATGTATGACGGCATACCCACCACCTACACCGGCTCTTACACCAAGACTCACTGCGCCATCGCCACCGCTCTCAAGTCAATGTCGGCCGACAACAACTACGAGTCAGCCACCTTCAACAACTTCATCAGCAACATCGAGACCGTCAGAAATCGTGTGGAGGCGCAGTATGTAGGCACTCAATATCCCGATGCCGGATTTATCTCCGGCACCCCACATGCCGGCCACGACTTTGACCCCGCCGTGGGCGCTGTCAGCTCCAGCTCCGGCGATGTGCTCATCCCGGCCTTCGTAGCCGCATACACCGGCACCAATGCCGCCAAGGTCACCCTTGACCCCTTCCCCTCGTTTGCATCAGTGATGCCTAACTGGCGCATCACTTACGACGGCTTCATCAACCTGGGCAATATGCGCAATATCTTCAAGACCTTCACCGTGTCGCACGCCTATCAGTGCACCTACTCGGTGGGCTCGTACTCCTCTTACCTCAACTGGGTGAGCCTCGATGGTCAGCGCCTGGGCTTCATCCTCGACGAGATTAGCGGCCAGCCCGTGCCTTCATCGCCTTTCAACATATCATCAGTGGCTATCACCGAGAAGTTTGCGCCGCTGATAGGTGTCAACGTCACCCTCAAAAACGAGATGCGCTTTAACGCCGAGTATCGCGACTCGCGCACACTCACGCTCAACACCTCGGCCGGGCAGGTTGTAGAGGCCTCGCAGCGCGGCCTCACCATCGGCGCCGGCTACAAGATTGTGGGCTTCAACACCGTGCTCAAGATGAAAGGGTCGCAGACCGGTGTCAGCAATGACCTGACGCTTGATGCCGAATTCTCCATCGCCAACAATACGGCACTGATACGCCGCATCGAGAACAATTACACTCAGCCCACCTCGGGCACCAAGACGATGAATATCAACTTCAGCGCCTCGTATGTGCTCTCCAAGCGCATCACCTTGAAGGCTTACTTTGACCACCAGGTCAACACGCCGGTGGTCACCACATCGTCATATCCCACCACCAACACCTCCTACGGCCTGTCGATCAACATGTCGCTGGCGCGCTGACGATGCCCACTCCCATCTGCCATCCTCAGCGCCGCTGCCGGGTGGCTTTTTGAGCGAATTTTTTCACTAAAATTCGCACAATTATTATTTTTTCGCCCCGGTTGTTGCATATTTTTTAAAAAATTTATAACTTGCGACCACTTTTCATAGAGATGAAGAGTTGCTGCATAGTGTTATTTCACGCAAATCCATTAAATATACATGCTTATGAAAAAATTTACATTACCCATGGTGATAGCATTGTCTATGGCAGTGCCGGCTGTGGTTTGTGCCTCATCTGCTGATGATGCGATGGTGCTCAACCTCCTCAGCTCGTCGGGCCCGCAGACTATCGCCATCGACAACATCAATGAGCTGACATTCAGCCCTGAAGCAATGACCGTAGTAGGCCATGACAATGAGGCCATAGCCACCGTGGAGTGGGCTGACCTCGGCGAAATCACCTTTGACTATGACCCCTCGTCAGTCACCGACATCAGCGCCGCCGATGTTGCCGCCGACGCCGTGTATTATGACCTCACAGGCCGCCGCGTGCTCTCCGAGAACATGCGCCCCGGCTTGTATATCGTGAAATCAGGCAATAGCACCTATAAAACCTTAGTACGATGAAAGCACACCGCATAATAATGATCATCGCGGCTGCCGCAATGTCGGCTGCCACCGCCGTGGCCGAGACCACCACCATCACCACAAAGCAGCTGATAGTGACACCGCTCGAGGGCGACCCCGTGGTGTTTAACATCGCCGACCTGGTCAATGCTACCTTTGACTACTCGCAGACCACTCCGTCATATCGATACATCATGATTAACCCCAAGGAAGGCGCCGGCGCACGCTTCTATCTCGATGAGGTGCAAAGCATCACCTACAACGAGAAGACCGAGGAGATAGAGGTGCCCGTGGCCGAGCCTAAGGTGGGCGACTACTATTATAGCGACGGCACCTGGAGCGACGGCGGCCTTATCAGCATCAACGCCGACGGCACCGAGCCCGTGTGGGCCGTGGAGAAGCCCGCCCCCATCGAGGGCAAGAAGGTGATAGGCATCGTGGCTATGACCAATCCTGACCGTATGGCGCAGGCCGACAAAGACGCCGGATACACCCACGGCTATGTCATCAGCTCCACCTTTGTCCACGACCCCGGCAATGTAGGCACCAACGGCCAGACCTTCACCACCGTGAAATACACCTGGGATGATGAGTATACCGCCAACGTAGGCCCATGTGTGTTCGCTACAACATGGTATGCCGACATCGATGGCCGCACCAACTGCGCCAATGCCATTGACATCTATGGCGCCCTGCTCAAGAGCAAATGCCCCGCAATCTACTACACCGACATACGCGAGCACCCCGAGACCTCGAGCCGCTGGTTTATTCCCTCCACCGGCCAGCTCTGGGACATCATCGCCAACCTCTGCGGCAACAAGACGGCGAGCGCCATGCTGCCGTGGCGCACTATCGAGAAAGATGCCACATACTTCTGCTCCGAGACTGCGCTCCCCGAGGCGCCGATGGATATCTTCAACGCCACCCTCGCCAAGGTAGCCGACAGCGACAAGGAGCTGCTGGTGCGCACTGACTATGACGAATATGTCTGGGACCCCTTTAACTATAAGCCCAGCGACTATCGCGCCTTCTGCCCCCTGTGGACCAGCTCGCGATACAACGACGAGTCGATGTGCATCTTTGAGGTGGGCTCGCCCAAGACCGATGGTTCTGCCATGATAGAGTGCATGGCCGAGTGGTTCAACGGCGACTGCTACCTGCGCCCCATACTCGCTTTCTAAGTGCATTAGATACCCAAAGGTACAAGCAATAAACCAATTACAATCAACCAATTATTAACTTAAATCCAAGGTAACAATGAGTATCAAAACGTTATCTAATCGATTATCGGCAGTGTTGCTGGCTGCTGCTTTCTGCGCCACTACGGCTATGGCGGAGACAGCATCGCCCTACACCATCGATTTCGAGACGGCGGTAGCTACCAACACCAGCGCGTGGGGTGCCTCAAACCGCGACTTCAAGATTGCCACCGGATGGGACCACGTGGTCGGATATTTCGAGGCCGGCTATAGAGGTAACTACTATGTGGCTTATGAATTTAAGAGGACCGGCGGTGTCGATGGCTCGCAGGCTTTGTATGCCGGTAGCAATTACTACAGCAATTCCTACTATGGCTCGGGCACTGCCGAGGACTACCTCGTCACGCCACCTCTCACCGGTGCTACCACAATAGCTGTGAAGAAGTATGTGTCATCCGGTAGTATTCACTTCTACAAATTCAGCATGGTAGATGGCGCGCTCACCAAGGGCGACGAAATCACCTTCGCTGAAGAGCTTACCACTGATGGCTTCACCACCGTGTCGCTGGGCGACCTGCCTGAGAACACGCGCGTGGGTATCCAAATGTCAAGTGTGCTTATCGACAACCTCACCGCTGCCTCGGCCGATGTCACGCCGCGAGCTATGCTCAAGGTGGAGTCAGTGACTCCGTCGTCAGCCTCCAAGGTGGCCTGCGATGCCGAGGGCAACTTCACCATAGAGCTTAACGGCATCGTCACCAACGTGGGCGAGAAAGCCCTCGACGCCTCTGTCGAGAACTACAGCGTGAGCATCGCCACCGATGACGACAACGCCACCGTGCTCGCCACACTGCCCCTGACCGCCGACCTTGCCATAGGCAGCAGCCTCGCCGACATCATCATCAGCGCCACGCTCAAGGTGGCTGACTATCCCGCCGTCACCGGCGAAGGTCTCAAATTCCGCTTTGTGGAGAATTGCTCCGGCTCTTATCTCACCACCGGCCTCATCACCGCCGTGCCCTACGAGGTAGTGCCTGAGCTCGTGTATAGCGCTGCCACCAACCGCAACACCACGCTCGCCGACGGCGCCACCTTTGACATGGGCACCTCGCGTGAGGATATCGGCATGATGCTCTCGCTCAACAACACCGGCGGCAAGACGATGAACGTCACCGAGGTCGTTGTGCCCGAGGGCTTTACTTGCAACTTGGCCGCAGGCACCGCTATCGACGCCCTGGGCTCCGCACGCTTTGCCGTGACACGCTCTGCTGCCGTCACCGGCACCAAGAGCGGCGCTCTCATCATCAAATATGACGGCGGGCAGCTGTCGCTCAATCTCGCCGGCCGCATCGCCACCGAAGGCGAGTTCTTCTGCAACTTTGAGGCTAACGATGCCGCAGCATCTATGAAGGTAGATCTCGAGTATCAAGGCTACTCCAAGTATGGCTGGAATTCGCACTACACCAATGATATGGGCTACCCCGGCAACGATTATAGCGCCCAAACCAATTTCGGCAGCAGCGATGCCGCCTATGGCCCCTACGACATTGTCACTCCCAAGCTCGCTATCGCCCAAGGCGATATCATATCCTTTGATGCCGCAAAGGTTGACGACAAGGAGGCCCACCTGGATGTGCTCTATTCTACTGACCGCCTCAACTGGACCGCTCTCCACGAGTACTCCTCCACCGCCGCCGACCCCACATTCCTGATTACCTCGGCTGCGTCTTACAAATATGGCAAGGCCTTCTCTCACTTTGAGATTAGCGATATGCCCGCCGGCGAATACTATATAGCCTTCCGCGGCCACCGCACTGATGAGTATCCGGGCTCTATACGCCTCGACAACATCTGCGGCGGCGCTGCAGTGGCTGTTACGCGCGATGTGTCTATCGTCAAGGCTGACTTCGCTGCCAACGGTGAGGTCAACAGCCCGCTCAAAGCCACAGTGACGCTGCGCAACCTGCTTGCCACTCCCGTGGCCGGCGATGACTACACCGTGTGTGTATATCTCAAGCACACCGATGGCGCTGCCGACGAGCTTTTAGCCTCTAAGCCCGGCGCCGAAATCGCAGGCCCTGCTTTCAGTGGCAATGGTTATATCCCCGACAATGACTTCGCCTTTGACCTCACCTTCACCCCTCACAGCGTTTTCAACGCCGACCTTTATGCCAAGGTGGTCTTCACTGACGGCGCTGAGATATTGTCGGCTCCCGTCACTGTCAATGTCATGGGCGAGGTATATGTCAGCGAGACACGCATCGGCGGCGAGCCTAACAACTCCGGCTCACACTCCGGCCCATTCCCCGTATATAACAACAACGGCGAGTGCTCCGTTATCTACACCCCCGAGATGCTCAACGGCCTCGCTGCCGGCACGGTGATTAAGAGCATCAAGCTGCGCGGCTACAACAATTCTTCCTATGGCGGCGCCAAGACCTTTGACGTGAAGGTGTGGATGGCCAACACTGACCAGTCTGTGTTCTCTAAAGACGATGACTCTAAGTGGATCTACACCGCCAAAGAAGACATGACTCAGGTGTATGAGGGCCAGATGGTGCTCGATGCTATTCCCGGCAGTAGTGAAACCAACCACGTAGATATCTACACGATGAATTTGCAGACTCCGTTTGTATATGACGGACGCAATCTCAACATCTACTTCCGCAACGAGTGCTCTTCGTGGTCAAGCTGCTACTTTGAAGTGACCACAAGCTCTACCACCCAAGCTATCTACCGCGAAAGTTCATCATCGGCCACAGCTCTTGACGGCGCATCGTTCAAGCAGTTTGAGTCGTCAACAGCCAAGATACCGGTGCTCTACGTGGGCTTGGAGGCCGAGCCTAAGACTCTCTCCGGCACCGTCACCGCTGCCGACACACAGGAGCCCGTTGCCGGCGTGAAGGTGCTGTGCACCAGTGGCGACGTGCAGTATTCGGCTACTACCGATGAGGCCGGCAACTACTCAATGAGCGTCATGAAAGACAAGCTCGAATATGTGGTGACTGCCGAAGATGCTCCCGGCTTCTTCCCCATCAATATCCCCGCTACGTTTGAGGAGTCCAAGACTCTCAATATCGCCCTTAAGACGGCCGTAGGTCCCTTCGTTGACTCGTTTGCCATCGATGCCGACGCTATGGTCAACCACGAAATCAAAGCCAAGGCTGTCCTTGCCAACTACACCACCGAAGACTTTGCTGCCGACAGCTACACTGCCCGGCTTATGTTTGGCGATGCTGTGGTCAAGGAGCTTCCCGCGGTAGCTGTTGCTGCCGGCGAGAAAGCCGTGTTTGACTTCTCGTTTACGCCCCACGCTGCCGGCACTTTCGCTGCCGTGCCTAAGTTTGTGATGGGCGACCTCGAGACTGAGGTAACCCCGGTCGATGTTACAGTAGCTGAGGAATTCGCAGCCGGCGACCTCGTCATCGGCACAGAGGTTATCCGCAGCAACAAATCGGCTGTATCATGCCTCTATCAGCACAATGAGGGCGAATTTATCTACACCGCCGACGAGATTGGTGCCCTCCCCGGCACTATAATCAAGCACCTGGGCTTCTCCGGATACGTATCCGGCGTTAAGGTCACCGGTGGCTATAGTACAAAGGTGAGAGTCTATATCGAGAATACTGAAGATGACCTCTCCACAACGACCAAGGATAACTTCACTCCGCGCGATGTCAACGAGATGACCCTCATCTACAGCAACGATGAGTATCTGCTTGATAATGTGGGCAGCGATGCCGAGCCTGTGGAGATACTGCCTATGGATGTCAACTTTGTATATACCGGTCATAATCTGCGAGTTCACTATATGATTTCCACCACGAGCAGCAGCAGCTGGTGTCAGATGTACATCTGCAACAACAATGTTGAGGGCAATTCGTTCCTCCATCAGGGCGACGGTCAGACCATCGATGACCTCGAGACCGTGCTTAGCACCGCACTCTGGAAAACAGCCTATAAGCCCGTGCTCTACGCTCAGGTAGTTGCTTCTAAGGATGTCGCCGGCACCGTCACCGATGCCGACACCCAAGAGCCTATCGCCGGCGCCAACGTGCGTATGGCTTCAGGCGATGTATATTACGAGGCTGAGACCGACGACCAAGGTCAGTACTCTCTCACCGTATATCAGACATCACTTGACTTCACCTTGCAGGCTACTGCCCCCGGCTATGCTGACTATGCTCGTGAGATAGGCGTGCTCGGCGAAGGCGCCACATTCACCGAAGATATTGTCCTGCAGACCATCAAGACCGTGAGCGGCGTTGTCACCGATGCTGTCACCAACGAGCCCCTCGCTGACGTCGCTGTCACCGTGGCTGCCGCCGACGACATCAAGTTTGTCGCCACCACTGACGCCACCGGCGCTTACAGCCTCACTATCGACAAGCTTGAGCCCGAATACACCATCACGGCCGCCCTCGATGGCTACGACACCGTCAGCGAGTCGTTAGGTGTAATCACCGCCGATGTCACCAAAGACCTCACGCTGCGCCTCGCTGCCATAGAGGTGAGCGGCGTAGTAGTGGATAAGGTCACCCAAGAGCCCATCGTCGGCGCCAACGTGCTGTTTGCAGCCGGTGATACCGAGGAGACGGTATCTACCGATGGCGAAGGCCACTTTGCCCTCACCATCAACGATGTATATCCCTCGTATGACGTGACCGTATCGGCCGCAGGCTACGACAGCTTCACCACCACCATTGAGCGCGTGGAGCCCTCTGACGCCTTCAACGTAGAGCTGAAGAAATCAGCCATCGAAGTCACCGGTACCATCACCGATGAGACCGGCGCTGCCGTGGCCGGCGCTGCCGTAGATTTCACCGCCACAGAGAGCGTCACCGTCTTCAGCGATGAGCAAGGCCACTTCGCCGTGACCATCGACGATGTATATCAGCAGTACACCATGACCGTCACTGCCGACGGCTACGAAGACTACACCGCCGCCGTGGGCGAAATCACTGCCGACAATTGCGTCTTTGACGTAGTGCTCAAAGCCAACGTAGGCGTGCGCGACCTCGTGGTGCGCGACCTCAAGGCCTTCGGCTCTAACGGCGCTATCATCGTCAACGCTACGGCCAAGACCGCCATCGTGGTATGCGATGTAGCAGGCCGCGTGATACGCAAAGCCACCGTTGAGGCCGGCCTCACCCGCATGCCCATCGTGCCCGGCGTATATATGATCAATGGTGTGAAGGTGCTCGTCAAGTAAGCCCCTCACCCCTCCTATACCTCGCGAGAGCGCGCCCCACGGTGCGCTCTCGCTGCGTTAAGGCGGGCCCGATAAGTCTGACCCGCCGGACAGGCCCGACGGGTGTAGCGCGCGTCAAGCGCTGCTGACAAGGCTGAAAGCCGACCGTTACGCATAATCTCCGGTGCAACCTTGCCCCCGCCGAGCCATCTTATCGGCAGCCGCGAGGGCCGCTACATCGCGCCGAGAGGGGCCTCTGCAGGCTGTTTGTGCAATTAATTGCGTAAATATTTCCATATTTGCAAAAAAAACCTTAACTTTGCACCGCAAAATGCAATCTCGCAAACAAACGTATTATTAACATAAAAACTAAGATTATGTCAGAAATCGCAGATCGCGTAAAAGCTATTATCGTTGACAAGCTGGGCGTTGACGAAGCCCAAGTAACCGAGACCGCCTCTTTCACCACTGACCTCGGTGCAGACTCACTCGACACTGTAGAGCTCATCATGGAGTTCGAGAAAGAATTCGGCATCACTATCCCCGATGACCAAGCTGAGAAGATTGGCACCGTAGGCGATGCTGTCGCTTATATCGAAGCTAATAAGTAATAACAGCCGCATCACGGCCACCACAGTCTATCTAAACAAATTCTGGTAATGGAATTAAAACGAGTAGTAGTAACCGGCTTAGGCGCTATCAGCCCCCTGGGCAATGACGTGGCCACTACATGGGCCGCTGCCCTCGCCGGCAAGAGCGGTGCCGCCCCGATTACTCACTTTGACGCCTCAAAGTTCAAGACACAGTTTGCCTGCGAAGTGAAGAACTTCAATGCTGCAGACCATTTCGACCGCAAAAAACTGCGCCAGCTCGACCTCTATGCCCAATACGGCATCGTGGCTGCTCGCCAGGCTGTGGCCGACGCCGGCCTTGATGCCGAAGGCGCCATCAACAAAGACCGTGTGGGCGTTATCGTAGCTGCCGGTATCGGCGGCCTCCACACCTTTGAGGAGGAAGCCGGATATTATGCCCTCCACGAAGCTGACGGCCCCAAGTATAACCCCTTCTTCATCCCCAAGATGATTGCCGACATCGCGTCGGGCCACATCTCGATGGAGTATGGCTTCCATGGGCCCAACTACGGCGTCGTGTCGGCCTGCGCTTCGTCAAACAATGCCATCATCGACGCTTTCAACCTTATCCGTCTGGGCAAGGCTGAAGCTGTGATCACCGGTGGCGCCGAAGCGGCTATCTTCCCTGCCGGCGTTGGCGGCTTTAACTCAATGCACGCCCTCTCTACTCGCAACGACAGCCCCGAGACGGCTTCGCGCCCATTCTCTAAGTCGCGCGACGGTTTCGTCATGGGCGAAGGCTCGGCCGTGCTGGTGCTCGAAGAATTAGAGCACGCGCTGGCTCGCGGAGCTAAAATTTATGCCGAAGTAGCCGGCGGCGGCCTCTCGGCTGACGCTTACCACCTCACTGCCACTCACCCCGATGGTCTCGGCGCTATCCTCGCTATGAACAACGCCCTCGAAGACGCCGGCATGACGCCCGCTGACATCGACTACATCAACGTGCATGGCACCTCGACTCCCGTAGGCGACATCTCCGAGGTTAAAGCTATCGTTGCCGTTTTCGGCGAAAACGCTCACAAGCTCAACATCTCTTCTACTAAATCTATGACGGGTCACCTCCTGGGCGCTACCGGCGCGTTGGAGGCGCTCTTCAGCGTTAAAGCTGTGGAGGAAGACATCGTGCCCCCCACGATCAACCACGACCCCGACGACTGCGACGAGGAAATTGACTACACTCTCAATTTCACCTTCGGCGAGGCACAGCGCCGCACCGTGCGCGCTGCTTTGTCAAACTCGTTCGGCTTCGGCGGTCACAACGCCACCGTCATTGTCAAGAAGTTTGAGAAATAAGTTTTAGACACATCCTCTCCCACTTCGGCGAGCTGCCCGCACTCAGCGTGGCAGCTCGCCGCGTCTTTTCACCCTGCCGCTCTGCCCCGTCAGACGAGTGTGGCGCGCGTCAGGCGCTGCTGACAAGGCTGAAAGCCTTCGCCACGGCGAGCCTGAAAGTGCGTTTCTTTGTCAATAGTTCGCAAATTATATCTTTTTAAGGAAATTGTGTTATCAATTTTGATATGCCAAAGATAACTATTATATCCGCACTTGTAATAATTATTCTGTTATATCATTGTATATTCAATACATTAATAAATGATGAGACATATGAATAAGTTAGTACGGTGCTGCATGATGGTGTTGGCGGCTATCACAATAGTGGCTTGCAGTGACGATGAGCCGGTGCCTTCTGATGTGATAGATGATGATGTTATACAGAAGATCGTCAATGGCGAATTCAATGCCGTAATATACGTCACAAGCACTTTGTCATACGAGCGTGAAGACCCCGAAGCCCCTTGGGAGGAAGTCGTGGGGCCGGAGTATGGAGGCGTGATACCGATGACCGGTGTGCCTTATATCTCCGGCGGATATTCGTGGCACAAGATGAGCAGATGGACATACTACCTGGGTGGTACCTGCCCGCTCTCACTGCCTTTTAGCTGGTATCTGCAGGACCAAAATATTGAGGATCTCACTGTGTATATCTGCACACCGGTGACATACGATGCAACGACTCGCAGCGCCACTATTGAGGGTCAGAAAATAATGAGCCTCAGCAGCGATTCTATCAAAGTGGATTACAGGAGCACGGGGCTGCGCTCAAGCAAAACGATTTACCGTCGTGTCATCACCACCTTGGCTGTCAAGCCGTTGGAGCAGCCCATTGACCCCAATGAGGGTGATATGCATGTGTTTTACTCTAAATTAGAGCTATATCGATGGGTGATGCAGCTGCTGCGCGACACCTATGGCGATGAGATAGTGGTGCCGCGAGGAGTTATCTACCTTGACGACATTGATGAGCAGATGCGAGAGCTCTATCCCGAGTGGTGACGGCCGCAGCTCTCTGAATGTCGCTACTACGCGTAAAGCCTGAAAGGCGTCGCGTTGCCCCTCGCTGATGCGCATCAGCGAGGGGCCCTCTGAGGGCTCCGAGGGCTCCGGGGGCTCCGATAGGTCAGTCTCGTCAGGCTATGCGCCGGGGGCGAGGCTTACATCACGTTGAGCACTTGCTCTTTGATTTGCTCCAGCTCGTCCTTCATCTTCACCACTATGCGCTGCATTTCGGCGTGGTTGCTCTTGGAGCCGAGGGTGTTGATTTCGCGCCCCATCTCTTGGGCAATGAAGCCGAGCTTCTTGCCTTGGCCGGGGGTGGGGAGGGCTAATGTCTCGATGAAGTATTCGAGGTGCTGGGTGAGGCGTTGCTTCTCTTCGTTGACATCGAGCTTTTCGATGTAGAATATCATTTCTTGCTCGAGGCGGCCCTTGTCATACTCTACGAGGGTGATTTTCGAGAGGCCGTCGGCGATGCGCGCGCGTATCTTCTCTACGCGCTCCTTCTCGAAGGGCTCCACGCTGAGCAGCAGCTCGGCGATGCGCTTGATGCGCACGGCGAAGAAGTCTTCGAGCTTGGCGCCCTCCACGCGGCGGTAGGCCATCAGCGCCGCTATGGCTTGGCGTGTGGCCTCAGTCAGGGCTTTATACTCCTCGTCGCTGACCTCGGCGGGGGCGTTGGCGGTGGTGACATCGGGGAAGCGTAGCAGCACGCTATACCAGTCGGCCGGCGCCGGTATGCCTATTGCCATCGCGGCCTCCTCAAACTGGCGCTTGTATGCGGCCAGCAGATCGGTGTTGATACACGATAGCGGCTCGGCGCTGCGTGTCTCCACGCTGACTATCATGTCGGCTTTGCCGCGTTGCAGCTCGGCGCTGACCATGTTGCGCAGCTCCAGCTCGCGGTCGCGGTAGGCCATAGGCACGCGCGCGGTGAGGTCCATCTGCTTGGAGTTGAGCGACTTGATTTCTACGGTGATTTTCTTGTTGGGTATTTCGACTGTGGCTTTACCGAAGCCTGTCATTGATAGCAGCATAGTGTCAGGGGCTGTTGCCTTGTGGCAACGCGAGTGCAAAGGTACGCAAAAAAAACGATTTTTGCAGCCTCATCGGCATAATATCCGGCGTTTTTGCCTCTAAATGGCTGTGAGAGCGGAAAAATGTGCTAACTTTGCAGCGAAATGCGACAGGCGATACGCAGTAATATATGGCTCAATATGGCCAACTATGTGATGGGCATGCTATTCCCGCTCATCACCTTTCCTTATGTGTCGCGCGTGCTCATGCCCGAGGGCATTGGCGAGGTGCAGTTTCTGCTGTCGGTCATCAACTATGTGGCGATGGTCACGGCGGTGGGTTTGCCTATGTATGCCGTGCGTGAGGTGTCGCGTTGCGCCGACGAGGCGTCGCGGCGGCGTGTGGCTGCCGAGATAGGCTTGCTCAGCATCGCCATGTGTGTGGTGGGCTACGTCGTGGTGTTTGTCTTGGTGGGCACTGTAGAACGCCTGGCGGCTGCGGCGCCGCTGTTTTTGGCGCTGAGCGTGAGGCTGCTGTTCACCCTCACCGGCGCCGAGTGGTATTTCCAGGCCACCGAGCAGTTCAGGTATATGACGGTACGGTCGCTGGTGATACGTGTGCTCTCGGCCGTGGCCATGTTTGTGTTTATCCGCGATGCGGGCGATGTGATGGCCTATGCCATCATCATCGTGTGTGTCGATTCGGGCTACGGCTTGCTCAACTGGAGCCGTATGCTGCCGGTGATACGCACGGCGAGGCGCGAGCTGCGCACCCTCAGGCCGTGGCGCCACCTCGTGCCGGCGCTGCGCATCTTCTCGCTGGGTATGCTCATAGCGGTATATACCAACCTTGACTCGGCGATGCTCGGCTTTATGAGCAGCGCCGTGGAGGTGGGCTTTTATGCAGCGGCGCTGAGGGTGACGCGCGTGGTGCGCGGCCTCATCACCGCTATCGGCGCTGCCTTGCTGCCGCGGCTCACGGCGCTGCATCGCAGCGGTGCCTGTGGCGACTTTGCCTCGCTGTCGCAGAAATCGCTCGACCTGATTTTGGCGTTGGTGATGCCGGCATCGGTGGCCATCTCGCTGGTGTCGGGGCCGCTGATAGCCCTTTTCTGTGGCGACACCTTCGCTCCGGCGGCACGGGTGCTGACGGTGATGTCGCCGCTGCTTATCTTCACCGCTCTCTCTGACATTGCCGGGCTGCAGATACTATATGCGCAGGGGCACGAGGCGGTGGTCATCAAGGCCACGGCGTTAGGGGCCATCGTAGATGTGGCGCTCAATCTGTGGCTCATCCCGCATTATGGCGCCGAGGGTGCCGCCATCTCCACCTTTGCCGCCGAGGGTGCCGTCTTTGTGGCCGTCTTTGCTATGGGGCGGCGCTATATACCCGCCACCCTGCTGTCGCGCAGCAACGCCCAGACCATCGCCGCCACCGTGGTGATGTCGGCTGCTGTCGTGGCCATGCTGCGCATGCTCGCGGCGGCTGATGATATGACCACTGTCATCGTGACGATGACAGCCGCCCCGGTCATCTATTACGGCGCCTTGCTCGCCATGGGCAACGCTCCGGCGCGCACCACGGTGGCTTACCTTCTGCGCGTGGCGCGTATGGTGGTTGGGCGCAAGCACCACAAGTCGCTTTAGTCGGTATTTTTCACCGTTTTGTCTATTTCAGGCAAAAAAATTTGCAGCAAAAAATATTTTTAGTTAATTTTGCACTGAAATGTTAATGTAGGGCCAATCCGCCCCTTTTCACATTTCGGTTCTTGGACAGAAAACCGCACACTATGAAGAAATCAACCATCTGGATATTAGCGATAGTGATGGCTACAGCCTTTGTAAGCCTGCTGTGCATACAGATATTTTATATGAAAAATATCGTGCGCATACGCTATGAGCAGTTTGCTCAGGGTGTGCGTCAGAGCCTGATGTCGGTGGCTGTGCACCTTGAGCAAGACGAGGCGCGCCACTTCCTGGAGGAAGACATCGAGGAGGTGCAGTCAGGCTCAATCGTCACCCAATATCTGGGCGACCAGATACCGCGGCAAGACGGCATCAAATACTCCTTCACCACCTCGTCGGGCCTCAAAGGCGACCTTACCATCAAAGGTGATGTGTCGGAAATCAACAAGCTGCAGCATAGCGGCACCGTCACCGACCGCCGCTACAAGACCATGCAAGATGCCTATCGCGACCACTACCTCTACCAGAAAGGTATGATTGACGATGTGATACTCAACATCATCAGCACCGCCTCATCGCGCCCCATCACCCAGCGCGCCGACTCGGCCGTGGTGCGCAAATACCTCACCCAGGCCCTTGACACCCTCGGCCTCAACGTGCCCTTTGAGTATGCCGTGGTCAACCATAGTGGCATCGTGCAATACCGCTCGGCCGGCTTTGTCGCCACCGACCAGGATCGCGACAACACCTTCGTGCAGACGCTATTCCCGCGCGACGCCTCCGGCCGCCACCATTATCTCAAAGTGTATTTCCCCACCAAGCGCGACTATATCTTCTCCTCGATAAAATTTATGGTGCCGGCATTTGCCTTCACCCTGATATTGCTGATAATATTTGTATATACCATCATCGTGGCCTTCCGCCAGAAGCGCCTCACCGAGATGAAAAACGATTTTATCAACAATATGACCCATGAGTTCAAGACCCCCATCTCCAGCATCTCGCTGGCGGCGCAGATGCTCGAGGATCAGAGTGTGCGCAAGTCGCCCGTGATGCTGCAGCAGATATCCACCGTCATCTCCGACGAGACCAAGCGGCTGCGCTTCCAGGTAGAGAAGGTGCTGCAGATGTCAATGTTTGACCGCTCACGCTCCACCCTCAAGATTACCGACCTCGATGCCAACCTCACCATCTACAACATCGTCAACACCTTCAAGCTCAAGGTGGAGAAATTCGGCGGCAGCATCACCGCCAATCTCGATGCCCTCGATGCTATCGTCGAGGTCGATGAGATGCACTTCACCAACGTGATCTTCAACCTCCTCGACAACGCCGTAAAATATCGCAGCGACGACCGCCCCCTGCAGCTCACCGTGGCCTCGCGCAACATCTCAGGCGAGCGCCTCGAAATCACCATCGCTGACAATGGCGTAGGCATACGCCGCGACGACCTCAAGAAGATATTCGACAAATTCTATCGCGTATCCACCGGCAACCGACACGACGTCAAAGGCTTCGGCCTGGGCCTCGCCTACGTCAAGAAGATGATCACCGAGCTGGGTGGCACCATCACCGCCGAAAGCGAAATCAATAAGGGAACAAAATTTATCATCATATTACCACTCTCTAAAAACTGACAATTATGGAAGAACGTATGCGCATCCTACTTTGCGAAGACGATGAAAATCTCGGTATGCTCTTGCGTGAGTACCTGCAAGCCAAAGGGTTCAACGCCGACCTCTATGCCGACGGCGAAAACGGATACAAAGCCTTCCTTAAAGGCAAGTATGACATCTGCGTCCTCGACGTGATGATGCCTAAGAAAGACGGCTTTGCCCTGGCTCAGGAGATACGCACCGTCAATGCCGAAGTGCCCATCATCTTCCTCACCGCTAAATCTCTCAAAGAAGACATCCTCGAAGGCTTCAAAATCGGCGCCGACGACTATATCACCAAGCCCTTCTCTATGGAAGAGCTCGTGCTCCGCATCGAGGCTATCCTGCGACGCGTCAAAGGCAAGAAAGGCAAGGAGGTGACAATGTACAAGATAGGCAAATTCACCTTCGACACCCAGAAGCAGGTGCTTATGTTTGAAGACAAGGTCACAAAGCTCACCACCAAGGAGAGCGAGCTGCTGTCGCTGCTCTGCGCCCACGTCAACGTCATCCTCGAGCGCAACTTCGCCCTCAAGACCATCTGGATTGACGACAACTACTTCAACGCCCGCTCTATGGACGTGTATATCACCAAGCTGCGCAAGCACCTCAAGGATGACCCCTCTATCGAGATTATCAACATCCACGGCAAAGGCTACAAACTCATTGCCCCCGAAGCCGAGACGCAAAACGCCTGATATCACCACGCCATCACACTGCCGCCCCTCGCGGCAGCCGTAACATAAAGCTCGAAAGACGCCCCCATGCGCTCACCTCACCCCCCCCCGAGAGGCGCGCGGCGGCGTCTTTCGGGCTTTATGTATAGCCGGGGTGGGGCGGCAGTGGGGCGGCGCTCCCGTTTTTGTGCAGGCTGATGTTGCCCATAACAAAAAAGATGATTAATTTTGCCGTATGGATATACACTTCGAACCGATTATCGCCGAGCGCGCTCCGCAGCTGCGCGTCATGGCCTTTGAGGCCGCCGTGGTCAATGGCGCCACGCCCGATGCCTTGTGGCAGGAGATATGCGACGCCGAGCAGTCGGTGCGCTCGTCAATGGCGATGCCCGATGTCAACAAGCGGCCGGCCATTGCCGCCACGCGCGCCGCTTACAAAGCCTTCGGCAAAGAGCCCAACCGCTATCGGCCCTCGGCTGAGGCGCTATGCCGCCGCGCCGTCAAGGGGCTGGAGCTATACCGATCACTGGCCATCATTGACCTCATCAACCTGCTGTCAATGGTCACCGGCCACTCTATCGGCGGCTTTGATGCCGATAGCATCGCCGGCGAGACCCTCACTTTAGGCGTAGGGCGCGAGGGCGAGCCTTACGAGGCCATAGGCCGCGGCATGCTCAACATTGCCGGCATGCCCGTGTATCGCGACAGCGTGGGCGGCGTAGGCACCCCCACCAGCGACAACGATCGCACCAAGCTCAGCGCCTCCACGCGTCGCCTGCTGATGATAATCAATATGTATGGGCAGGCTGAGATTGATGCCTCCGCCACCGAGGCCTTGGCGCGCCGCCTGCTCGAGCAATACGCCTCAGCCACCGACATCGCGGTCAAGCACTACCGGCCCTAACCCCCAATTCCCAATTCCCAATTCCCAATTCCTAATTCCCAATTCCCAATCCCCAATCCCCAATCCCCAATCCCCAATCCCCAATTCCCAATCCCCAATTCCTAATTCCTAATTCCTAATTCCTAATTCCTAATTCCCAATTCCCAATCCCCAATCCCCAATCCCCAATCCCTAATTCCTAATTCCTAATTCCTAATTCCCAATCCCCAATCCCCAATCCCCAATCCCATACTATGGATACGCTCAAGGTATATGCCGGGTCTATTGACGAGCGCGCCACCGAGCGCGCCGTGGAGGCGTTGCGCTCAGGTCTCTGCATCATCTATCCCACCGACACGCTCTACGCTCTGGGCTGCGATGCCCTCAACAACCGCGCCATAGAGCGCCTTTGCGCACTCAAGGGCATCAACCCCGCCAAGCAGCAGCTCTCGATAGTGTGCTCTGACCTGTCGCAAGCCGCCGAGTATGCTCGCATTGACAACCACGCCTTCAAGGTGCTGCGCCGCTACTTGCCCGGCCCTTTCACCTTTGTGCTGCCCGCCTCCACGACGCTGCCCAAGGTGTTCAAAGGGCGCAAGACCGTGGGTGTGCGCATCCCCGACTGCGAGATAGCGCGCCACCTGGCCGCCGGCCTCGGCCATCCCTTGCTGACCACCTCTGTGGCCGTCGATGATGACCGCTATGACGCCACCAATGCCGAGTCGCTTGCCTGGCATTTTGAGTCGATAGCGGCGCTCGCCATCGATGGCGGCGAGGGCTCCACCGTGCCATCCACCGTGGTCGATCTCACTGACAGTGCCGATCCGCAGCTGCTGCGTCAAGGCGCCGGCGCCTTTGAATGAGGCTCTCCATCGCGCGCTTTAGTTAAAAGTGCTGACACGATGCCATTTTTTATAGAAAACTGTTGCTTATCACGCCGATTTTCATTTACTTTGCAACAATAATGCATTGAAATCATAATAATCACGCAATATCAATCTATTTTTTGAGTATGAAGAAATCTTTACTAACACTTTGTGCCGTGGCTTTCGTGGCTACTGCATCGGCTCAGTCATTCGTTCAGCAAGCTGAAAAGACCGAGCGTATGAAATCGTTTAGCCTCTCGGCCGCCCCTGCCGCTCAGGCATCGGCCCGCTTGCAGGCTCCGCAGAGCCGCGCTGCCGGATCAATGGATTTTGGCTACTGCGGCGAACCGTACACCGCGTTGACAGCCGGTGGTGCCGTAGGCGATGAGCAGTGGCAAGCAATAGAGGTCAATGGCGTTAATGCTCAGAAATTTGCCGGCGCGCATGTCACCGCTATCAACATCACTGCCGGCACCACAGCCGCCAATATCAATGCCGTGACTGATGTGACAGTGTTCCTCACCTATGACCTCACCGGCGAGCCGTTCTACACTCAGAACGCCACCCTCTCATCTGCTAGGTTCTCGAATAATGTGGTGACACTGACCAACCCTTACACCATCGAGGCCGACAAGCCTTTCTATTTCGGCTATTACTTCACTCACACGGCTTCTACCATTAGTGCTTATACCGTGGTGGTGGATTATCAGCCTACCACGCAGACCGAGGGCGGCTGGGTGAAATATAAATACAATGGCAAGTATGTCTGGGACAACATCGCCGAGTATTACGGCAGCCTGTGCATCACCGCAACTCTTGAGAGCGACAACCTCCCTGAGGACTATGCTTCGCTATCCGGATTGCTTATGCCCGCATCGGCAACCGCAGGCCAAAACTTCGACTTCTCGTTTGACCTAACCAACAACGCCGCCAACAAGATCAACTCTATTGAATACACCGTGACTGTCGGCGACAAGGTTGAGTCTTTCACTAAGGATGTAGCCGGCCTTTCGTATGCCCGCACCACCACCATTGCCGGCTCAATCGCTTACGATAATGCCGGCGTGAATGTGCCCGTGACCGTGACGCTCAATAAAATCAACGGCAATCCCAACAAGGATGTCAACAACAGCTCGGCAAGCTACATCAACGTGCTTGCCGATGGCACCGGATTTGACAAGACCGTGGTCATCGAGGAAGGCACCGGCACTTGGTGTGGATGGTGCCCGCTCGGCATCCTTGCTATGGAAAAACTCAAAGAGACGCACTCTGATGGCACGCTCGAGGTGATCTGCGTGCACAATGACAACGAAATGTATGTAGATAGCTATATGCCTCTGATACGGGATTACATCAGCGGCTACCCCTCGTTTGTGGCTAACCGCGACCCCAACTTCGTGGATGGCTTCTCATCTGATGTTTCGGCCAACAATACCTATCTCAACAATATTTACAATAAGGTGCGTGCCTGCAAGGCCGTGGCTCAGCTCGAGGTGGTTTCTGCCGAATATATTGATGCTGCTCGCTCACAATTTGATGTTGAGGTCAACACCACTTTTGCCCTCGATGCCAATATCAACGACACCTTCCGCCTCTCCTTTGCTATCGTTGAGGACAACGTAGGCCCATACGACCAGCTCAGCTACCTCTACGGTAGTACACAATATGGCGACTTCAACGGCAACGGCCAGCAGTATTTCTCGACCATCTTCAACGATGTGGCTCGCGGTATCGTCACATATGAGGGTATCCAAGGCTCTGTGCCCGCAACTGTCGTTGCCAATCAGACTATCAACGACGCATGGCGCGTGCCTACCCCCACAACACTGCAGCACGCCTATGGCGCTCGCGTGGTGGCTCTCCTCATCAACAAAGCTACCGGCGCCATCGAGAATGCAGCCTCCAAGACCATACGCATCTGCGGCGGCGTTGACGACAGCGAGCTCGCTGTCGGGGCTGTCACCATCAGCGGCGGTGCCGGTGCCGTGCTCTTTGACGGCAGCTACACCCACGCCGACATCTACGCTATCGACGGCGCTCTCGTAGCTACCGCCAATGGCGACGCTGCTGTGGCTCTCCCCGCCGGCCTCTACATCGTCAAGGCTGACAACACCGTGGCCAAGGTATTGGTGCACTAATCGCTAATCGCTGACATTATCAAAGCTCGGAGCGCGCTGCCACGTCTTGAAGGGCAGTCTGTGCTCTGAGCTTTTTATCTATAACATAATGATATATGGAAAATTTCAGTTTGTATCTGCCCACATTCTATGAGTTTGGCCGCGGCAGCGTTGATAAGGTAGGCTCACTGACCACGGCCATGGGCTGCCGCCACGTGATGATAGTGTATGGGCGCGCCCATGCCAAGACCTCCGGACTTATTGACCGCGTGGAGAGCGCTCTGAGCCACAGCGTCATCGAATACGAAGAGCTGGGCGGCGTGCAGCCCAACCCGGTCGATACCCTCGTGCGCCAAGGCATAGCGCTGGCGCGTGACCGACACATTGATGGCATCATCGCCGTGGGCGGCGGCTCGGTGATTGACACCGCCAAGGCTATCGCCGCCGGCGTGCCATACGAGGGCGACTTCTGGGACTTCTACGGCGGCGGCAAGACCATCACCGAGGCTCTGCCCGTGGGCGTAGTGCTCACCATAGCGGCGGCCGGCAGCGAAGGCTCCGGCAACTCGGTAATTACCAATGTGGCCACGCGCCAAAAGCTCGGCGCCCGCACCGCCAGCATCTTGCGCCCCCGCTTCTCCATCATCGACCCTACGCTCACCCTCAGCCTCCCCGCTTATCAGACAGCTTGCGGCATCACCGACATGATGGCGCATATCCTCGAGCGCTATTTCTCGCCTACCGCCGATGTCGAAGTCACTGACCGCCTCGCCGAGGGGCTACTGATGGCTATCATTGACGAGGCGCCAAAGGTGATGGCCTCGCCCGATAACTATCAGGCACGCGCCAATATCACATGGGCATCAACGATGGCTCACAATGGTATCCTCGGCTGCGGACGCGTGGAGGACTGGACCTCTCACGCCATGGAGCACGAAATCAGCGCCCTCTATGATGTGGCTCACGGCGCCGGCCTTGCTGTGGTGTTTCCTGCTTGGCTCACGTTTATGGTTGACCACAAGCCCGCCAAGGTGGCGCAGCTGGGGCGACGCATCTTCGCCATTGACATCGCTGACGACCGCCTCGCCGCCATCGAGACGGTGGCCCGCCTCAAAGCATTCTTCAAGGTGGTGCTCGGCATGCCTGCCACCTTTGCCGAGTTAGGCATCGCCGAGCCTGACATTGACGCTATGGTGCGCGGCCTCCACAAGGTCAAAGGCGAGATGGTGGGCGGATACTATAAGCTCAGTAGCGCCGACACGCGCAGCATCTATGAGATGATGCTGTGATAGCGCTAATAGGTCTAATAGGTCTGATTAGGGTCATTGGCCTGATTGGCGGCGGCGCAGAGCTGCGATGATGGCGGCGGCAGCTGTGGGGGCGGCTTGCGTGGTGCCCAGGGTGCTGCGCAGCCGCCGGTAGCCGTCGAGCATGGCCTCGCGCGCCGAGCCGTCGGCGGTGATGCGCCCCAGGCAGCAGGCTACGGTGTCGGGGCTGCAGTCGTGCAGCAGCAGCTCCGGTATTATCTCCTCGCCCACGATGAGGTTGGGCAGCGACACATACTCCACATGCAGCAGGCGTCGCATCAGCTCGTAGGCCACGCGTGAGCCGTTGGAGCGATACATCACCACCTGAGGCACGCCTATCAGCGCCGCCTCGAGCGTGGCGGTGCCGGAGGTGACCAGCGCTGCCCGTGCGCGCCGCAGCAGGTCGTATGTGCGGCCGAAGACCACGGGCCGCCGCGTGTATGCCTTGTAATACTCCGGCTCTATGCCGGGAGCGCCCGCCACCGTCACCCGGTATTGCGGGAAGCGCGCCACGGCAGCTTCCATCACCGGCAGGTTGCAGCGTATCTCGCCGTGCCGACTGCCCGGCAGCAGCACTATCTGCGGCCGCTCGCTGCGCCACGGCACTGTGGCGGCGGCCTCCACCGGCCCTAAGGCGGCGAGGGTGGCATCGACCTCCTCCACCGAGGGGTTGCCCACATACTCGGCCTCTACGCCGCGCTGTCGGTAAAACTCCTCCTCAAAGGGCAGTATGCACAGCACCTTATCCACCAAGCGACGTATGGTCTTCACGCGCCATTGCTTCCATGCCCACACCTTCGGCGAGATGTAATAATACACCGGTATGCCGGCCTTGCGTGCCGTGGCGGCCACCTTGAGGTTGAACGACGGATAGTCCACGGCTATCAGCGCATCAGGCCGCGCATCGAGCAGCGTGCGCCGCGCCGTGGCGAGGTTGGCGCGTATCCGGCCCAAGTGGCGCAGCACCTCGCTGAAGCCCATGTATGCCATGTCGCGATAGTGCACCACGGGCGCGCAGCCCGCGGCAGCTGCCATCATGTCGCCACCCATAAAGGTGAAGCGCGCCTCGCTGTCGAGGCGGCGCAGCTCAGTAATCAGCGCTGCGGCGTGAAGGTCGCCTGAGGCTTCGCCGGCTATGATGTAGTAGTGCATGTGGGTGGTGGGTGTTGGTGTGTGGGGGGATATGTTGATGAATGACGAGTGTCAGTGGCGTTTTGAGGCAAAGAAGGCCTTCATCAGCGCGCCGCACTCCTCGGCGAGGACTCCGGTGGTGATGGTGGCCTTAGGGTGAAAGGGGTGGCTGCCGGGAGCTATGAAGGTGGAGTAGCCGCGCTTAGGGTCGGGGGCGCCCACCACGATGCGGCTGATTTGGCTCCACGCTATGGCGCCGGCACACATCAGGCAAGGCTCCACGGTGACATACAAGGTGCAGCCGCTGAGATACTTGCCGCCCACGGTCTGCTCGGCGGCAGTGATGGCTTGCATCTCGGCGTGAGCGGTGACGTCGCGCAGGCTCTCGGTGAGGTTGTGGCCGCGGCCCAGCACACGCTCGCCGGCAACGACCACGGCGCCGATAGGCACCTCATCGGCGGCCAGCGCCTCGCGAGCCTGCTGCAGCGCCATCAGCATAAATCGCTCATCGGTGGTCATAGCAGGTTGATTTTCATGCCCTCGCGAGCCGCGATTATCTCGCCGCCGAACTCCGTGGCAGCCTCGGCCACAAAGGGCTCTTCGCTCTCATAGCGCTGCGAGTAATGGCCCAGTATCAGCCGCCGGGCGCCGGCGCCGGCAGCGATGCGTGCCGCTTGGCGAGCCGTGGAGTGGCCGCGCTCGCGCGCCTTCTGCTCGTATTCGTCGAGGTAGGTTGACTCGTGATAGATGGTATCCACGCCGCGCAGCGCCTCAGCCAACGCCGGGTCATACATAGTGTCAGAGCAGTAGGCATAGCTCATCGCCGGGTCGGCAGGGCGCGTGAGACGATCGTTGGCGATGACGGTGCCGTCGTCCTTGACATAGTCGGCGCCTTGCTTGATGGCGCGTATGCGGCTCACCGGCACCTGGTGGAAAGCTATCATATCGGGTATGATATGCCGCTCTTTGGGCTTCTCGCGGAAGATAAAGCCCACGGTGGGCACCCGGTGGCTCAGCGCCACGGTCTCCACCGTCAGGGCGTGGTCTTCATATATCACAGCGTGCTCCGGCTTGATGATGTCATATTCGATAGCAAAGGAGGTGTCGTGGCAAAAGACATCCATCAGCTGCTGCAAGATGCGCGCGCCTTGCTCAAAGGTGTGCACCACGATGGAGCCGCCACATTCGTGCAGCGACAGCGTGGAGAGCAACCCCGGCAGCCCTAAGAAATGGTCGCCGTGGAGGTGTGAGATGAAGATGTGATTGAGCCGTGAGAATTTCAGATGCATGCGTCGCAGCTGCAGCTGAGCGCCCTCGCCGCAATCGACCATAAACAGGCGGTCGCGGAAGTCTATCACCTGGCATGAGGGCTGGTGGCGCATCGTGGGAGTGGCGGAGCCGCATCCGAGGATATTGACAGTGAATTGAGCCATTGCTATCGTTGCTATTTTCTGAAAATGAGAGGAGGCCTCGAAAGGCCGGGCGGCGGGCGACACCCGTGGTAGCGCCCGCCGCGGTCCGGGTCAGTAGTAGAGGGTTATTTCTTGCGCAGGACTATGGCAGTGCGTGCCGGCAGATACAGCTTGAGCCACTCCACACCGTGGGGCGCATACAGCGGGTCAGGCTGCGTCAGGTGGCTCACGCTCTCGTCGATGTTGCCATAGCCGCCATATTCGGGATTGTCAGTGGAGAGCACCGTGGCGTATTCGCCGGCGGGAGCGAGGATGCCGTAGCCGTCGAATGAGCGCGCCGGGCTGAAGTTGAACACAAAGACGAGGCTGCCGCGCATAAACGCCAGCACCTGGTCATCGTCCTTCTCCCAGAGCTTGCGCACCGGCTGAGCCTGGAAGTTATATACGCCGCCGATGAGATGCACCATGGCATTGTCAAAGGCGTTGAGGAAGCGGTATTTGAGGTCTTCGCGATCTACTAAGTCCCATTGGCGGCGGGCATATTTGTAGCTCCAGCCGTTGCCCTCGCGAGGGAAGTCAATCCACTCCGGGTGGCCGAACTCATTGCCCATGAAGTTGAGGTATCCGCCATTGATAGTGGCGAGGGTCACCAAGCGTATCATCTTGTGCAGCGCCATGCCGCGAGCCACGGTCATATCGTTGTCGCCCACCATCATGTGCCAGTACATCTCCTTGTCGATAAGGCGGAATATCACCGTCTTGTCGCCCACGAGAGCTTGGTCGTGGCTCTCCACGTAGGATATCGTCTTCTCGTCGGCGCGTCGGTTGGTGAGCTCCCAGAAGATGGAGGTCGGGTGCCAATCCTCGTCTTTTTTCTCCTTGATGGTCTTAATCCAGTAGTCGGGGATGCCCATGGCCATGCGGTAGTCAAAGCCTATGCCGCCGTCGGCCACCGGCAGCGCCAGCCCGGGCATGCCGCTCATCTCCTCAGCGATGGTGATGGCGTGTGGATTGACCTGGTGTATCAGCTTGTTGGCCAGGGTGAGGTAGGTGATGGCGTTGGTGTCCTGGCCGCCGTTGTAGTAGTCACCGTAGCCGCCGAAGGCCTGGCCCAGACCATGGTTGTAGTATAGCATCGACGTGACACCGTCAAAGCGGAAACCGTCAAAATGGTATTCCTCAAGCCAGTATTTGCAGTTGGAGAGCAGGAAGTGCAGCACCTCGTTTTTGCCGTAGTCAAAGCATAGCGAGTCCCAGGCCGAGTGCTCGCGGCGCCCGTCGCCGTAGAAGTACAGGTCATAGCTGCCATCGAGGCGGCCGAGACCCTCGTTCTCATTCTTCACGGCGTGAGAGTGCACCAGGTCCATGATTACGGCGATGCCGGCAGCGTGAGCCGCGTCAATGAGCGCGCGCAGCTGGTCAGGTGTGCCAAAGCGGCTCGATGGTGCGTAGAAGTTTGACACATGGTAGCCAAACGAGCCATAGTATGGGTGCTCCTGTATCGCCATGATTTGTATGGCATTATATCCGTCGGCGATGACGCGCGGCAACACCTTCTCGCGGAACTCATCGTAGCTGCCCACTCCCTCAGTCTGCTGCGCCATGCCTATGTGGCACTCATATATCAGCAGCGGCTTAGTGTCGGGAGTGAACTGCTTCACCTTCCAGCGATAAGGCTTGGCGGGCGCCCACACCTGGGCCGAGAATATCTTGGTCTGAGGGTCTTGCACCACACGGTCAGCATAGGCGGGTATGCGCTCGCCGCTGCCGCCGGCCCAGCTCACACGCATCTTGAACAGGTCGCCATGGTGCATATCATCGCGGGCAAATGTGCCCTCCCACACGCCCCCATCGAGGCGGCGCAGGCTATAGCGCGGGTTCTCCTCCCAGTTGGAGAAATCGCCCACAAGCACTATCGAGGTGGCGTTAGGTGCCCATTCGCGGAAGGTCCACGTTCCATCGGCGGCGCGGTGCAGGCCGAAGTAGCGGTGGGCGTTGGCAAACTCGCACAGGTCGTGGCAGGCCTGCGTCAGGTCAGCCTCCTTGCGCTCGGCGTCGGCGTGGCGGCCGTTGATAGCGTCGGCATACGGCTCCAGCCATGGGTCATTCTTGATGATAGGCAGCACCTTATGGCGCTCCGGCGTTTGGCTCGAGCCCTTGCCCGCAGCCTTGGTGGTGGCAGCCTTAGCCTTGGTGGTGGCAGCGCCCTTAGCTGCGCGCTTAGGTGCAGCCGCAGCCTTAGTGTCTGTAGCCTTAGTGGCAGCAGCCTTGGAGGCCTTGCTGCGCCCTGGTGTGGTAGATTCTTTCATATAGTGGTGATAGATTTGGTCTTAATATACAAAGGTAACGATTTTTCGCCACCGCCTCTTACCTTTAACAGATTTTATATCTTACTCCAGGCGCGCACCATAATCGTGCATTTCAGTGACGCATTGCCGAGAAGCTGCACATATCCCATTTTTTATGATACCGTTTCTTTGACTTCAGGCAATATATCTCAAACAAAACGAAATTTCACATCATTAAAAATAAAATCAATTATTTGGAAAAAAGTTTTTTACACATCGGGCAGGGCCGTCGAGGGCGATGCCGGGGACAAGGGGTTGTGCATGACGCAAAAAATGCGTAACTTTGCAGCGTCGCTCGCGGGCGACACGAGATTATTTACA
>JBJEDF010000056.1:0-32642 GCA_051871765.1 Muribaculaceae bacterium
AAACGCCACCCCTTCCCCCCACCCTCAGCCAATTATATAATGTACGCGCGCGAGAATTGCCCCTGTGCCGCGAAAAAATCATCATCTTTCATTGGTTGGGAGCGGAAAATCAATATTTGTTATATTGAATGAATGATAACAATAAATCGCGAAACTACCTTGCCCTCTCAAATAATCATAATCACCTCACGAAGGCGTGCATCAATCAAATTCCGGACAATTGCATAAAAAATATTGGCAAAACTCCGGTAGGCTTCAGCGGTTTTTGCTATCTTTGCAAGCGAAGACTGCGTGTTCACAACGACCACATACATCATAGGGCACGCAGTGCTTGATAAGGCAAATAAAATATGCGCATTAGACAGATAATATTAGCAACGCATCACAATTAAAATGGCTACAAAGCCGTAGCATATCATGGCAGCACTCAGATATTACTATTCAGATACTATCTCAGAGTTTCTCACAAAGAGCGTCAACGAGATTGTAGGTCAGCTGACCCTTGCCAGTCAGCACGACATCAACGACGAGACATCCGGCTCATGGGTCGAGGAGATAGAGTCGCTGCGTAGTGTCCTTGAGGATTACAAAGACAGAGGCAGTGTGTATTTTGAATACAACATACCGCGTATGGGCCGGCGAGCTGATGTTATCCTCGTCATCGACGAGTTTATTTTCGTCCTTGAATACAAAACGGCCGACAATAAATTCACACATAACGCTCGCACCCAAGTATGGGACTACGCTCTTGACCTGAAGAACTTCCAAGAGGGGAGCCAGGACCGCATTATCATTCCTATTCTTGTGGCCCCTTCTGAAAATGACAAGAACTGTGTGTTTGACCTCCGTCATTTTGATGATGACGTGTATGAGCCGCTACAGACAAACAGCAATCTGCTGTCCAAGACAATATCCATGGCATTGGCTCAGATACCACATATCGCAGTCAATCACTCCGACACACGCGACGAGCAGTGGGCAAAGAGCGGTTACGAGCCTACGCCTACAATCATCGAAGCAGCCGTTGCTCTCTACGAAGAGAACACCGTTGAAGACATCACAAAGCATGGCGGTGATATAGACAAAGCATCAGCTGAAATTTGCCGAATAATTGAATATTGCCGAGAACACCGGCGCAAGGCTGTGTGCTTCATCACGGGAGTCCCGGGAGCAGGCAAGACGCTCATCGGATTGAATACTGCCATCGACCAATTCAATCGCGGCGAGAAGGCTGTTTATCTCTCCGGCAACTATCCTCTTGTAGAAGTGCTGCAAGAAGCATTGACCCGCGACTATATACGCCGCGAGAAAATCAAAGCAAAACAAGAAGGGCGCAAGCCTTGCACCAAGGAGCAAGCGAAGAGCAAGGTAAAGGCCTTCATACAGATGATCCACCATTACCGCGACCTATACCTTGAGGGCACCGAAGTGGTCGGCAATGAGATAAGGCCTATCAAGGGCTACTTCCGGAGCCATACCGACAAGGCATATATCCCTGCTGAGCATGTAGCCATCTTCGACGAAGCCCAGCGAGCGTGGACAGCTGAAGAGCTAAGGCGCTTTATGAGCACAAAGAAGGGCATCAAGGAGTTTCCTTACAGCGAGCCTGAATACCTCATATCGTGCATGGACCGACAGCAGGATTGGGGCGTGGTCATTTGCCTTGTCGGCAACGGACAAGCCATCAACAAAGGTGAAGCCGGATTGAAGGAATGGATAGCATCTGTTGACAGGCGATATCGGGATTGGGACGTATATATGTCAGAATACCTCATCGAGTCAGGTGATGTGAGCGATGAAGATCTCGCCCGCGTAAAGCGACAACTGAAGCCTCGCGAAGACCTTCATCTAAAAATGTCAATGCGCTCGTTCCGCGCGGAGAAGGTCAGCATATTTGTCAACCAACTCTTGGCGCTAAACCGGGAAGACGCAGCCGCCACCCTCAGGGAGCTGTCGAACTACCCGATAGTATTGACTCGGTCTCTGGACACAGCCAAACAATGGCTACGCAACCACGCCCGCGGTAGCGAGCGATATGGGATACTCGCCAGCAGTAAGGCAGAGCGATTAAAAGCCATAAGCATCAACGTGCGCTATAAGCCCGACTTTGTACATTGGTTTCTTGAAGACGATAGCGACATACGCTCGTCAAATGCCTTGGAAGACACCATCACTGAGTTTGAGGTGCAAGGCCTTGAAATCGACTGGGCTTGCGTAGCATGGGATGCTGACTTAAGATTAAACAAAGAGCGTACGGCATGGCAGCATTACCAGCTACGATCCGGCACCAAGTGGCAGAACATCAACAAGCCAATAAACCAAGAGTACCAAATCAACGCTTACCGCGTTCTCCTCACCCGAGCGCGCCAAGGCATGGTGATTGTAGTGCCCGATGGTGATCATGGCGTGCCGCCTGATGAGACTCGCAAGCCCGAGTGGTATGATGGCATCTATAGCTATCTCAAAGGCATAGGAATAAAAGAGATATAATACACCCCGAGCATATAGCAAAAACAAGGCGACACCGGGCCATCGGCATAATCAGCCCAAATAGGCCAATTTATCTAATTAGACGTAAGCGTCGATAAGTGCTACATCATTAGCACAAAACTGCAACCGCCACAACGCCCCCCGCCCGAGCTAATCAAGCAAATGCCGCCCCTATTCTACAAAAAAATCTCACGAATAACTTCGTGAGATTTTTTTGCTGTATCGCAGGCACATATCAGCGCACGAGCACTTTTGACACCGCAGCGCCTTGGCGGCGGAGATAAATGCCATGGGCGGGATTGCTGACTCTGCAACCGCGCAGATCGAAATATTCAACCGGAGCAGATGCATCATTGTCACTCACAGCAACATCACTAACGCCTGTCTCAGCGAAGATATGGCCGGGCACGCGTATCAGAGTGTTGAAGAAAATGCCGGTGCCAAACGGAGTATATGTATTGCCACCATAAGCTGCAAGGATAGCGCAGTGAGCATTAGCCAGCATGGTGATGGGAGCCATATTGTCATCGATGGTCTCCACAGCATCAAACACAACCACAGGCTCGCCCACCGAGATGTTGTCACCATCAACGATTAAGTCATACATAATATAGTCCACCACCTCGGTTTGCGATGCCTGCGCCTTGGAGACTACAGCGTCAGTAGCGGTAGCTGTCAGTGCGTCGGAGTCAAGGATGAAATCTACGGGGAATGTAAAGCCGAGTCCATACAAGCCGGTCACCGTCAGCTTATTGCCATTAAGCTCGGCATAAACGGGCTCGGTGCCTTGCGTGGGCGATTCGGCAGTAGTTGATTCGTAGTAGTCAAAGGTAGTGATGCCATTGGTATAGTAAAAGCTATACATAGGGATATAATCATAATAACCGCCCGAAGTAGCATTTTGCAGCACCAAAATCTTATCCCATCTATTGCCGCTGACAGTACCTTCATAACTAATCTCGGTATCTGTCACGTTGAAGACAATATCATCATCGGTGAGGGAGATGCTGCCGTTAGAGTCAATCCGGCCTATACCCACCACGATTTGCTTGGTATCGGCAGAAGTGGTCACCGACACCTGCTGCTTGGGGAAGGTGAGGGTGGCAGCAACGGGGTCATATACGCCGCCGGCGAGCAGGATGCCGCTGTAAAAACCTTCGATAGAGATATTTAGCGAGGCATCTTCCAGAAACACGGCGCGGCCTGATTTGAGCCAACCACGAGGCGAGCCATTCTGCGAGGCTATAGAGTACAGCGTGCCATAGTAGCTGGCGCCCAGGTGGATGGCATAGTCATCATCATCGTCGGCCACCGCTGCGGGGCTGCGCAGAGACGTCGCCGGGGCAACGACCTCAACGGAGGCGATATCCGCCGTTGTCATAAAGTCGGGCGAGAGCGTCGCAGGGCTGAGGGCTGCTACTTGAGCGCCGGCTGCCGATGCCATAAAAATGGCAGTAGTGAGAAGGTAGAATTTTTTCATTATTTCAAGGATATGATAAATATTTTTACAAATTTACGCCAAATATATCATAATAGCAACATTTTGTGTCGCAAGGTTGCCGAAATTGATTTTAATCAAGCCAATGGATTAGCCCGATGTCGTCTCATACACGAGCGCGTCACCGGGCTAATCAAGATATGGATAAAAACTGCTTGGATGCTTATCGCACGAGGACCTTTGAGGCTGTTGAGCCCTGACGCCGTATGCAGATGCTGCCGGCCGCGGGGTTAGTGATGCGCACGCCCTGCAAGTTGTAATATTCAACCGGAGCATTGCCATCGACAGCGATGTCACTCACGCCGGCGCCATCAAGGTCAAACGGCAATATGAACGTACAGCCGTTGGCCAACAAGTCAATATACTCAAAGTCAGTGGCGCACCAATCGCCGGTGAAGGAGATGGCGTTACCGCTATAAGTGCCCTCCATATCATAGAAAGAACCGCTGCTGCTGATACCGGCTATCACATCTGTAAAAGTAATGCCACCATACTCGTCGGTGAACCATTCCTGTATCGGCAAGGTAGCGGTGTGATTGTCTCTATCGAGGTATATCACTAAGTCGTTAGCATCATCAAAGCAAAAATCGCTGATTATCACAGTGTCGCCGTCAAGTCGGGCATAGCAATACAGCGTCTGCTCATAAGTGTCGGTCGTATAGCCGTAAGAGCTGTCATACTCATACACATCAGTCAGCACACGTGTATTAATCTCATCGGCGCGCTCCAGGTAATCAAACGTAAAGGCGGCCGACAGCTGATTGCTGCCCTGATATTCAAGGATATAGCCCACATACTGCGAGCAAGTGTAGCTGCCATTGCCGGCATTGGCGAGCACGATGTCATCAGACAGCAATGACGATGCATCATCACTGATTGCAGCGATATATACAATAAAGTCGCCCCCATCATACACCACTGAGCATGAAGGTATCACCAAATCGCCGGAAGCGGCATCTACCGTAGCCGGCACCTTAACATCGTAGTAGTATAGGCCATTGATTATCACCGAGTTTTCACCCGTAGCATCAAGCGACGTATAGTGATAGTAGGTGCCCTCACTGTCAGTAAACACAGCTCTGTAGTATCCCACGGCATCTGACGCGTCGGCCGCCGGCACTATTGCGGCGACTGCCGGAGCGTTGGCCGAAGCCACGCCGGGCACGATGGCAAGGTTTTCAGCGATGGGATTTGAAACCAAAGAGCGAGGCATCATTCGCACACGAGCATCAGCTCCGCGCTGCACTGCAGCAAATGCCGAGGCCGTCACTGCAAGCGCTGCCAATAAAGCGTAAAATTTTTTCATAAAGTAAATTATTTAGTTAAACATTAAGTAATATGTACCTGTAGAATGTGTCGCACTATGCGAACACATCGCAAAGGTACTGCATTTTTTGCTTTTTGGCAACGTTATGGCAGCCTTCAGGCCAAATAATAGACAAACGCCTCGTTTTTATTGACAAACGCTATCACCTAACACATAAAAAATCTTCGCCGCCATCACCACGTCAGAAGAGATTCTGACACGGTCGGCGGCGAAGGTTACCTTACGCCTTATCAGGCGCGCACGTCGGCGCGCTCGCTGCGATTATCAATTATCCAGATAGTAATCTACAGAGGTCACTACACGCACATTTTTAATGTACGGCGTGTAGGCATCGCGGTCTTCGATAGAGAATTGGCCCTGCGTGGCTGACTTTATCTTACCAAGCTTGCTGCCGGAATCCTCGGCAAACTTTACCGCAGCCTCGCGAGCATTGCCCGTGGCAGTGGCTATCATCTCCGGCTTAATGGCGTTGAGCTCAGTAATCTCATACGTGGTGGAGTATTGGTAATCGCCGGCCACAATAGCAATGCCATCCTGCATCAACTCAGTCTGTCGGCGCATCAGGTCATTGACCAGCTTAATTTTTGACGACTTCACCACAATCACGTTGGTCACACGATAGCGCCATCGTATGCTGCTGTCATCAGAGTAATTGTTGGCTTGTCGGTCTTCGACCTGCGGAGGGTTGACCGATACCTCATCATCACTGATGCCATTGGACTTGAGGAATTTGAGTATTGTGGCATTGGTGCGCTTGATGTTGTCATACATCACCTGCAAATCATTGCCCATCTCCTTGGTGACAACGGGCCATGTCACCAAATTAGCCTCTACTTCCTTCTCACACAGGCCTTTGACACTCACCACGCGCGTGCTATCGGTGAGGCTCGACAAACCGGCCTTGATGCTGCATCCCAAGCCGATGATACCCACAGCTATGATAGCAGCCGAGACATACGATTTCAAGTTCAGGTTCATATAGCGGTAATTGTTAATGATGAATAATTATTGATAATCACAACGTATATCGCCCGGCAAAGGTTCAGAGGCGGCTCACAATTTCTTGCGTATCGCGAGCTATCATCAGCTCCTCGTCAGTAGGAATGACACAAACCTTTACGCGCGAAGCGGCTGTCGATATCACGGTCTCGGTGCCGCGAGTGCGAGCGTTGAGCTCCTTATCTATTTCCACGCCCATAAAGGCCAATGGAGCGCACACATTCTCGCGCACGCCGGTCTGGTTTTCGCCCACACCGCCGGTGAACACTATAATATCCACGCCGCCCATCTCAGCGGCGTAAGCGCCCACATACTTGATGATACGGTGCTCATACATATCCAGAGCGAGTATGGCACGGTCATTACCGGCAGCCACAGCGGCCTCAATTTCGCGCATATCGCTCGATATCTCGCTCACGCCGGCCACGCCGCTCTCCTTGTTGATTACGCGCTGGAGGTCATCGACGCTCATCTTGTGCTTGCCCATCAGGTAAGTGAGCGCGCCGGGGTCCACATCGCCCACACGCGTGCCCATCATCAGGCCCTCAGTAGGTGTCAGGCCCATCGATGTGTCGATGCTCTTGCCGTGATACACCGCCGTGATAGAGCCGCCGTTGCCCACATGGCAAGTGATGATGCGCTGCTCGGCAGGATCTACGCCCAAGAACTCACACACGCGGCCGGCCACATAGCGGTGGCTGGTGCCGTGAAAGCCATAACGGCGCACGCCATCCTCCTTATAATACTTATATGGCAGGGCATACATATAAGACTTAGCCGGCATCGTCTGGTGGAAAGCCGTGTCAAAGACGCCCACCTGCGGCACCTTGGGCAGTATGGCCGAGATGGCCTCGATACCCGTCATATTGGCGGGATTGTGGAGCGGAGCGAGGTCATAGCACTGGCGCACCATCTCCTTCACCTCGTCGGTGATAAGCACACTCTGAGTGAACTTCTCAGCGCCATGCACCACGCGATGGCCCACGGCATCAATCTCGTCATAGCTGCTGATGCACCCTTCTTTAGCATCAGTGAGCAAGCTCAAGATAGCGCGTATTGAGCCTTCATGGTCAGTCTTGCCCAGCTCTATGATATCTTTGCTGCCATCGGCGCGTTTGAATTTAAGAAAGCCGTCAGGCAGGCCGATTTTTTCCACGCCTCCCTCAGCCATAGTATGCTCCGTGGCGGTGTCGATGAGTTTATATTTTACCGAGCTGCTGCCCGAGTTCAATACCAGGATTTTCATAATCTTTCGTTACGTTTTGGGGTGTTTTATGGTATGTAATATATTATTGAGCCTTGAGGCCGATAGCTTGATTGCAAGTCATCACTATAGTCTTGAAGATATCTTCGGGGAAGCAGCCGCGCGACAAGTCATTGACCGGAGCGGCAAGGCCCTGCAACAGCGGGCCCACAGCCTCCACGCCACCCAGGCGCTGCACCAGCTTGTAGGCAATATTACCCACCTCAAGAGACGGGAACACGAGCACATTGGCACGGCCGCTGAGCGGGCTGTTAGGCGCCTTATGATTAGCGACAGAAGGCACTATCGCGGCATCGGCCTGCAATTCGCCATCGAGTATCAGCTTCGGAGCCAGCTCATGGGCTATCTTCGTAGCCTCAATCACCTTATCCACTTGCTCATTTGAGGCCGAGCCTTTGGTTGAGAACGACAGCAGCGCAATACGCGGCTCTATGCCGGCTATATCGCGGGCGGTGTCGGCCGTGGCCACTGCTATCTCGGCGAGCTCTTGCGCCGTAGGGTTGGGCACCACGGCACAGTCGGCAAACACCAGAATGCCATCGGTGCCATAGTTCAAGCCCTCGGGGAGCAGCATCAGGAACGCGCCGCTGACCACATTGATGCCCGGGCGCGTCTTAATCACCTGGAAGGCTGCGCGCAGCACATTGCCCGTGGTGTTGAGCGCGCCGGCCACCTGGCCGTCAGCATCGCCGGCCTTGACCATCAGGCAGCCCAGATACAGCGGATTAGCCGTGGTCAGGCGAGCCTCCTCCATATCAATGCCCTTCTTTTTGCGCAGCTCATAAAACAGTGGCGCATAGCGGTCAATCACGCTCTCATCGGCCGGATTGACTATCGTAGCTTCGCCGATATTGGTCAAGCCCAAATCCGCAGCCATGCGATGGATTTCCACCGGGTCACCGATCAATATGATACGAGCTATCTTTTCTGCTAAAATACGGTCGGCAGCCTTTAAGGTGCGCGGCTCAGTGCCTTCCGGCAACACGATACGCTGAGGTGTCTGCTTGGCAATCTCAGTCAACCGATCAAAAAGTTTCATGTTATGATATAGAATTTTAATGATATACTTACTGAACGCGAATTTACCACTTTTTTCTCTATGTATCACATTAAATAATCAAAAAAATCACGCGCTCATCATAGCCGCCGCTGCTATTGGAGCGTTTTTACCCATATATCTTTTAGGTAATCAAAAAATTATGTACCTTTGCACTCGATTTGTAGTTATTACTATTACAATGGAAATAATAAATACGATAGAGCGGTTGCGCACCGCTATCACAGCTGACAAAGCGGCCGGATTGTCCATAGGCTTGGTGCCTACTATGGGCGCGCTGCATGATGGACACCTCTCGCTCGTAGAAAGAGCACGCAAAGAGAATGACCGCGTTGTGGTCAGCATCTTTGTCAACCCCACCCAATTCAACAATGCCAATGACCTTGCCACATACCCTCGCACCGTGGAGGCCGACTGCGCCTTACTGCGCAGCGCCGGCGTCGATTACGCCTTCGTGCCTTCCGTGGAGGAGATATACCCCGAGCCTGACACACGCGTCTTTGACTTAGGCCCCGTGGCCGAGGTGATGGAGGGCGCCATGCGCCCCGGCCACTTCAACGGCGTGGCTCAGATAGTGAGCAAACTGTTCTCTTATGTAGATCCTACGCGCGCCTATTTCGGCGAGAAAGACTTCCAGCAGATTGCCGTCATCCGCCGCATGGTGCAGCTCGAAGGCTTTGACCTGCAGATAGTGCCCTGCCCCATCAAGCGCCACCCCGATGGCCTGGCTATGAGCTCGCGCAATGTGCGGCTCACGCCCGAGCAGCGAGCCGTAGCCCCTAATATCCACCGCGTGCTGACCGAGAGCGTAAAGCTCAAAAGCAGCGGCGCCCCCTTGGCCGAGGTGCATGACTTCGTGGTCAACACGCTCAACGGCATTGACCACCTGTCAGTCGAATACTACCAAATCGTTGACGCCACCACCATGCAGCCCATCACGGCATGGAGCGACAGCACACAACCCGTAGGCTGCGTGACCGTTTACGACGGCGAAGTACGCCTTATCGACAACATCAAATACTGACACTCCATACCATGAACGTCGAAGTACTGAAATCCAAGATACACCGCGTCACTGTCACCGAGGCGCGCCTCGACTATATCGGCAGCGTCACCATCGATGAAGACCTCCTTGATGCCGCCAACATCCTCGTGGGTGAGCGTGTGTACATCGTCAACAACAACAATGGCGCCCGCCTCGACACCTACACCATAGCCGGAGAGAGAGGCAGCGGCGTAGTATGTCTCAACGGCGCGGCTGCCCGCCTCGTGCAGCCCGGCGACATAGTGATTATCATGAGCTATGCGTCGATGCCTATCGAGGAAGCGCGCACATTCAAGCCCGCCATCATCTTCCCCGACACGGCGACTAACAAATTGTAGTCACACCCACCTCTCCACTGTTATTACTGATATCAACACCACCCATCACCACCAATATGTTTGAATCTCTTAGCGAAAGACTTGACCGCAGCTGGAAAATCCTCAAAGGTCAAGGTAAAATCACTGAAATAAACGTAGCAGAAACGCTCAAGGACGTGCGCCGCGCATTGGTCGAGGCCGATGTCAACTATAAGGTAGCAAAGACCTTCACCGACACCGTCAAGCAGAAAGCATTAGGCCAAAACGTGCTCACCGCCGTCAAGCCCGGCGAGCTGATGGTGAAAATCGTCCACGACGAGATGGCAACGCTCATGGGTGGCAAAGAAGCGCCGCTCAATCTCAACGCCAAGCCCGCCGTGATACTGATGTCGGGCCTCCAAGGCTCCGGTAAGACCACCTTCTCCGGTAAGCTCGCTAAGAAACTCAAGAGCGAAAAAGGCATGAGGCCGCTGCTGGTGGCTTGCGACGTATATCGCCCCGCCGCTATCAATCAGCTGCAAGTGCTCGGCGACTCTATCGAGGTGCCAGTATTCACCATCGAGGGCTCTAAAGACCCTATCGACATAGCACGCAAAGGCATCGAATATGCCAAGGCCAACCACCTCGACCTCGTAATTGTCGATACCGCAGGCCGCCTCGCCGTTGACGAGCAGATGATGAACGAAATCGAAGCCATCAAGCACGCCATATCGCCCACCGAGATACTCTTTGTCGTCGATGCAATGACAGGTCAAGACGCCGTCAACACCGCCAAGGCGTTCAACGACAGGCTCAACTTCGATGGCGTGATACTCACCAAGCTCGATGGCGACACTCGCGGCGGTGCTGCTCTTTCTATCCGCACCGTGGTAGATAAGCCTATCAAATTTGTGGGCACTGGCGAGACCCTCGACGGCATCGATGTGTTCTACCCCACGCGTATGGCTGACCGCATCCTCGGCATGGGCGACATCGTGTCGCTCGTAGAAAAAGCGCAGCAGCAATACGACGAAAAGGAAGCCGCCAAGCTCGCCGAGAAGTTGCGCAAAAACCAATTCACCTTCTCAGACTTCTACAAGCAGATACAGCAAATCAAGAAGATGGGCAATATCAAAGACCTCGCGTCGATGATACCCGGTGTGGGAAAGGCCATCAAAGATATTGACATCGACAACAACGCCTTCAAGAGCGTTGAGGCCATAATACTATCTATGACACCCTACGAGCGCGAAAACCCCGCCGTAATCAAGGGCACTCGCGTAATGCGCATCGCTAAAGGCTCCGGCACAACGCCTCAGGAGGTAAACCGCCTTCTCAAGCAATTCTCGCAGACACGACAGATGATGAAGATGGCCACCACCAAAAACCCCATGAAGCTGATGCGCCAGATGAAGCAACAGCAGCATAGATAACCCCTACCCCCCACCCTATACCCTCACATCTCAACTACATTACCCCCCCATGCAACTCATCGACGGCAAAGCCACAGCGGCTCAAATCAAATCAGAGATTGCTCGCCAAGTGCAGCAGATGGTAGAGCAAGGAAAGCGACGCCCCCACCTGGCCGCCATCCTCGTAGGTCACGACGGCGGCAGCGAGACTTACGTAGCGTCAAAAGTGAAGGCCTGCGACGAATGTGGCTTCAAATCCACACTCATACACTTTGAGTCTGACGTCACTGAGCAAGAGCTGCTCGCCACCATTGACCGCCTCAACAACGCCCCCGAGGTAGATGGTTTCATCGTACAGCTGCCGCTGCCCGCTCACATCAACGAGCAGCGCATCACCGAAGCCGTCAATCCCGACAAAGATGTCGATGGTTTTCACCCCGTCAACGTGGGGCGCCTGTCGATAGGATTGCCATGCTTCCACTCCGCCACTCCCGCCGGCATCATAGAGCTGCTCAAGCGCTACAACATACCCACCCGCGGGCGTCGCGCCGTGGTCATCGGCCGCAGCAATATCGTGGGCAAGCCTATGGCGGCATTGCTGATGTCCAAGGGCATCGATGCCACAGTCACCGTGTGCCACTCAGCCACGGCTGACATTGCCGATATCACTCGCTCTGCCGACATCATCATAGCAGCTCTCGGCAAGCCGCACTTCGTCACCGCCGATATGGTCAAAGACGGCGCCACCGTCATCGATGTCGGCACCACGCGCGTGCCTGATGCCTCGCGCAAGAGCGGCTTCAGGCTCTGCGGCGATGTCGATTTTGATGCCGTAGCGCCCAAATGCGCCTTCATCACTCCGGTGCCCGGAGGCGTGGGCCCCATGACCATCACCTCGCTCATGCTCAACACACTCAAAGCCGCCAAGGGGTTATAACTCGCCCCGGCTCTGTATTCCGCTACCGACATAGAGCACCGCTCCACCCTACCCTGCCATGACATCCGTAATAATAGCTCTATTCTCGCTGCTGTCACTACTCTTCGGCACTGAAGAAGCCGAGATAGTGTTTGTTGGCGATGCAATGATGCACCAAGGGCAGATTGACGCTGCTCGCACAAAAGGCGGCGAATATGACTACAGCGAGTGCTTCAAGGCTTTTGCGCCCTACATTCAGTCAGCTGACTATGCCGTAGTCAACCTTGAGACACCCGTCAGCACGCCGCCATTCAGCGGGTATCCCTGCTTCAACTCCCCGGCGCAGTATCTCGATGCTCTCGCCAACGCCGGGTTTGACCTCTTTCTCACTGCCAACAACCACACCCTCGACCGCCGCGACAAAGGGCTGCGCAACACCATCGCCGCCCTCGACAATCACAAACTGGCCCACATCGGTACATATAGCAACGCCGCGCGCCGCGCGCAAGCGCTGCCTTTCATCGCTGACATCAACGGCATCAAGACCGCTTTCTTAAACTACACCTACGGCACTAATGGCATTACTATTCAGGGCGACGTAGTGGTGGATTACATCGACCGGGGCATTATGGCGGCCGACATCGCCACGGCGCGCAAAGCCGGCGCCGAAATCATCACCGTGTGTGTCCATTGGGGCAATGAATACCAGCTCTTGCCTCACGCCTCGCAGAAATCGCTCGCCGACTTTCTCGTGAGCAAAGGCGTAGATCTGGTCATCGGCTCACACCCTCACGTCATACAGCCTATGGAGGTGCGTCACACCGACGTCGATGGCGGCAAAGACGTGCTCGTAGTCTATTCCTTGGGCAACTTCATCTCCAATATGAAGACGCGCGACACTCGTGGCGGCGCTTTAGTCAGAGTCAAGCTCACACGCGACGAATACGGCAAAGCGCGCCTCGACAAGGCCTCCTATCGGCTACACTTCACCGTGCCCGCCGGGTCGGGTCACAATTTCAGGGTCTTTGATGCCTACGACTATCGCATACCTCAGGCGTGGCGCAGCGCCTGCGAGGCGTTCACATCCTCGGCCTTAAGCATCTTCTCAAAGCACAATATCAGCGTGGCTCAAGAGCGATAGACCTGCTACGCTCGCACCGCCTCAGTCAGCGAGGCCATACAATGCGCGCTCTATCGCGAGGCCAAAGGCCCAGCGATCCAAGTCACAGCGGTTCTCAAGCACAATCACCACGGTGTCATCACTCGGATACTTGGCGAGATATGCCTTGTAGCCGCCATTGTCGCCCGTGTGATAAATCTTCAGCCTGCGGCCCGGAGTGTCGTCAATAAACCACCCGTAGCCATACCATGTATTGGGTCTGTTTTGATAATCGCACCACTTGCTGCCGGTGACGCGTATATGGCGTGTATAGGCCTCTGACAGCGCTGCCGCGCTGATGATACTGTTGCACCGCAGCGCCTTTTCCCACGCTAACAGGTCGCGCGCCGTGGAGTAGATGCCGCCATCGGGGCGTGTGCCGAAAAAGGTCTCCTCGCCATAGTCATACTCCTGCCATTGGTTCTCTCCGCTTATCACCTTCGGCGACCCGTCAGTGTCGGCATCATCACCGGCAGCATACGCATTGAGGTAGCCGTGAGCCACGCGCGAGGGCCGAGCCGCCGCATCAAAATAGTATGTCGAGTACATCCCCGCCGGCTCAAAGATCCGGCGCTGCTGATACACCGTGAATGGCACCGCCGCCTCGCGCTCTATGATGCGCGACAGCAATATGAACGACGGGTTGAGATAATCATAATCGCTCCCCGGCTCAAACTTAAGCTCAGTCAAATCGGTGAAATAAGCCTCCGAAAAAGCATCATCAGCCACCACCGTAGCCTGCCGGTCATGGCGCGGGCGGCTGTCAGGCAAGCCCGAGCTATGGCTCATCAGGTGGCGCGGCGTAATCTTATGCCATATAGCGTGAGTCAGATATGGCAATTGATCTGACATAGGTGCATCCAAGTCAACAATGCCACGCTCAGCGAGGCGCATTAGCCCCACCACCGTAAACTGTTTGCTGCACGAGGCTATGTTGAACCGCGTCGCCGCATCAATCTTCTCGCCGCTCGCCATATCAGCCACTCCGATATAGCGCTCATACAAAATAGTATCGCCGCGAGCCACTATGATAGCGGCGCCGGGAGCATCATCGCTATATCGCGACGCCACCAGCGCATCAAGCGCCGCGCTCAGGTCTGCTGTCTGCGCGCTCACGCTTTGCAACGCCGCAACCACAGCTGCGGCCATCGTTATAGTCTTTATTTTCATTATTCTATAATACCTTGACTCCTTAGTATGCAGCCCACGGCGCTCTTGTAGCTGTCGGCCTCGCGCACATAACCATTGCTGCGCAGCTGATACTCAAAATCTAAGATTGACAACAGCCGGCTCTCGCGCTCCATAGTCCCTGCCGGCGCATTTATCACGGCAAGGGCATCAGCCTGCGCCCGCGCAGCGACTCGGCTATCAACCGCAGTCTGCACCGCCACACTATCGCAATGCCGCGTCAGCAGCACACAGCCCGCCACCACAGCAGCGATGACCAGCAATAATGCCGCAATGCGACCATAGCGAGGCTTGCGTCGGCGGCGACTACGTCTGCCGCGCTGCGGCGTCCGCGGCAGTCTCACGCGCCCGGCGCTGCCCCTATGCGATGCCGTGCTACTCATCGTGTGCCTCCTCACTCTGCTGCTGCCCTACAAGGCTCGCCACACTGTCGCGCACCTGCTCCATGAGCCAGCGCGGCGTGGAGGTGGCTCCGCAAATGCCTATGCTCGCGGCTCCTGCAAGCCACTCGCCCGACACCGCTTGGGCATTGGCGATATGATATGTGCGAGGATTTACCTGACGGCACTGGTCATACAAGATGCGACCATTACTGCTCTTGAGGCCGGCCACAAACAGCACCACCTCGTGAGCCGCCGCGAAGTCGCGCAGATGGCCCACGCGGCTCGACACCTGGCGGCAGATGGTATCGGCGTAGGTAAATTGCACTCCGGGCTTCACGCGCTCCTTGATGAGGGTTATGATATGCCGAAATCCCTCCAGCGACTTTGTAGTCTGCGAATACAGCGTGATATCGCGCCCAAAGTCTATCTTGCCCAAGTCGTCACTATCCTCTATCACTATGGCTTTGCCATCAGTCTGGCCCACCAGGCCATTGACCTCGGCATGCCCCATCTTGCCATATATTACTATCTGCGATGTAGGGTCGGCATCATACGTTGCCTTAATGCGCTGTTGCAGCCGCAGCACCACCGGACACGTGGCATCAATTATCTCGATATTATTGCGCCGGGCGAGAGCATACGTTGATGGCGGCTCGCCATGTGCACGCAGCAGCACTTTCACATCATGCAGCCGCGACATATCGTCATGGTCTATCGTCACAAGCCCTTGACGGCGCAGCCGCTCCACCTCGTCGCTGTTGTGCACTATATCGCCCAGGCAATACAGTGAGCCCGACGAGCGCAGCTCTTCCTCCGCCTTGTGAATGGCGGTGACCACACCAAAGCAGAAGCCCGACGCGCTGTCTATCTCTATCTTCATTGCACGCCCTGATGTGTCACCTCGTCAAAGCGCGCCAGCAACCACGCGTCTTGCTCCTCGATGGTCATCGCCGAATTATCCAAGCTGATGGCGTCGGCAGCGCGGCGCAGGGGGCTCTCGGCGCGTGTGCGGTCTATGCGGTCGCGCTCCATGACGTTGGCCAGGATATCGTCATACTGCACCTCGGTGTCGCCCTTGGCTCGCAGCTCGTTGTAGCGGCGCATGGCGCGCGTCTGAGCCGAGGCGTCAACATAAATCTTAAGCTCGGCATCGGGGAATACGGTGGTGCCTATATCGCGCCCATCCATCACTATGCCTTTGTCGCGCCCGAGGGCTTGCTGCATACTCACCAGAGCGCGCCGCACCTGCGGTATGGCAGCCACCGGCGACACCACGTGCGACACACGCAGCTGCCTGATTTCGGTTTCCACATCGACGCCGTTGAGTAGCGTATGCTGCGTGCCATAGCTCTGCGGCTCAAAGTCGATCTTGATATCGGGCAGCGACGCCACTATGGCATCGCTGTGCAGCTCGCCGCTCTCCGTGGCCATGCCATGCTCCAGTGCATACAGCGCCACTGCCCTGTACATAGCGCCGGAGTCAATATAGCGATAGCCCACACGGGCGGCCAATCGGCGAGCCATGGTGCTCTTGCCTGACGACGAGAAGCCGTCGATGGCCACTACTATGCGCTTGCCGCTATCTGTTGATGTTGTCATCTGTATGTGTGTATTGTCAGTTTAGTAACTCTTGTATATTGCAATTCAAATTCACCATAAAGGTGGTGGCGCCGTTGTGAGGCTGCGCGAAGGCTATCCCCACACCAAAGCTCTTCACCCTGATGCCTGCCGACAGCGACAGCCCCGACAAGAAGCTGCGATGAAAGTTTGACATATCGGTGCGTGTCTTGTAATTGTAACCCACTCCGATATAAAACTTCTCGCTCGACACCAGGTCGGCGCCAAACACCAAGTGCCTGAATAGGTTTGACATAAACTTATCCTTAATCTCCGGCACTTTTGTGCCATCGCCGGCATCGACATAAGGCAGATGCCATTTCGTTAAATTCCACGCCGTAATAGAGAAGCGCACCGGGAAGTTGCCGAATGACTGCGACCATCCCAGCCTCACATCTATGGGCAAGCGGTCATAGCTCTCGTTGAAGCGCTTTACCTGACCGCCCAGGTTGGCCACGACCACTGACAGCGACAGGTCGCGCTCGGGGTTGTAGTAGTTCAAGCCCAGGTCGGTGGCAATGGCGAAAGCCGAATACTCGGCATATCCGCTATACAGCAGCTTCAGGTCTATACCGCCGCGCAGATAGTCATTGATATCGTGAGAATAAGCCCCGGAGAACGACACATCGAGCGGCGAGAAATCGCCCACGATGGTGCCGTCGGCGAGAGTCTCCTTCATTGACCCGTAGCCGTAATACTGCAGGCCGGCGGCAATGGTGCCATGCGAGCCCACGGCATGAGCATATCGCAGACCCGCCACATTGGTGCCGCCGACATATCGCATATAGCTCAGCGACAGCTGCTTGCCCATCTCCTGGCCCAGCAGCGCGGGGTTCTGGTCAGCTGTGGTGATGTCGTCATCAACGAGTGAGATATTCACCCCGCCGAGGCCATAGATTCGGCTCGAGGTGGTGATGTCAAGGAAATTGTAAGCCGATGACCCATCTTGCGCCTTAGCGGTCACAAGCGCCATCACTCCTACAATCACCGGTATGTATAAGCGTAGTCTTTGCATATTTTCCGATAGTTATCACTTTATTAAACGGAAAAAACGCCGCCTTATTGTTGCGCTTCGTCAGATACGCCCTTAATTTGCTTCTTCGGCATCACGCCCAACTTCTTGAGCTGCTCCACGCGGCGCATCACGTTGCCATTGCCCTCATACAGCCTGTTTTTGGCGGTGGCATAGGTCTGACGCAGCTTTTCGATGCCGGTCTCTATTTCGGCAAACGTGTCGGCAAAGCCTGCCACCTTGTCATAGAGGTCAGCGGCGAGCTTGATGGTGTTCTCCACGTTTTTGCCCTGCTTGTCATACTGCCACAGATTATATGCCAGCTGCAACGACATCATCAGATTGCTCGGCGAAATCACTATGATGCGCTTATTATATGCATATTGAGTGATAGTGGGGTCAGCCTTGACGGCGGCAATATAAGAGCTCTCGATAGGCATAAACATCAGCACATATCCTATGGCATCGCCCACCACATCTTCATATTTCTTGCGCGACAGCTCATCGATATGGGTCTTGACGCTGCGCAGATGCTCTTTGAGCAGACGCTCGCGGGCGGCATCGTCGTCGGTTGCAACAGCTTGGGCATAGGCCGTCAGCGACACCTTTGAGTCTATCACCACGGAGCGCCCTTCAGGAAATCGCACCACCACATCGGGGCGCAGGCGATTGCCCTCGGCGTCGGTGGTGGATTGCTGTATGAAATACTGCTCGTCCTTGCGCAGGCCGCTGCCTTCGAGCATTGACTCCAGCACCATCTCGCCCCAGTCGCCCTGCACCTTGGAGTCGCCTTTGAGGGCCTTGGTGAGGTTGGCGGCATCGCTGCCTATGCGGTCGGTCTGCTCACGCAAGGCATTGACGGCCTGCTGCTGTTGCTGCTGAAAGAGGCGCATCGTGGCGTCAAAGGCTGACTGCAGCTCTTTCTTATTGACCTCGCCTTGCGTCTTTGACTCCTCCACGGCCTTGCGAAACTCCACAAACTGCTCCTTGATGGGCGACATCAGCTCGGCAAGCTGTTGGCGATTGTGCTCTTGCAGCGCCGACTGCTTGGCGGCGAGCTGCTCGGCGGCGGTGGCTTGCAGCTTCGAGGTCATCGATGTGGCCGCCTTAATCAGCTCGTCGGCATGCTCACGCTCATTGGCCATCTGAGCCTTGAGCTCCTCTACTCGTTGTTGGTGCGCAGCCTCGGCGGCCGACATATCGCGGCTGTGCTGAAGGCTCTCGCTCTCATACTTGGCGGCGAGGGCAGCCTCGCGAGCTTGTGATTGCGACAGCTGCTCGCGCCCCTTGACTGTGGCCACCAGCCACCCTATCACCGCGCCGACACATATAGCGCCCGCCACCATAATCACTGCAAGCGTCACGTCCATGATTATCTATCGTTGAAAAAGTTGGTCTATATCGTGTCAGTTATTCACATCTCGCGCCCGGGGTAAGCCTCCAAAGCCTTGGCGAGCACCGTCATGGCCTTGCTCAGCTCTTCCTTCTTGAGCACATAAGCCAAGCGCACCTGTTGGCGTCCCAGCTCCGGCTTGGAATAGAAGCCTGATGCCGGCGCCATAAATACCGTCTGCCCCTCATATTCAAACTCGCGCAGACACCATTGGCAGAATTTGTCAGCGTCATCGACGGGCAGGTGCGCCACAGTGTAGAAGGCTCCCATAGGTATCGGGCTATACACTCCGGGGATCTTATTGAGCGCGTCAATCAAGAAATTGCGCCGCTCCAGATACTCATTGTAGGTCTCGAGCATGTAGTCGGCCGGCGTGTCTATCGAGGCCTCAGCTATAAGCTGGCCTATCAAGGGAGGGCTAAGACGCGCCTGACAAAACTTCATCACATTGGTCTTCAAGCCCTTATGCTTGGTGATGATGGCGCCCACCCTGATGCCGCACTCATTGTAGCGCTTCGACACCGAGTCAATCAGCACCACTTGCTCCTCGATGTCGGGCAAGTGAAATGCCGAGATATACGGCGCTCCGGTGTAGCAGAACTCACGATACACCTCGTCGGAGAACAGAAACAGATTGTGACGCTTGACCAGGTCGCGTATCTGCAACATCTCCTTCATCGTGTAGAGATAGCCCGTGGGATTGTTGGGGTTACAGATGAGGATACCCTTGGTGCGAGGCGTGATGAGCTTCTCAAACTCCTCTACGGGCGGCAACGCAAAGCTATTGTCTATCGATGCCGGTATTGTCACAATCTTGGCGCCGGCCGAGATGGCAAAGGCCATATAGTTGGCATATGCCGGCTCCGGCACTATGATTTCATCGCCCGGATCAAGACACGCCATAAAAGCAAACAGCACGGCCTCTGACCCGCCCGTGGTCACTATTATATCATTGACATCGACCTCGATGTTAAATCTATGGTAGTATTCCTTGAGCTTCTCGCGCAGCGACAGCAATCCCTCCGAGGGGCTATACTCCAGCACTTCTCTATCAATGTGTTTGAGAGCCTCGATTGCTTTGGGTGGTGTGGGTATGTCAGGCTGTCCGATATTAAGCCTATACACCTTCACACCGCGCTTTATAGCCTCATTGGCCAGCGGCACAAGCCTGCGGATTGGTGATGCGGGCATTATATTACCCCTATTGGATACCTCCGGCATATTGTATATCTGTTTTATATTTTGTTATTGATTATTTATAAGTGAATTTGCGTAGATTTCATTATTACCCGGCTTGAGCAGCATACACTATCTGTGGCCATACATCTTTTCGTAGTAATTCATATACTCTCCTGATGTGACACTGTCGAGCCACTCTTGATTGTCGAGATACCACTTCACGGTCAGCTCCAGCCCCTCGGCTATAGCCACCTGTGGCCGCCACCCTAATTCGCTCTCGAGCTTGGAGGCATCGATAGCATAGCGCAGGTCGTGACCCGCGCGGTCGGTGACATAGGTGATAAGGCCTGAGTCCTCGCCCTCGGCTCGCCCCAGCAGCCTGTCGGTCACGGCTATAAGCGCCTTTACCATATCGATATTGCGCATCTCGTTATGGCCGCCGATGTTGTAAGTCTCGCCGACGCGCCCATGGTGAAATATCAGGTCTATGGCGCGGGCATGGTCTTCGACATACAGCCAATCGCGCACGTTGAGGCCCTGACCGTACACCGGCAACGGCCGGCGATGACGTATATTATTGACAAACAGTGGTATCAGCTTCTCGGGGAACTGACGCGGCCCATAGTTATTGGAGCAATTGGTCACCAGTGTGGGCATGCCGTATGTGTCATGAAATGCTCGCACAAAATGGTCGCTCGAGGCCTTTGAGGCCGAATAGGGCGAGTGGGGGTCATAGCGCGTGGTCTCAGTGAAATAGCCGCCCTCGGCAGGAAGCGCGCCATACACCTCATCGGTGGAGATGTGATAAAAGCGCCTGCCGCTCATATCGTCTCCGCGCCAATGCTCCAGTGCCGTATGCAGCAGCGTCAGCGTGCCCAGCACATTGGTGCGCGCAAAGGCCATAGGGTCGTGGATTGACCTATCCACATGGCTCTCGGCTGCCAGGTGTATCACGCCATCTATATCATAGCGCTTAAAGAGCTCGCCCACGGCACTCGCATCGCAGATGTCGCATTTGGCAAACACATAGTTGCCGCGACACGCCACATCGCTCACATTGGCCAGGTTGCCGGCATAGGTCAGCTTGTCAAGATTGACAATCCTGTACTCCGGATATTTGTTGACAAAAAGTCTCACCACATGGTTGCCGATAAAACCGGCGCCGCCGGTGATGAGTATATTTCGCTTAAACTCTGCCATCGTAGATGATATGATGATAATGTATATAGTAGTGATTATCGTTTGTCGCTGTTGCGCTGAGCGGTCTTCTTCGCCACCACCTTGCGCCGCTTGAAATGCTTGATAGTATATGTCACCACGCCCCACACGCTGAATTCCTGGTCCTCGGTCACCAGTATGGGGTCATAGCTCTCATTGGCAGCTACAAGCCATATACGCCCGGGCTCTATCTTGATGCGTTTGAGCGTAAACTCATTGTCGAGACAGCACACCACCAAATCGCCATCGCCGGGGTCCAGCGCTCGGTCTATCACCAGCAGGTCGCCATCGTTGATGCCCTCATCGCGCATTGATTCGCCTCTGACACGCGCAAAAAACGTGGCCATAGGGTGGCGCACTATCTCACGGTTGAGGTCGATAGTCTGCGTGATATAGTCTTGTGCGGGCGAGGGAAAGCCTGCCTGCACCCCTTCGTCGGCGTAGGGCAGTGATGCCGGGCTCGACATATCGGGGGTGTAGATATCGAGCGCTGCCTCGCGCGACACGCTGTGGTCTTCGTTGTGCATCACTCCAATCTATCTTTTATGGCATAGCGCGGCCTATGCTTCACTTCGATAAATATCTTGCCCACATACTCGCCTATGATGCCCAGCGCTATCAGCACCAGGCTGCCCAAGAACCACAGCGAGAGCATCAGCGACGACCAGCCGCTCACGGCATTGCCGCCGAAGTAGGCCATAAGCACATACAGCGCCACCACGATGTCAATCAGCAGCAGCACTACGCCCACGGCCAGTATCAGACGCATTGGCCGAGCCGTAAACGAGGTGATGCCGTCAATTGACAGCGACAGCATGCGGCTGAACGGATACTTGGTGTCGCCCGCCGCGCGCTCGCTGCGGTCATACTTCACCACCGCCGAAGGCAATCCTATCGCCGGCAGCAGCCCGCGCAGGTAGATGTGGCTCTCGCCGTAGGCCGACAGCATATCCAGCGCCTTGCGGCTCATAAGACGGAAATCAGCGTGGTCATAGATAGTCTCCAAGCCCATGCTGCGCTGCAGCTTATAAAATGTGCGCGCCGATGTGCGCTTAAACCACGAGTCAGTGGCTCGTGAGGCTCGCACGCCATACACCACATCGCAGTGCTCTTCGCGCATCTGACGCACCATCTCGGGTATCACACCCGGGTCGTCTTGCAGGTCTATATCTATCGTGATAGCAGCGTCGCACTGCTCGCGCACCGTCAGCAATCCGGCAAGCAGCGCCGCCTGCTGCCCGCGGTTATGCGCCAGAGAGATGCCTTTGATGCGGCAGTCGCTCTTATGAGCCTCTGTGATGATGGCCCACGTGGCGTCGCGGCTGCCGTCGTCGCTGAGCATCACATAGCTGTCAGCGGCGATGACGCCGGTGGCCACCATATCATCAAGCAGGCGCAGCAACACCGGGATGCTCAAAGGCAGCATCTGCTCTTCGTTGTAGCACGGAGCTACTATCGCTATCCGAGGCGCCGGCATAGATTGGCTATTGTAGGGCATTGTCAGTTGCGAGAGGCTATCACATTGCCCTGATTAATAGTTGCGGGCGATAATCACGCGGCGTGCCGACGGCTTGCCCGTGACCATACATACGCCCGGAGTGTCATCGCCATCGAGAGGTATGCAGCGTATTGTGGCCTTGGTCTCTGCCTTGATGCGCTCCTCGGTCTCGGTGGTGCCATCCCAGTGACACAAGAAGAAGCCTCCATCCTCGATGCGCTCCTTAAACTCGTCGTACGAGTCACACACATAGGTGCGCTCCTGACGCATCTTCAGCGCCTTACGATAGATATTCTCCTGAATATCCTCAAGCAACGCTGACACATGGTCGGCGATACCCTGCAGCGGCAGCACCTCCTTTTCGAGAGTGTCGCGGCGCATCAGCTCTATGGTGCCGTTCTCGATGTCGCGAACACCGATAGCCAAGCGCACCGGCACACCCTTGAGCTCATAGTCGGCAAACTTAAATCCGGGGCGGCGATTGTCGGCATCGTCATATTTGACGCTCACGCCAAGCTCTCCCAAGCGGGCCACGATGGGCTCAACAGCGGCATTAATCACCGCCAGCTGCTCATTATTTTTATAGATGGGCACTATCACCACCTGGATCGGCGCCAAGTGAGGCGGCAGCACCAAGCCGTTGTCATCTGAGTGCGTCATGATCAGCGCGCCCATCAAGCGGGTAGATACGCCCCATGAGTTGGCCCATACGTATTCGGTCTTATTCTCCTTATTGGCAAAGGTCACATCAAAGGCCTTGGCAAAGTTCTGACCCAGGTTATGCGATGTGCCGCTTTGCAGCGCCTTGCCGTCTTGCATCATGGCCTCAATGGTGTAGGTGTTCAGCGCTCCGGCAAAACGCTCGTTGGCGCTCTTCACGCCCTTGATCACCGGCATTGCCATATACTTCTCGGCAAAGTCGGCATACACATTAATCATCTGCACGGTGCGAGCCTCATTCTCCTCGGGCGTGGCGTAGGCACAGTGACCCTCCTGCCACAGGAACTCTGAGGTGCGCAGGAACATACGGGTGCGCATCTCCCAGCGCATCACGTTGGCCCACTGATTGATGAGCAAAGGCAGGTCGCGATAGCTGTGTATCCAGTTCTTATAAGTACCCCAGATGATAGTCTCCGAGGTCGGGCGCACGATCAGCTCCTCCTCAAGGCGTGCCTCCGGGTCCACGATGACGCCGGTGCCGTTGGGGTCATTTTTCAATCGATAATGCGTCACCACGGCGCACTCCTTGGCAAAGCCTTCCACGTGCTCTGCCTCGCGGCATAAAAACGATTTCGGGATCAGCAGCGGGAAGTATGCATTCTGCACCCCCGTGGCCTTAAACATCTTGTCGAGCGTCTGCTGCATCTTCTCCCAGATGGCATAGCCATACGGCTTTATCACCATACAGCCACGCACCGCCGACTGCTCGGCCAAATCAGCCTTCACTACCAATTCATTATACCACTGCGAGTAATTCTCACTCCGTTTGGTGAGACCTTTGAGTTCGATTGCCATATCTTATTGTGTTCTGTTTTATGTTTACTGTTGTTAATAATCCACAAAGTTACTACTTTTTTATCATTCAGCGAAACGCAATCAAAAAAAACGGCCCTCGTCACCGTCGCTTGTCACTCTTTTGGGTGTAGGCCTTGCGTTCTCTCGCGTTTTTTACTAACTTTGTTGCCAAAATTCATTTCTATAATAAACCGTGCAATCATATTTCTTGGCAAGAAGCATCACTGCGGCGCTACTTATCATATTTTGTGAGAGCAGAGCGGCCGCTATCACTACTGCTACCGACACCATAGCCGGCGACAGCATCACTACCGCTACGGCCGTCATCGTTGCCGACAGCATCACCGACGGGGCGCTTAACGCCCCATGCACACCTTTTGCGCCTCGGCAGCTTATCGTGCCCGGAGCGGTGATAGCCATCGGCGTTGCCACCTCGATAGGGCATTGGTTTGACCATGTCAACGAAGCCGTGCGCGACGGTATGTCGGACCTGCGCGGCGACCACTACTTCCATGCCGACGACTACTTGCAGTATGTGCCCGTAGCGGCATATCTGGGCATGGGGGCTTGCGGCATCAAAAGCCGCCACGGCATAGTGTCGCGCCTGATGGCCGGCGCCACGGCATACGCCGCCATGGGCATCATGGTCAATGTGCTCAAATACACCGTCAAGGAGCCGCGCCCCGACAGCGGCGCTCGCAACTCTATGCCATCGGGGCATACAGCTACAGCATTTATGGGCGCCGAGCTGGTGCGTCTGGAGTATGGCACCGTATATGCCATCGGCGCTTACTGCGTGTCTGCCGGGATAGCATTCTGCCGCTTGTACAACGACCGCCATTGGCTCAACGATGTGATAATGGGGGCCGGCATAGGCATCCTCAGTGCACGCATCGGCTACTGGATGCTACAACTGTATCGCAAATGGCTCAAACTCAACAGCCACAGCGGCAAGGCCTTTGCTGCCGCCCCTGCCTTTGAGCCGGGCTCGCGCTCGCTCGGCATAGCCCTTTGCGCCACCTTCTGAAGCCCTTTTACGCTGACGCTGCCTCACCATTACACTGCCGCTATTGGCCGAGTGCAAAAAAATTAGTACCTTTGCAGTCAGTTTAATCATTAAGCAGATATGAAGATACTTGTCACGGGGTGCAATGGGCAGCTTGGTCGCGAATTGCGCGAGGTGCTTGAGGCCTCTCACCCCGGTATTACCACCTATACTGATATCGATGAGCTGGATTTATGCGACCGCGCTGCCGTGCAGGCTTTTCTGGACCGCGGTGACTTCAGCCACGTTGTCAACTGCGCTGCTTTCACCGCCGTCGATAAAGCCGAGGAGCAAAAGAAAGAATGCGCAGCCGCCAACATCGATGCCATCACAAATCTCGCCTATGGAGCGCAGGACCGATGCCTGAAGATTTTGCATATCTCCACCGACTACGTCTTTGACGGCACTGCGCATCGCCCCTATACTGAGAATGATAAGGTGAACCCCTTGTCGCATTACGGCACCACCAAGCGCAAAGGCGAGACGGCTCTGCTGGGCCTCGCGCCCGACAGCGTGGTGATACGCACGGCATGGCTCTACGCCCCTGTCGGCCACAATTTTGTCAACACTATGCTGCGGTTGGCCCACGACCAAGGCCACGTAAGCGTGGTCGCCGACCAGATAGGCACTCCTACCTACGCCCGCGACCTCGCTCAGGCAATCTGCACTATCCTCTTCAGCCGGCAGTGGGTGGCCGGAATATTCAACTTCTCTAACGAAGGCGTATGCTCTTGGTATGACTTTGCCAAAGCCATCTTTGATATTGCCGGTGTAAGCTGCGAGGTGACGCCCATCACCACCGACGACTATCGCTGCGCTGCGCCGCGGCCTTACTATTCGGTGCTCGACAAGTCGCGTATTCGAGCCACTTACGGCATCAAAATACCTTATTGGCGCGACTCGCTGCGCCTATGCATTAATCGCATCAACCAAAAGTAAGCCTCCGTTTTTATCACTTCATTCTTCCCTCTACTACATTATGTCGATACTCACTGACGAAATAGCACGCCGCCGCACTTTTGCAATCATCTCTCACCCCGATGCCGGTAAGACCACCCTCACTGAGAAGCTCCTGCTTTTCGGTGGCGCAATTCACATCGCCGGCGCCGTGAAAAGCAATAAGATAAAAAAGACCGCCACGTCTGACTGGATGGAGATTGAAAAGCAACGCGGCATCTCGGTGGCTACATCAGTGATGGGATTTGAGTACGACGGATACAAAATCAACATCCTCGACACTCCCGGTCACCAGGACTTTGCCGAAGACACTTACCGCACACTTACTGCCGTAGATTCGGTTATCATAGTGGTCGATGTGGCTAAGGGCGTAGAGCAGCAGACACGCAAGCTGATGGAGGTGTGCCGTATGCGCAACACCCCCGTCATCATCTTCGTCAACAAGCTTGACCGCGAGGGGCGCGACCCATTTGAGATTATGGACGAGCTGGAGGCAGAGCTGCACATCGGTGTGCGCCCGCTGTCATGGCCCATCAACATAGGCGCCAAGTTCAAAGGCGTGTACAACATCTACGAGCACTCACTCGACCTATTCACCCCCGACAAGCAGAAAGTATCTGAGCGCGTGGAGATTACCGACATCAACGACAGCGCTATCGATGAGGCCGTGGGCGAGGCAGATGCGGCCAAGCTGCGCGAAGACCTGGAGCTGATAGAGGGCGTATATCCTGAGTTTGATGTCAACAGCTATCTCAGCGGCAGCATGGCCCCCGTATTCTTCGGATCGGCGCTCAACACCTTCGGCGTCAAGGAGCTGCTTGACTGCTTTGTCAAGATAGCGCCCGCGCCGCGACCCGTCGCTGCCGAAGAGCGCATTGTCAAGCCCGACGAAGAGGCGTTCACCGGCTTCGTGTTTAAGATACACGCCAATATGGACCCCAACCACCGCTCATGCATCGCTTTTGTCAAGGTGTGCTCCGGGCGCTTTGAGCGCAATGCCCCATACCGCCACGTGCGGTCGGCAAAGATACTGAAATTTGCCGCTCCCACCGCCTTTATGGCTCAGAAAAAGAGCATCGTAGATGAGGCATACCCCGGCGATATCGTAGGTATCCCCGACACGGGCAACTTCAAGATCGGCGACACTATCACCGCCGGCGAGGAAATCCACTTCAAGGGCCTCCCATCGTTCTCTCCGGAGATGTTCAAATACATCGAGAACTCCGACCCCATGAAAGCTAAGCAGCTCGACAAGGGCATACGTCAGCTCATGGACGAGGGCGTAGCTCAGATGTTTATCAACCAGTTCAACGGCCGCAAGATTATCGGCACCGTGGGCCAGCTGCAATTTGAGGTGATACAATATCGCCTGCTCCACGAGTATGGCGCGCAATGCCGATGGGAGCCGATATCGCTATATAAAGCGTGCTGGATTGAGAGCGACGATGCCCAAGCACTCGAGGCTTTCAAAAAACGCAAGCACCAGTTTATGGCCGTGGATCGCGATGGCCGCGATGTGTTTCTCGCTGACTCGGGCTATGTGCTCTCGATGGCACAAAGCGACTTCCCCGAAATACGGTTTCACACTACGAGCGAATTTTAAGGTAAGAATTATTCACAATCACCAATAAAAAGATTTCACTATGCAACTTACAGAGTTGACCGCTGTGTCGCCCATCGATGGCCGTTATCGCAGCAAGGCTCAGGCCCTTGACGCCTACTTCTCGGAATATGCCCTCATCCGTTATCGTGTGCGTGTGGAGGTGGAGTATTTCATCGCCCTCTGCGAGCTGGGGCTGCCGCAACTCGCAGCCATCACGCCCGCCACGCGCGAGAGTTTGCGCGACATCTACCGTCAATTCTCGCTCGACGATGCACAGCGCGTCAAAGACATTGAGGCGGTGACCAACCACGATGTCAAGGCCGTGGAGTATTTCCTCAAGGAGCAGTTCGACGCCCGTGAGTTGCAGCCATACAAGGAATTTATACACTTTGGCCTGACATCGCAGGATATCAACAACACCTCGGTGCCGATGTCGGTGGCTGAAGCGGTGCGCGACGTGTATCGCCCGCATCTGGTAGAAGTCATTGAGACTCTCGAGGCTCAAGCCAAAGAGTGGGCCGACATACCTATGCTGGCCAAGACTCACGGCCAGCCGGCATCACCCACGCGCCTGGGCAAGGAAATAGCCGTCTTTGCGTATCGCCTGCGCGAGCAGCTCGCCACTCTCGATGCCGTGAAAATCAGCGGCAAGTTTGGTGGCGCCACCGGCAATTTCAATGCTCACCGTACCGCCTTCCCCGACATTGACTGGCGCGAGTTTGCCGCCGCTTTCCTCCACGACAAGTTAGGCATTGAGCGCGAGCGCCTCACCACTCAGATTTCCAACTATGACAATCTCGCCGCTCTGTTTGACGCCATGCGCCGCATCAACACCATCATCCTCGACCTCGACAGAGATATGTGGATGTATATCTCAATGAACTACTTCAAGCAGCGCATCAAGGCCGGCGAGGTAGGTTCTTCAGCTATGCCTCATAAGGTCAACCCTATCGACTTTGAAAATTCAGAGGGCAATATGGGCATCTCTAACGCCATCCTCTCACACCTGGCCTCCAAGCTGCCCGTATCGCGCCTGCAACGCGACCTCACCGACTCCACTGTGCTGCGCAACGTGGGTGTGCCTATGGCTCACTCGCTGATAGCTATTGCGAGCACCCTCAAAGGCCTCGGAAAACTGCTGCTCAACCGCGCAGCTATCGACGCCGACCTCGCAAACGCCTGGAACGTAGTGGCCGAAGGCATACAGACCATACTGCGCCGCGAAGGCTATCCCAAACCCTACGAGACGCTCAAAGAGCTGACACGCGTCAACACCACCATCACCGCCGAGAGCATCTCAGCATTTATTGACACTCTCAATGTCAGCGATGCCGTGCGCGCCGAGCTCCATGCGCTGACGCCTTCCACCTACACCGGCTATTGAAAATCACAGCGGTGAGCATCTATGGCTAAGCCTCGCCATCATAAACGCAAGCTGCGCCCCGCGCGTGTGGCCTTTGTCGCTATTGCTGTGGCAGTAGCGGCATTGTGCACCATTGTGGCATACAACGCCCTGAGCACTTGTGCGACACCCGGCCGCATCTACATACCACCGGCATCGACAGCCGAGGCCGTCAAGGACACCCTCTGCTCCAATCTGGGCGAGCACTACGGCGCCGCCGTGTATCGCTTGTGGCGCTGGCAGGGCGGCGAGGCGCAGGCTGCCGTAGGCTCGTATGAGGTGACGGCGAGCGAGTCAGCCTTGCGTTTAAGTCGCAGGCTCAAGACCGGGCGACAGACACCGCTGCGCTTTACCTTCAACAATCTGCGCACACTCGGTGAATTGGGCGACATCGTTGACAGCAAGCTGATGTGCGGTAAAGCTGATTTCATGGCTGCGTGTGACAGCCTGCTGCCTGCCGCCGGCTTTAGCTCACGCGAGCAATACCCGGCAGCTTTTATGCCTGACACCTACGAGTTTTACTGGACAGCATCGGCAAGCACCGTGGTGAGCAAACTCCTTGCAGCGCGCAACACCTTTTGGAATGAAGATCGCCGAGCACAAGCATCATCGCTGGGCCTGACCCCGGTGCAGGTGGCAACTATTGCATCAATAGTAGAGGAAGAGACAGCCTGCAGCGATGAGTACGGCACGATAGGCCGCCTGTATATCAACAGACTGCAGCGCGGCATGAAGCTCCAAGCCGACCCTACGGTGAAATATGCCGTGGGCGATTTCGGCCTGCGACGCATCACCGGAGCCCACCTCAGAGTGCGATCGCCCTACAACACCTATCAGGTGGCAGGGCTGCCGCCGGGCCCGATACGCATCGCATCGCCCCGCTCGATCAATGCCGTGCTGACATCGGCCGAGCACAGCTACCTGTATATGTGCGCAAAAGAAGACTTCTCCGGGCGACACAACTTCGCCTCTGACTACGCCACACACTGCCGCAATGCCGCCGCTTATCAGCGCGCGCTTGACCACCGAGGCATCAAATAATCAGTGACACCGGTATGAATAGCGGTAAGGTGCTTGAGCTGACGAGCTACGAGTCAATACATCGGTCATTGCTACTCGGAGCTATCGCCGGTGAGCTATGCCTGTGTGCCTTCGCCGATCAATGGTGCGTGGCTGAGCGTGTGGCTCGGCGGCATAGCGCTGCGATGCGATGGACTGACACTGCCGCGACCGAGGCTGCAAGGCGCGCCCTCGATGCATATTTTGCCGGCGATGACAGCTTGATGAGCAGTGTGCCACTGCTGATAGGCGGCAGCGATTTCAGCCACACAGTATACGAGGAGCTACGGCGCATACCTGCGGGAGCGGTGGCAACGTATGGTGCCGTGGCTCGGCGCATAGGGCGACCCGGTGCCGCGCGTGCTGTTGGCGCCGCCTGTGGTGCCAACACACTGCTGCTGTTTGTGCCCTGCCATCGTGTGGTGGCCGTCAACGGCCTCGGCGGATATGCCGGCGGCTTAGAGCGCAAGGCTGCGCTGCTGCGCCATGAGCATGACCATTTTCAGAAATGCAAGTAGAAGTCGGCCGTGAGGCGCCGATATGCATCAGTGTATGTGTTGTCAGCGTGGCGCAAGGTTAGCGTCTCGCTGACGATAGGTCCGTCGGTGCGAGAGAATTGCCACAAGATGCGAGCCGGAGGCCTGCCCTCACGCGTAGTGACGGTGCAGAGGCGACGTATCTTCAGGCGGGCAAGCTCAGCCGTCATAGTGATATCATCGCGGCAGTCAGCCGGAGTGACAATAGCGAGAGAGCCCTCCGGCGTAAGAGCCTCGGCGGCAAAGCCTATCAGCGCAGTGTATGACAGCTGCGACTGATGCCGCGCACGCGCACGCGATGCGTCAGGAGCCACAAGGCCTCCGCTGAAGAATGGCGGATTAGACACAATGAGATGGAGCGATGCCGCCTCACACGCCGCTGCATAGTCGGCAAAGTCGCTGTTATCGACACTTATGCGCGAGGCAAAAGCCGGCACAGCCGCAATATTGGCTTGCGCACACCGGCAAGCGTCAGGGTCAATCTCCACGGCGGTGATTTCAGCCATTGGATAGCGCTGAGCTATCATCATAGCCACAAGCCCGGAGCCCGCACCGATGTCGGCACAGCGCAATGCCGACGCCTCGGCCGGCATAAGCGCCTCAGCCCATGCCCCTAAGAGCACGCCATCAGTGCCTATCTTCATAGCACATGTGCTATCGTCAATATCAAATTGCTTAAAATGAAACATAACCAAAAATCTCCCGCAAAGATAGCAAATATAGGCTCAAGCCCAAAATATGGTGCATAGATTTTAGAGAAAGTGTTAAATTTGCAGTATGAAAACTGCAGAAGTAATATGGATGTGCCTTCCCGAAGGGTTTGACGAACTGTTCGAAATGGTACGTTTCGAGCGGACAGAGCAGACAACCCGAGACTGAGGAGGAGACGCCAATTCAATTAACTGGCAACCCTCTTTTACGACCGTTGGTCTGCTGACGATGCAAGCATCAACGAGTGCGGACACCTTTAAATTTCCTCAATCTCAAACTCATAACCGCAAGCCCCGTTCTCTAACTATCTGTAAGATAGTACACGGAATTTCTTGCCCTTATTGAATATCTCCTCCCGTTGGTTTGACTTCCCGTTATCCAACAAGCCGTACTGCGAGAGACCCTCTATCGGACGTCCCGACTTGCCTCTAATGACAAGCAGGACGGCCGTTTCGTTTTTCTTCCTGCCAGTGTGCTGTTCTGCGAAGTTCTCCGCAACCGACCTATCAAGCGACGAGGAAGTAAAACCCGGGAATTTTACGAGGTTCGACGTAGTGACATCCATAAGAATGTCATTACGATCTGCCGAACCTTGGCTAATCGTAACGAGAGCCGTAGGCACAGCGTTGAGAGCATCTGAAATAGCGGTGAAATCGCCGTCCGCAGCAGCGGTGTTTGTAAGGTCTGCGAGACATTGGAGCATAACGCCGAGCGATTCGGGCGAGATAAATGATGTAACTTTGCAGCAGATAAACGAATACATCAATGACTCAACACCAAGAAACCGATACGGACGACCTCTATCTCAACGACTTCCACAGGGAGTGGAACGAGCGCTGTATGCAAGAACGCCGGAGAACCGC
>JBJEDF010000057.1:0-32493 GCA_051871765.1 Muribaculaceae bacterium
CTGCAAATTTAACACTTTCTCTAAAATCTATGCACCATATTTTGGGCTTGAGCCGTGACTCCCGACATGGCTGCTCGCTTCACCAAGTATCTTGCCGCGCGGCAATTCTTACTGGCTGAAACGGAGCGAGCTGTTGCTCCTGCTGAGCCGGAAGATGCACACACCGACGACACAGCCTATCAGGTTTAGCATGTCATCATGCCTGGCCGACCGATAATTGCTGACACTGCATCATATTCTTCATTCATAAAATTCGTGGAATATGCAGGCCTACGGCGCGGCGCCGACGCGGGGATTAGATTTCGTGGCGGAGGGGGTAGGTGTTGCGGAGGCGCTCGAAGGCGGCGGGGGCGCGGCGCAGCGCTGCGGTGTCGGCCATGGGGTCGTAGCTTGCGCGTGCCTGGCTGAGTGTTATGGCCTGAGGGGTGTCGTGCAGCAGAGATGTGTCGGCGGCGATAGCGATGTGTGCGAAGCCGAAGTGCCTTGATAGGGTGTCGAGCGCTACTTGTGAGGCTCTCATCTTGCCTTGTATTGAGTAGCCGGCGATGTGGGGCGTGGCGATGTCGGCGCTTGCCAGAAGGTCGGCGCTGATGTGCGGCTCGCCTTCCCAGCAGTCTATCACGGCGTGGCTGATTTGGCGTTCGGCGAGTCCTTTGACGACGGCGTCGGTGTCAATTATCGGGCCACGCGCCGCGTTGATGATGATTGGTGAGCGCCGCATGGCAGCCACCGCTGCTGCATCGATGAGGTGGTATGTGGCGTCGGGCCCACCGATGGTGAGTGGTGTGTGGAGGGTGATGATATCGGCGTCGGCGAGCACTTGGTCGAGCGAAGACCATCGCACGGAGCCGGAGCCTTCGGCGCGGCATCGTGGCGGGTCGCAAAGCATCACGTTCATGCCCATTGCCTTGGCCCACCGCGCCACTATGCTGCCTACGGCGCCGACGCCCACCACTGCAATGGTGAGGCTCGCAAGCGATGGCTGCGCCACCAGGTGGGCGAGCGATGCAAAGACATATTGGGCCACCGCCGGGGCGTTGCACCCCGGGGCGCTCGCCACCGCTATGCCGCGCTCGGCGCAGTAGGTCTTGTCGATATGGTCGGTGCCTATGGTGGCGGTGACGATGAGGCGGCACCGAGAGCCATTGAGCAGCGCGGCATCGCAACGGGTGCGAGTGCGCACCACCAGCGCGTCGGCATCGGCTACTGTTGCGGCGTTGATATCCTCGGGCGGCACGCTCAGCACGCCGGCATAGCCACGCAGGGCATCGGCCACGTAGGGCACATGGCTCTCGACCACAATTTTTATATCTCTATGATGCGCCATACGCATATCATAAGGAATGTCACGGCAATGCCTATCACGCCGAGGCACGACTTGTCACGGCGATGTATGGCGAAGAAATGTGCCACCTGGAAGGCGGCGAAGCAGTTGAGTGCCGGCATGTAGATGGCAAAGTGTCGGTAATCCACGGCCATCACGATGATGGTGAAGAGCACGGCGATGACCAGAAAGCCGCTGTAAGCTCGGGAGCGAGCGTTGTAGGCTATGGTCTTAAAGATGTTGGCCGTGAGGGCCACTACGGCGACTAATGCCGTGAGAGCCGCCGTCAGCAGCACCGTAAGAGTCTCTACAAAGTCCGCGCCGTCGAGGATGCTGCCGTATGAGGTAAAGCTGAATTGCGGGGCTGTGTCAGCGGCGACATAGGCTGCGCTGAAGTATATCACGGCAGCGGTGACTATGCCCAGCAGTATAGCCAAGGCTGTGCGCACATTGAAGATGCGCATCTGCACGCATCCCACCACGAAAAGCACGTCATACGCCACGAAGCCGTAAAAGCGTGTCAGCAGCGTAGCAATGGCCAAAAGGAAAAATATAAGGAAGACGCTGCGCTGCGCCCGTGCATCGCCGTAGGTGCGGTATAGCAGCAACACTGCCACCATCACCACGGCTGCGAGTATGGTGCCCACGTTGAGCCACAGCGCCAGAGCCGGCGTGGCGGCCTGCATCACGGCAAATATGCCGATGAAAAGCGCCGTCATGGTGCGCAGCACATTATATCTTCGGTTGACGTACTGCATCAGCAGCATAATGCCACAGAGCACGGCTGCATTGGCCGCCGCGCTCCACCCGGCATCAGAGGATAGCCATGGCCGGGAGCCCGGGGCATCGGCGAGCGTGAGCCACTCACCGCCGGCGCCGCCACAGGCGGCTACCACAGCTACGGCGATGGCGGCCACAGCCACGATGGCCACGGCGGCGCCGCGGGTGTGCAGTATGCGACTGAGCGTCTCTGTCGTCATCTCAGTGGGCTATAACAGGTTGTTAGCGCAGAGGGTCAGACGAGGTCGCGAGTGATGTCGCGGCGGTAGGTCTTGCCCTCAAAGTGTATGTCATCGATGGCGCGATAGCTTGCAGCTACGGCGTCGGTGATAGTATTGCCATAGGAAGTTACGGCCATGACGCGGCCGCCGGAGGACACCAACGAGCCGTCGGCCTCGCGGCGCGTGCCGGCATGATACACCGTGCTGCCCTGCGGCTCGAGATATCCGGTGATGGCCTTGCCCTTGGCGTAAGCGCCCGGGTATCCGGCAGATACGAGCATCACCGTGACGGCAGCGCGGCTGTCGATCTCTGCGGGCACGTCGGCAAGGTCGCCCTTGGCGGCAGCCTCGAGCAGGTCAACCAAATCAGAGCGCAGGCGCGGCATTACTACCTCGGTCTCCGGGTCGCCCATGCGCACATTATACTCTATCACCTTGGGCTCGCCGCCCACGTTGATGAGGCCGAAGAAGATAAATCCGCGATACACCAGCCCATCAGCCTGTAGGCCGGCGATGGTGGGGCGCACGATGCGCTGCTCCACCTTGGCCATAAACGCCTCGTCGGCAAAAGGCACGGGGCTCACCGCGCCCATACCGCCGGTGTTGGGGCCGGTGTCGCCCTCACCGATGCGCTTGTAGTCCTTTGCCACGGGCAAGATGCGATAGCCGCCGTTGCCATCAGTGATGACAAAGACCGAGCATTCTATGCCGCTGAGATACTCCTCGATAACGACAGTGGCCGAAGCGCTGCCAAAGCGACCGCGGAGCATATCGGCCAGCGCCTCGCGTGCTTGCTCGAGGTCATCGATGATGAGCACACCCTTGCCGGCGGCGAGGCCATCGGCTTTGAGCACATAGGGCGGCTGCAGGGTGGCCAAAAAAGCGCAGCCCTGCTCAAGCGTCTCGGCTGTGAAGCTGCGATATGCGGCAGTGGGAATGCCGTGGCGCATCATAAACTGCTTGGCAAAGTCCTTGCTGCCCTCGAGTGCTGCGGCATCCTTCGACGGGCCCACTACGAGCACATTGGGGGCGCAGTCAGCAAAATAATCATATATTCCGGCCACGAGCGGGTCTTCATTGCCCACTACTATCATGTCAATGGCATTGTCGGCCACAAAGTGTGCTATGCCATCAAAGTCAAGGGGGCTTAGGGCCACATTGGCGCCGTAAGCGGCAGTGCCGCCGTTGCCCGGAGCTATGAAGAGCGCCTCGGTGCGCTCACTCTGACTGATTTTGTGGGCGAGAGCCGATTCGCGGCCTCCCGAGCCTAAGAGAAGTATCTTCATCGGTGAAAGTGGAGTGGTGATTATTCAGAGTGTCAATTTATAGGAGTGAGGAGGAGGTAGGTGAGGAGGTGAGTGGACTATTGATTGTCCTTGTTGAGGCCTTTCTTTTTCCAGCCGCGCGAGCGCATCAGCGGGCCTTGCTGAGGCGGCAGCGAGGGCTCTTGATTGCGTATTGACTTGAGGGCGGCGGCATTGCGGCGGCGTGCCAGCGGATTTTCCGACTCGGCGGCAGGCGTGGCGTCGGCTGTCGGCGCGGCGTTGCGGCGATGAGCGTGCTCGCCCTCGCCGGTCTTGGCATATCGAGCGGGGCGACGTCGGTCGCCGTCATCATCGCGCCGGGCCGTGCTTGCCGGGCCGCGACCTATCTTGCCGCCACCTTTGACATATGACTTGCGGTCGCCCTCAAAGATTACATATTCGCGCAGCTCACACTCAAGCGAGCCGTTGAGCAAGGGCACACGCGTTGACGGCGCAAGGCCGATCTTGGCAAAATGCTCATCGCGATAGCCTATAATCCAGGCGTGATAGCCGGTGAATACGTGCTTGAGTTGACTGCCGATGGTGGTGTATAGCGCGTCCATATCGGGGGCGGAGATGCGCTCGCCGTAGGGCGGGTTGGTGATGACGACGCCGGCGGGCTTGGGCGCTTCAGTCCACTGCGATATGGGGCGCACGGCGATGTCGATATATTTTGCCACGCCGGCGCTCTTGATATTTTCGGTTGCTATCGCCACGGCCCGCGGCGAGATATCGGCGCCATAGATTTTGTGCTCCACGGGGCGCTCGCCCGAGTCGTCGTTGTAGAGCCGGTCGAAGAGCTCGGCATCAAAGTCGCGCCACTGCTCAAAGGCAAAGCCCCTGCGGTAAATGCCGGGGTTGATATTAGCGGCGATGAGTGCCGCCTCGATGAGGAAAGTGCCGGAGCCGCACATGGGGTCAACCAGCGGTGACTCACCGCGCCATCCGCTGCGCAAGATAATGCCGGCGGCAAGGACCTCGTTGATAGGAGCCTCAGTCTGCGCCACCCTGTAGCCGCGCTTATGGAGCGACTCGCCCGATGAGTCGAGCGATAATATCACCTGCCGGCCGGAGATGTGGAGGTTAAACATGACGTCGGCATCTTTGAGGCGCACTCCGGGGCGCTTGTCCTCGCCGTAGCGGTCCTTAAACCAATCCACTATTGCATCTTTGAGGCGATATGTAGCAAACTGCGAGTGAGTGAAATCCTCGCCGAATGTCACCGCATCTATAGAGAATGTCTTGTCAAGCGACAGCAGCTGCGACCAATCATAGTCCTTGGCTTTCTCGTATAGCTCATCGCTATCGCGAGCTGTGAATTTATAAAAAGGTTTGAGGATACGCAGGGCCGTGCGGCAGCACAGGTTGGCCTTATAAAGCATCTCCAAATCACCATCGAAAGCCACCATGCGGCGGCCGGGGGTGACGTTTGCGGCGCCCAAGCCGCGCAACTCTTCGGCAAGCACATCTTCCAGCCCCTGGAAGGTCTTGGCTACCATTTCAAAACTGTCATTCATATCTGGCGGATGATATTATAGTGCAAAGGTACGCAGAATTATTGAATTAATACGAGTATAAAGCAAAATCGTGCAACATTATTTCATAATTTTATAACGCGCAAGCCAATGAGCTGTTGTAATTTTGCGTGCAGAAATGCAAACATCAATACACGATACCATCATCAGCTATGAAAATTACGACATTAGTGCTGGTCACAGCCTCCATAACTATGACATGGGCATGCAGCGGAGCTGCCAATGAGGGCCACGACCACGACGGCGAGGAGCAAGCTCACGCCGCCCACCACCACGAAGATGAGATAACATTAGAGCCGGCGATGGCTCAGCGCATGGGCGTGCGTGTGGATACCCTGCGCCGGCAGCCCATAGGGCAGGTGCTGCACGTCAGCGGCGAGATAATGCCGGCGGCGGCGGGCAGCGCCGTGGTGACAGCGCCGACGGCGGGCATTGTCACCCTCTCGGCGGGCATCACCGCCGGGGCTTCAGTATCAGCAGGCGCCACCGTGGCGCACATTAAGGCCACGGGCGTCAGCGGCGGCGATGCCAATGCCGCCGCCCTGGCGCATCTCAACGCCGCCAAGCGTGAGATGGAGCGCCTGAAGCCGCTCTTCGAGGAGCGCATCGTCACCGCCCACGAGTACAACGCCGCCGTGGCGGCATATGAGAGCGCCCGCGCCGCTTACAGCCCGAGCGCTGCCTCAGGGCGCGCTGCCGCCCCCATCAGCGGCGTTGTCACCGAGGTCAACGTGTCGCAAGGGCAGTATGCCGAGGTAGGCACCCCCATCGCCACAATAGCCTCATCGGCCGAGCTGACTTTGCGAGCCGATGTGCCCCAGCGCTATTACGGGCAGCTCGCCGCTATCAATGATGCCCGCGTGACGCTACCCTACGCCTCCGAGCCTCTGCTGCTGAGCACCCTGGGAGCGCGACGCACATCACAGGCCGCCGCAGCCACCGACCCGGGATATGTGCCCGTATTCTTCACCTTCCGCAACGACGGCTCTCTGCTGCCCGGCTCTCAGGTTGATGTGTATCTGCTCGGCGCCGACAGCCGCGAGGCGCTGGCAGTGCCGCGCTCGGCGCTGGTTGAGCAGCAAGGCAGCTACTTTGTGTTTGAGCAAGTCGATGCCCACGGCTACAAGCAAGTGGCCGTGACGCTCGGCGTAGATAACGGCGAAATGGTTGAGATAAGCTCGCCGATGCTCAAAGGCGGCGAAGTAATAGTGGTTGACGGCGCCACGACGGTGCGCCTGGCAGCCGCCGCCGGCACGGTGCCCGATGGTCACTCGCATAATCATTAATCACACCTCTGAGAGATATGCTTAACAAGATAATACGCTTTTCGATTAACAATCGACTGGCGATGCTCATCTTGGCCGCCGTGATCCTCATCTGCGGCACCGTGATGACCCTGCGCACCGACATCGACATCTTCCCTGACCTCAACGCCACCACCGTGGTGGTGATGACCGAGGCCCCGGGAATGGCACCCGAGGAGGTGGAGAAAATCGTGACATACCCCATAGAGACAGCCGTCAACGGCGCCGCCGGTGTGCGGCGCGTGCGCTCCACCTCATCGACGGGCTTCTCGGTGGTGTGGGTCGAATTTGATTGGGACACCGACCTGTATCGAGCCCGACAGATAGTGTCAGAGCGTGTGACGCCCGTGGGAGAGCTGCTCCCCGCCAATGTCAAGACGCCTACTATGGGCCCGCCATCGTCAATTATGGGCGAAATGATGATAATAGGCCTCACGGCCGATAGCACCTCGATGCTCGACCTGCGCACCATTGCCGACCGCCACATACGTCCGCGCCTGCTGGGCCTGGGCGGCGTGGCCCAAGTGGCAGTGATAGGCGGCGAGGCTAAAGAATATCAGGTGCGCCTGGACCCCGATAAGATGCGCGTGCTGGATGTGTCGCTCGACGAGGCCATCGCCGCGGCTCAGTCAGTCAATGACAACGCCTCGGGCGGTGTCATCTATGACTATGGCAATGAATACATCGTCAAAGGCGAGGTCAACACCACCTCCGCCGACGACATCGCCGCCGCCGTGGTGCGCAGCGATGACCGCGGCATAGTCACCCTTCGCGACATCGCCACGGTGACCATCGCCGGAGCGCAGCCTCGCATCGGCGCCGCCTCTGTTGACGCCACTGATGCCGTGCTCATCACCGTGGTCAAGCAGCCCTTGGTGGGCACTATGAGCCTCACTCGCACTATCGACGATGAACTGAATGTGATATCGCGGTCGCTGCCCTCCGATGTGGAGATCCACACTGACATCTTCCGCCAATCGTCATTTATTCAAAACTCCATCTTCAACTTAGGCTCGGCGCTTGTAGAGGGCGCGCTCTTTGTGGTGGTGATACTATTCCTCTTCTTGATGAATATGCGCACCACGCTGATTTCGGTAGTGGCGCTGCCTATATCCATCATAGTGACGATGCTGATACTCCACGCGTTAGGCTACACCATCAACACTATGAGTCTCGGCGGCATCGCCATCGCCATAGGCTCGCTGGTCGATGATGCCATCGTGGATGTGGAAAATGTGTATAAGCGACTGCGCGAGAACCGGGCGTTGCCGCCCGAGCAGCGCCGCTCCACCCTCGATGTGGTGTATCACGCCTCGGCTGAGGTGCGCACTCCAATCTTCAACTCCTCGCTGGTGATTATCGCCAGCTTCACGCCGCTGTTTCTGCTGTCGGGCATCGAGGGCAGGTTGCTGGTGCCGCTGGGCGTATCGTTTATCATAGCATTGATAGCCTCCACGATAGTGGCGCTGACGCTCACGCCGGTGCTGTGTGTGTATCTCTTAGGGTCAAAGAAGGCCGAGAAAGCCGAGCGCGAAGCTCCGCTGTCGGCATGGCTCAAGCGCACATACTCGCGCGCACTGGCATGGACCATGCCTCACTACAAGCCGATGCTCATCATCACCGGAGTGCTGCTGATAGGCTCGCTGATAGTATTCGGCTCAATGGGTCGCAGCTTCTTGCCGCCTTTCAATGAAGGCTCGTTCACGGTCAACGTGACCACCCTGCCGGGCGTGTCGCTCGATGAGAGCAACCGCATAGGGCGCGAGGCCGAGCGCATCATACTGTCAATACCCGAGGTGCGCCACACCGCCCGCAAGACCGGGCGAGCCGAGCTCGACGAGCACTCAATGGGCGTCAACGCCTCCGAGATAGAGGCGCCGTACACCCTCGCCGACCGCTCTCGCGATGAGGTGGCACACGAGCTGCGCGCCAAGCTCAGCGAGCTGCCGGGCGTGAGCATAGAGATAGGCCAGCCCATCTCTCACCGCATTGATGCCATGCTCTCCGGCTCTAAGGCCCAGATAGCTATCAAGCTCTTTGGCGATGACCTCAACAAGCTCTACACCATAGGCTCTCAGATAAAGAACGTGGTGGCTGCCGTGCCCGGCGTCGTTGATGCCAACATAGAGCAGCAGGTCGAGCGCCCCGAGCTCGCAATACGCCCGCGGCGACAGATGCTCGCCCGCTATGGCGTGACGATGGCCGAGTTTGGCCGCATCGTAGATGTGGCGATCGCCGGCAAGGCCGTGTCGCAGGTGTATGACGACGGTGTGCCCTACGACATCACCATCGTGGCTGACCCGCAGGCGCGCAACACCATTGAGAGCATACGCCGCATGGTCATCGATACTCCCAAGGGCAAGGTGCCTCTGAGCGAGGTCGCTGACATCGTGTCAACCGCCGGCCCTAATACCATCAACCGCGAAAACGTAAAGCGCCGCATCCTCATCTCGGCCAACACCGAGGGCCGCGACCTGCGCAGCGTAATCAATGATATCCAGCGCGTCATCGACGCCTCTGTGCAGCTGCCCGAGGGATATTACCTCAACTACGGCGGCCAGTTTGAGAGCGAAGAGTCAGCCTCGCGCACCCTGGCCTGGGCTTCGCTCTGCTCGCTGCTGGTGATATTGATGCTGCTCTACGGCCAATTTAAGGATTGGGCTCAGGCGCTGGTGATACTGCTGAATATGCCGCTGGCTATGATAGGCGCCGTGGCCATCTTATGGCTCAGCGGCGGCGAAATCAACATCCCGGCCATCATAGGCCTGATATCGCTCTTAGGCATCACCACGCGCAATGGCATGCTGCTCATCAGCCACTATAATGACCTGCGCGACAAGGGCGAGCCCCTTGAGCGCCGCATCACCATAGGGTCGGCTGACCGCTTGCTGCCTATCATCATGACGGCGATGACATCGGCATTAGCGCTGATACCGCTGGCGCTCAACGGCGACAAGCCCGGCAATGAGATACAATCGCCCATGGCGGTGGTAATCCTCGGCGGCCTGGTGTCATCGACTATACTCAACATCTTCATCGTGCCTGCCGTATATCGCATAATCACGCTTAGAAAAGAAAACAAACTCAAATGAGACACTCTATAACTCGCCACATAGCGCTGATATGCGCCTTAATGTGCGCCGCAGCAGCGCCGATGTATGCCGGCGACCCCTACGCTGCAATCATCGATGCAATACTCGCCAATAATGCCGACCTGGCATCGCAGGCTGCCGCTATGCGCGCCGAATATCAGGCTGCCAAGGCCGACAATGCCCTCCCCGCCACCGAGGTGGAGTTTGAGCGCTCGTATGCCCACAATGGAGCCCCGGGCTCTGACCGTTGGTCGCTGTCGGTGAGCCAAGGCTTTGAGTGGCCCGGCGTATATAAGGCCCGCAACGCCGCCGCCGAGGCTCAGGCCGATGCGCTGAGCGCCATGCAGCGCTCAAGGGTGCTCGACAAGGCTCTCGAGGCTCGCCTACTGCTGGAGGACTGGGCATACGCGCAGCAGAAGTTGGCGCTGCTGCAGTCAATAGCCGCAAATATCGACTCGCTGTCGGCGGCCACGACTCGCGCCTTTGACATGGGCGAGGCCTCAATACTCGATGTCAAGAAGCTCAAGCTGCAATCGCTCTTGCTCAGCAACGACATTGCCGAGGCCGGCGCCGACATCGATGCGGCGCGCGCCGCGCTCATAGCCCTCAACGGCGGCAAGACACTCGACGTAGATGCTTCGAGCATCATTGCCGCAGCCGCAGCCGCTGAGCCCCGGGCTCTCGCATCCGAAGATGCCTATCTCGATGCTTTTTATCATCACGACCCTATGCTGCAATCACAAGCAGCAGCGCTCACCGCCGCGCAGCACAGGCTCAGCGCCGCCAAGGCCTCAGCGCTGCCGGGGCTGTCGCTGGGATATGTGCACAACTATGAGGATGGCACACACTTTAACGGCTTCTCCGTGGGCCTGACCTTGCCGCTGTGGGGCGCCAATCGTAGGCGCGCCGCCGCCTCGGCCGCCATCGAGAGCATCAGTGCGGGCACCTCAAGCTACGAGATGACCACACGCGCCGACATTATCGCCACGTATGCGCGGGCACGCAGCCTGCAGCGCCGCCTCAGCAGCTATGCTCAGGTCTTGGGCGATGCCGAGTATCAGCGACTGCTGCGCGTGGCTCTCGATGGCGGTCAGATATCCGTGATGCAGTATATCAATGAGGTGAACTACCTGATTGACAACGCCCGGACATATCTAAGCCTACGCTATGACTACGCGTTGGCGCTGGCCCGGCTCAACAGATTTTCGCTGGAGCCGGCACGCTGACCGTGGGGGGTCAGAACAGTGCCTCGCTGAGGCGCTTGAGGGCTTCGAGTTTGTCGCAGCTGCGCACCACCATAGAGATGTTGTAATTGCTGCCGCCGTATGATATCATACGCACCGGGATGTCATGGAGCGCCGCCACGGCTTGCGACTCAAAGCCGCAATTGTGCCACTCCAAGTCGCCGACCACGCAGATTATCACCATATCATGATCTACGGTGACGGTGCTGAAGGTCTTCAGCTCGTCGATGATGTCGGCCAGATGTGTCTCATCATCGATGGTGACGGTGACGCCCACCTCTGAGGTGGCTATCATGTCGATGCTGGTCTTATACTTCTCAAAGGTCTCAAACACCTTGTGCAAGAAGCCGTAAGCGAGGAGCATACGCCCTGACTTGATCTTGATGGCGGTGACATTGTCCTTAGCCGCCACCGCTTTGATGGTGCCGTCAGGCGGCATATTGTAGATCACCGTGCCCGGAGCATTGGGCTGCATGGTGTTGAGCAGCCGCACGGGGATATTGTGGAGCTTTGCGGGCAACACACACGAGGGGTGTAATATCTTGGCGCCGAAGTAAGCGAGCTCGGCGGCCTCCTCAAAGTGGAGCGCGCTGACGGGCGCTGTGCCATCGACGTATCGCGGGTCATTGTTGTGCATGCCATCGATGTCGGTCCATATCTGTATCTCGTCGGCCTCCATCACGGCGCCAATGATTGAGGCGGTGTAGTCGCTGCCGCCGCGGCGCAGGTTATCGACTTCGCCGTAAGCATTGCGGCAGATATATCCTTGGGTGATATATACGTCGGCCTTGTCCTCCATCTCGATGAGGCGCTGCAGGCGGCTGCTGATGTATCGCATATCGGGGGCGCCGTTGGCCTCGGTGCGCATATATTCAAGGGCGGGGAGCATCACCGAGTGCACGCCCTGCTCCATAAGGTAGCACTGCATCAGCGCTGTTGACATCAGCTCGCCTTGGGCGAGAATTTCCTTCTCTTCATCGACGGTAAACTCCGAGACCATGAGCTTGCGTATGTAGCTGAAGCTGCGGTCGAGGGCGGCATCAGCGCGGCTGATGGCCTCGGCGGTGGAGAATAGCCGCGCACGCACATCGTTGTATTTCACTTCGAGGGCGTTGAGCGTCTCTTGAGCTCCCGGCACATTTTTCTTGTAGAGATAGTCGGCAATCTCCACTAAGGTGTTGGTGGTGCCCGACATCGCCGACAGCACCACTATATCACCGGCACCGCGCTTGCTGATGAGGTCGGCTACGTGCTTGATGCGTTCGGCCGAGCCCACCGAGGTGCCTCCGAATTTCAGAACTTTCACTGTATGATACTCTTAAATAATTGATGAAATATAAAAATCAATGGCGCGCATCACTCGCCGGCGCTTTGAGGCTCATCGGGGGTGTCGTCAGAGTCAGATCCGTCGGTGAGGCTCTCGTCGATGAGGCGCTTGTCGTCGCAGCGCAGTATGCGCCCCGGGAATGTCTCGATGAGCGATATATTGTGTGTGGCCACAATCACGGCAGTGCCGCTTTGAGCTATGTCGTAGAGGTGGCTCACAATCATCTCGCCGGTGGCAGGGTCAAGGTTGCCGGTAGGCTCATCGGCGAGTATGATGTCAGGGTTGTTGAGCAAAGCGCGTGCTATGACTATGCGCTGCTGCTCGCCGCCGGAGAGCTCGTGAGGCATCTTGTATGACTTGTTTTGCATACCCACTTGCCGCAGCACTTCCTCGATGCGCTGCTCCTTGTCGGCCTTTGAGCGCCATCCGGTGGCGGCGAGCACAAAGTCGAGGTTGGCATATACGTTGCGGTCCATCAGCAGCTGGAAGTCTTGGAAGACGATGCCGGTGCGGCGGCGCAGCATAGGTATGTCGCGGCGGCGCAGCGATCGCAAGTCATAGTCATAGATGCGCGCCGAGCCCGTGGTGATTGGCACCTCGCCATACATGGTCTTGAGCAACGAGCTCTTGCCGGAGCCCACCTTACCTACCAGATACACCATCTGGCCCTTGTCGATACTGAATGTCACATTTTTGAGCACCACGTGCTCTTTGCGCAGAATTTCTACGCCTTGATATTCTATGATAGCCATTTTTGTGCTATTGAAATCATTGTGTCAGAGCGAATTGTCTATGATATCATTGGCGCCGGCAGCAGCCATGCGGCGGCGTGTGTAGTCAATGACGATGTCGGCGAGCTGCTCTAAGGGGAGCAGCGAGGAGTCGATGGTGAGGTCGTATTCGGCGGCCTCGCCCCACTTGCGGTCAGTGTAGAAATTATAGTATGCCGCGCGCAGCTTATTGGCTTTCTCGGCGAGGTCACGCGCCGCCTTGGCATTGTCGCACTCGCCGCGCTGCATGATGCGGCTGACGCATTCGTCAATGGGCGCATGCACAAAGATGCTCACCACGGTGGCTCCGCTGTGGCGCAGCACATAGTCGGCTGTGCGGCCCACAATCACGCATGGGCCGGCATCTGCGGCGGCGGTGATAGCATCGGAGATGGCGGCGTAAGCAGCATCGCCGCCGGCAGGCACATTGTACCATGGCAGCGACGAGAAGCCTATGTTGGCCGACACGAAGCCGGTGATCACGCGGGGTGTGCGCTCATCGGTGCGCTCGAGGTATCCGGCGCTGACGCCGCCCCGGCGTGCCGCCTCGGCCAGCAGCTCCTTGTCGTAAAAAGGTATGTTGAGGCGCTCGGCGATGAGGCGCCCCAGAGCGCGACCGCCGCTGCCGTATGTGCGCCCGATCACTATGGCATAGCGCTGAGGTGGCGTGATGGTGGTGTGGTTATCGTTCATTATCGCTAATTTTTTATCAGTCAATAACATCAAGATATGAATTGCGGAGTAGGAGAGGGGGCTATTGCGCCGTGAGCCTGAAAGTGAGGCGGTGCAGCGGCGACGGGCCATACTCGGCGATTGCGGCGCGATGGGCGCGCGTAGGATAGCCCTTGTTGATGTCCCATCCGTAGTGAGGGTATTTCTGAGCCATCATGGTCATATAACTGTCGCGCTCAGTCTTGGCGAGGACTGATGCGGCGGCGATATTGGCATACCGGGCATCGCCCTTGACCACGGTGGTGTAAGGCACATCGCCGTAAGGGTGAAAACGGTTGCCATCGACGATGATACTGCCCGGGCGCACACCCTCCAGAGCGTCGAGCGCGCGGTGCATCGCCAGTATCGAGGCCTCAAGGATATTGATGCTGTCAATTTCCTCGGGCGAGCATACGCCTACGCCCCACGCGAGCGCCTCTCGCCGTATGATAGGCGCCAGCTCATAGCGGCGCCGCTCACTCAGCTGCTTGGAGTCGTTGAGCCACGGGTGGCTGAAGTCATCGGGGAGGATGACGGCGGCGGCATACACCGGCCCGGCGAGGCAGCCGCGTCCGGCCTCGTCGCATCCCGCCTCACGCAATCCGGCATGCATACACGCCGGCAGTGGCGATGCCAACACTTTAGGCGAGGATGTCATAATTGAGGATACGCTCCACGATGAACAGGCGGCGCACATCGCTGCGGCGCACCTCCATATCATCGTAAGAGGGATTGGCGCTATGCAGTATCATCATATCGGCATCGGCGTGGCGACGCAGATACTTGACCAAGAGGTAGTCATCAAGCATCACCACATAGATCTGCCCCCAGAAGATGGGAGCGTCAGTGGCGATCTCGCGTATGCTCAGATAGCTACCATTATTGATGCGTGGCATCATAGAGTCGCCGCGCACGTGCAGCACGGGGTTGCGTGGGTCTATCTCGGGGATATCCAGGCGCCCGATGATGCGGTCGGCACTGAAACAGTCGCGCAGCGCCACCGCCCCGGCAGCTACATCGACATCATAGACCGGCGCTCCGGCCACCGACACCGGCTTAGCCGATGCTCCACCGTTGACCACATCGGCATGCTCGCCGCGCGGAAAAGGCACATCCTCGCCCGTGGTGAGCCACTTCTTTGACACCCCGAGGTTTACCACAACCCTATTTATAAACCCCTCGGAGACATTGCTATGCCCTGATAGTATCTTTGATAAGTTTGATGCATCGATACCTATCAATTCACTAAACTGCGCTTGAGTGCGCCGCGTGAGACGTATCAGATAACGCAACCTATCGATGACCGACGCTTCAGCCTTGGGCATTTCCAGCTCTAACAATTTGTTGTCCATAGTCCAAAACAATTATTTTAGGCAAAGATACAACAAAAATTTACTACCCGCAAGAAAAAAATGATTTTTTTCGCTCGATCACGTCATTGTTCAGTAAAACCGCAGCGTTCAATATGATTGAACATAAGCAAATGAATGAACAGCGGAGCCTAACATATATAATAGGAGAAGCCTAATCATACGCCGTGTAGGATGATGTACAAGATTTCAGCAGATTTCAGCAAAATGAGTGGCATTATGTTGTTATTCAAAAAAAATTGCTAACTTTGCGCAATAATTGCTCCGCAAGGCGTGTCAAAGACCTGAGAAGGTGGGGTAAAAAAGAAACGAGTTTTGAATATTCACTTAAAATAAGATAGAAAATGAAGACAAAATTATTACTCTCTGCTATGTTGCTGTGCAGCGCTGCTTTTGTCGCCTGCAACGATGATGACAACGAAGTAAAAGGCACCGATGTAACAATTCCTAACCTGGAGCTCTACTCTCATGACACATACCAAATCAATACCGCTAACAGCGGTGTGTGGGTGTCAGATAACCCCTCGGTAGCCTCTGTCGAAGGCGATGTGCTGCATGCCAACCATGTGGGCAACGCTGTGGTGACCGGCCGCTACTACTCGTTTAAGGTAGCTGTGCTCCCCAAATACAATCTCTTTGAGGAGCCGGTGCTGGCATGGGGCGCTGACGCGCAGACCGTGAAAGACGCCATGACGAGCTACACCTTGGATGCCGCCGAGGGCTCAACCCTGTCATACTCGGGCCTTGCCGATGATGCCGCCGATGCGTTTACCTACACCTTCTCCGCTGCCGGCCTGAGCTCGGCACAGGTGGTGCTCAACGGCGACTACACCGTGAGCGTCACTCGCTATCTCGATGAGCGCTACGAGCGTCTGGAGGCCACCGATGAGCTGGCTCACGAATTCTACTTCCGCAGCCTCGACGGCAAGACCGACATCCACGCCTCTATGCCCACCGACGGCAATTGGATTATTGACTACACCCCGGCGCTCTAACAAAGCTTAATCTACAATCATTCAATACCCCCCGAGCTGCGGCGCCCAGACAAGCGTCGCGGCTTTTTTTATTGCTGTTTTGTCATATTCAAAAAAAATAGTAATTTTGACGTCAATATAAGGTACAGGAAGATTACGTAGAGGCAAAATGAATGAGTTGATCTTTACAGAAGAAGAGACGCTGCTACTGAAGCAGTGTGCGCGCCGGCTGCTGCGGCTGACATCGGGCGTGCGCGAGCCGTCTGATTATCGGCGTATGCGCCGCTTTATCTCAGAGGCGGTGAGTGGCGGCATCGTGGGGCGCGACCGCTTTGGCATTAACGCCGTGGTGCGCAGTGTCTCTACGGCGCTGCAGCTGTGCGTGATGATGTCGCCTGACCGCAACATGGCTGTGGCTATCCTGCTTTTCAATATAGCGCGCCACGGGGCGCTCTCCGAGGCTGACATCGCCAAGGAGTGGGGCGCCGATGTGGCCAAGCTCGTGGGTGGCCTCATTAAGGTGTCGCTGGTGTATAGCAAGTCGGTGTCAGTGCAGACCGACAATTTCCGCGACCTGCTGCTGACCTTCGCGCAAGATATCCGCGTCATCATCATCATGATTATTGACCGTCTCACGCTCATGCGGGCCATCAATCATCACCCTGACGAGGAGGCCGTGCGCAAAGTGGCTTACGAGGCCAATTATCTGTATGCGCCATTGGCCCACCGCCTGGGATTGTATGCCATCAAGAGCGAGCTTGAAGATATGTCGCTCAAATACACCAACCGCGACATCTACACTCGCATCGCTCATAAGCTCAACGAGACCAAGAAGGTGCGCGACGCGTATATCGACAATTTCATACGACCCATCAAGCAGAAGCTCATCGACGAGGGCTTTAAGTTTGAAATCAAAGGCCGCACCAAATCGATTTATTCGATTTGGAATAAAATGAAGAAGCAAAAGAACGACATAGAGCACATCTATGACCTCTTTGCCATACGCATCGTCATCGACACCGAGCGCGAGCGCGAGAAGGCCGATTGCTGGCTCGCTTACTCGATAGTCACGGATATGTATGTGCCCAACCCCTCGCGCATGAAGGACTGGCTGAGCATCCCCAAGAGCAATGGCTATGAGTCGCTCCACGTCACCGTGTATGGGCCGCAGCAGCGATGGGTGGAGGTGCAGATACGCACCAAGCGCATGGATGAGATTGCCGAGAAGGGCCTCGCCGCCCACTGGAAGTATAAGGGCATCAAGAGCGAAGACAACCTCGACGCGTGGATGAATAATGTGCGCGACATCCTCGAGACCGCTGACTCCGGGCCGCTGGAGCTGATGAAGAATATGCGCATGGATGTCTATGACAAGGAGGTGTTTGTCTTCACCCCCAAGGGCGACCTATACCGCCTGCCATTAGGCGCCTCGCTGCTGGACTTCGCCTTCAACATCCACACCAACATCGGCGAGCACTGCATCGGCGGCCTCGTCAACGGCAAAAACAAAAAGCTCAACTATAAGCTGCAGAGCGGCGACACCGTGGAGATACTCACCTCGGCCACTCAAGAGCCTAAGGCTGACTGGCTCAACTTCACCGTCACCACCAAGGCGCGCAATAAGATACGCGTCAACCTCAAGGAGGCCGAAAAGCGAGCCGCCGACCTGGGCAAGGAGCTGCTGCTGCGACGCCTCAAAAATCGCAAGATAGACTTTGACGAGGCGCGTGTGTCGCGCACCGTCAAGAAGATGGGCTATAAGACCATCACCGACTTTTACAACGCCATAGCTGACGGCTCGCTCGATATCAACGATGTCATCGACTCGTATATCACCATCGACGACGTGGCGGCGCCCGAGGGGCCTCGCGTCTCGGCGAGCGAGTTTGTGCTTCAGCCCCACGATGACGAAGAAGACACGAAGACGTCGTCGCCCGACGTGCTCATCATCGGCGACAACAGCGTCAAGGGCCTCAACTTCAAGATGGCCAAGTGCTGCAACCCCATCGTGGGCGATGAGGTGTTTGGCTTCATCTCATCAGAGGGCGTGGTCAAGGTGCACCGCAACGACTGCCCCAACGCGGCCAATATACGCGCCAAATACCCCTACCGCGTCATCGACACACGCTGGAGCGGCAAGGTGGGCGATATGCAGATGGTGACGCTGCGCATCGTCGGCTACGACGATATAGGCATCGTCACAAACATCACTTCGATTATCAATAAGCAAAAGGATGTGCTCCTGCGCAATATCTCGGTCAACTCGCAAGACGGCCTCTTTCACGGCTACGTCATTGTCAGCGTCAAGGACCAAGATGCAGTGAAGCGCCTCATCACCAAAATATCCACAGTAAAAGGCGTAAAAGATGTGCAACGCAACTAACCCCCACAGACTATCATCACCCCATCGCACCGGCATCGTGGCCATCGCCATTGCCGCCGTGTCGCTAATCAGCGGCGCCTGCAGCGACAACGCCAAGCGCCTCACCGCCGCCCAAGGCCTGCTGGCTGAGGCCGAGACCGCCGTCGAGGCCAAGAACTATGCCGAGGCCATGACGCTGCTTGACAGCCTCAACACCGCTTATCGCGAGCAGCTGGAGGTGCGCCGCCAATCCGAGCGTGTGCGCGCCGCCGCCATCGAGGGAGTGACCATTGACAGCATCGAGACCTGCGACTATCGCCTCGCCACCCTGCAGCTGCAGGCCGACAGCCTCGCCGCCCTCTTCCGCCACGTGGAGGGCACCCGCGGCCTTGAGGGATACCGTGTTGACAACACGGTGTATGCTGCCGACCGCCTCAATGCCACCTGTGTGCAGCCGCGCCTCAGCGACGACGGCTATCTATACATCGTGGCCAATCTGCAAGGGCGACGCATAGGGCTCAACGCCCTGGCGGTGGCGGCCGGAGCTGACCGCGCAGTGTCAGGCACGGCCTCTGCCGAGCGCCTCGTGGCTGTCGAAGGCTCGGAGCTGCTGAGCTTGCGCCAGGAGGAGGTGACTGACATAGCGCAGTGGCTCGCCACCCATAGCAATGCCAAGGAGATAAGCATCGAATTTATCGGCACCAAGGGGCGCCACAAGGCACGGCTGTCGGCGACAACAGCGGCAGCCATAGTGCGCACATACGCTTACGCGCAGGTGCTGCAAGAGCAGCGCGCTCAGACGATACTGCGCGAGAAGCTGGAGCGCACGCTCGCCACGGCACGCGACCACCTGGCCAATGCGCCACTTCCCGGCGAGGCGCAGTGATGCTGCCCGCCGGCTGCCGGCTTCCTTGCTGACAATCAAAAAATACTGACGCACATCATCGCGAGCAGTAATAAACGGCTGCGATGGTGTGCGTCAGGTGTATCGGTGTGTGTGATTATGGGCTCAGGTGTGAGGGACGAGTTTGTTTTACTTCTCCTCGGCAGGGGTGTCGGCCGTGGCCATCTCCTCGGTGAATTTGGTGAAGCCGGCGGCGATGAGGCCGTTGTACCACGACAGCAGCTTGCGGATGTCGGTGGTATATACGCGGTCATCGTCAAACTCGGGCAGCACCGCGCGGAAGTAATCGCGCACGGCGGCATCATCGGCAAAAGCCTTTACGTCAACTGCCTTGCCCTCGGCGTGAGCATATACCTTGTCGAGAACCACGGGCAGCGGCATATCATCGCCGGTGGTGTATATGGCCACATCGCCCAGCGATATCACCTTATCATGAGAGTAGGCGGGGGTGCGTTTGCCGGTCTGCAACGACTCCACGATGAGCATGTTTTTGCCTTGGCTTACGAGACGAAACAAGCCGGGCTTGCCGGCGATAGAAAGTATGCGACGTATCATAAAAAATGTCTAAGTTTATGCGTTAGAAAATAATTTATGCTACAAAAGTACGAAAAATCCTCCGAAACACATCGATAATTATTAACTTTGTAGTCCAAAACAAACGAAAACGCAATGTTGAGCTATCTCAAGTATATGTTTCAGCTGCTGCTGATGCCCTCTCGCGGGTGGGAGGATATCTCGGCAGGGTCGCCTGTCCCCGAGGAGATGCAGAGCCGCGGCTACTATCCGCTGCTGGGGCTGACGGCGGCGGCCGTGTTTATGCAGCTGCTGTACAACTCCGAGTTAGCCTTGACGCAGATGATACAGACGGCGCTGGCGTTTCTGTGCAGCTATTTCGCGTCGATCTATCTGGCACATATAGTGCTGGGGCTATGGCTCCCTCGCTTTGTCGATGGCGAGCTTAATGACCACAAGTGCTCTACGCTGGTGGTGATGACGATGGGGCTGATGGTGGTCATACGCTGTGTGTGCTATATGCTGCCCGAAGAGCTCACGCCGGTCAAGTTCCTGCCGCTGCTGGTGGTAGTGGTGCTGCACCGGGCTGCTGCATATATGTGTGTCAAGTCTGACTATGTGATATCTTATCTATTAGCCACGGCGGCGGTGATAGTGGTGATGCCGCTGGTGCTGTACTACATAATGTGCTTGCTCTTGGTGGGCTGACGCCGCTGAGCCTTTTGCGCCCCACTCCTCAACACGTGATATAATTATGAAGTTCAAGGAAGTAAACATAAAGAACCGCCGCGCCACCTTTGACTACGAGATATTAGACACCTTCACGGCCGGCATCGTGCTCACCGGCACCGAGATTAAGTCGATACGCCTGGGCAAGGCGAGCCTGGCTGACACCTTCTGCTATATCAACGCCGGCGAGGTGTGGGTCAAAAATATGTATATAGCCGAGTATTTCTACGGCACATACAATAACCACAACGCGCGGCGCGATCGCAAGCTGCTGCTTAACCGCAAGGAGATACGCGAGCTGCAGAAGAATGGCCGCGAAGCCGGCTTCACCATCGTGCCCCTCAAGCTCTTTATCAGCGCGCGCGGATATGCCAAGCTGGTGATAGGCCTGGCGCGAGGCAAGAAAGAGTACGACAAGCGCCAGTCCATCAAAGAGCGCGAAGACAAGCGCAACATGGCGCGCCTGATGCAGAAGTAACCCCCCCGCCACGCCTCACCGCCGGCCTGACACGTATGACGAGGCTGATGGGTCTGATGCTTTCGGCTTGTCAGCGGATGCGCACCTTGGCGGCGGCGCCGTCGGTGGTGGTCACGATGTAGATGCCGGGGCGCAGAGGCGCCGAGAGCCCGCGCTCACAGCGGCCGCTGTCGGCGATCGTGCCGGCGCAGGTGTAGATGGTGTAGGCAGCCGAGCCGTCGTTGCCGGCAAAACGCACGCAGGCGCCATCGGTGGTGATGACATCGCGCGCGCCGGCGCCGATGGCAGAGAGGCCGCTCCCCGGCGACTCCTCCTCCTCGAGGGCTTCCTGGTCAATGCTCGGGTCTGTGACCGCCACCTCTACAAAGCCTATTATGCGGTCGAGCTGAGCAAAGCGATAGTCAAAATAGTCCTTGAGGCGCTGCACCTCGGCAGCATACGAGCCCATGGCCACGGGATTTTGATGCACATATTCGCTGAGGATATTCCAGCGGCTGAAGTTGATTTGCTGCGACTGCTCTAACTGAGCGGCATAGCGGTCAACGAGCTTGCCGTAATACACCGGGTTGAAGTGTCGATTGACGCGCGCGTCTGACCACAGATATTTGATGCGCTCGGCGGCGGCGACATCGCTCTTGACGATGCGGTCAGCGAGCTGCGCCATAGCCTCTGAGGCCACCGAGCCGCCGCTGCGATATAGATAGTCATTCTTGGCCGAGATGGGGTATGTGCGGTTGTCATTGTCAAAGCCGAGGTCCACATCCCACACCGGGCTCACCACGAAGTGGTCGTCGCCGCGCTCCTTGGCCAGATACATGCTCCAGTAATAGTCGGTGTTGCCATCGAGCTCGCCCACGATCAGGTATTTCAGGAAGCTGTCGATATCGAGGTATCGGCGATAGCCGTTGTCGCCATCGCTGTAGTTGTAGCTGAACACGGCCTGCTCAAAGGCATTGAAATGCGAGGCAATGTAAGCTGACTGCTCGGCCGTGATTTCGTCTTCGTCGGGCGACTTGATGGTGACGGGAATGCCGCGCCCCGACTGAAACCATGAGGCCTCGCTGTAGGCGTAGGCATCGACCTCTATGAGGTACCCGCCGGTGAGAGCCTCGCCGGCGATGTCGTCGGGTGTCATCTCGGTGATTTCCACGCGCCCGGGGTTGACCTCTACCTGGTCGCAGAGCTGGTAGCAGCCTTGATACTCGCCGTTGAACACCACATCTACGAAGCGGCAATATGGGGTGTATGCCAATCCGATGCCGCGGCTCATATCAAACGCCAGCTTGTTGCGCATCAGCGACTTGTCGCCATAGTTGGGTATTAGGGTCCACTTCTTGCACTTGGCCGTGGCGTCGGGCAGCACTTGCTGTTTCTTTTCAAACTTCAGGCGCATGGGCTTCTTGGGAAACTCCCAGCTGGCGTTTCCGCGGCCCTTACATTCGGTGTTGGTCTTGCTCAGCAGGTACGTGCCGTCATCGGCTATGATATGCACCGTAGAGGCTATCTTGTCGTCTTTATATTGCATCATACGCATGCCCTCGGTGTTGATGACCACTGTAGGCAGCTCGGTGAGCTGAAACAGCCGGCTGTCGTCGCCGTCGCCGGCATGGCCGTAAAACTCTATCTCGGCGAAATTGCACGCGGCGCTCGGCCCCGACATAAAGCGCACATATCTAAATCCGCGCGACACATCAATGTCGGCGTATGTCATGACACCCCAGGGTGTGCTGTCGTCGCGTATGATATATAGCGGCATGGCGTCGGAAAAGTCGGCCTCGTTGGCGCCCTCCACCATAGCTAATTGCAGCTTGTAAGAGCGCTCCGGGCGCGCGGCATATCCCACGCCCGTGATGACGTGAGGCTCGCCCAGGTCCAGGCCCACCCACGTGCGGTTATAGCCCCACTCGTCAGGGCCTATGTATGCCTTGAAATAGGTGTTGAAATCGCCGTCAAAGGCCATTGCCTTGGTGTTTTCGGTCTCGGTGGCATTGCCTATGGCATCGCCGGAGAGGGCAGTGCCGATGATAGTGCCCGTCAGTTTGGAGCCTATAGACGCGGCAGAGCTCCCCAAGGCCACGCATATCGCCAATGGCAATAAAGCTGTTTTCATGGTAAAAAGTGCTTATTTAGGATTACTATCGCAAAGATAAGCAAAAAAACTCTATCCGGCAACAGTGGGCGCGGCGACAAATGCGGATGCCGATGAATTGCGAGGTGAGATTTTTTTGGATAATTGACGCAAGGTGAGTAACTTTGCTGACGCATTAATGCAAATCATAATTATGAAGCGACTATATCGAGTGGCCGGGGCGCTGGTGATGGCGTTGGCGGCAATGACTGTGGCGGCGCAAGAGGCGGCGCCTCGTTACGTGTTTTATTTTATCGGTGATGGCATGGGCATAGGCCCTATCAATGCCGCTCAACGGTATTACAGCGATGTGCTCGGCTGTGACGGCGCGCTCACTATGATGCGGTTTCCGGTGGCCGGTATGTGCCAGACCTACTCGACCTCCTCGCCGGTGACCGACAGTGCCGCCGCCGGCACGGCGCTCGCCACGGGCCACAAGACACGCAACGGCATGCTCGGAGTGACGCCCGACAGCGTGGCGGTGACATCGATGGCCGCTCTCTTTCATGATGCCGGATATGGTGTGGGCATAGCCACCTCGGTGGCTCCCGACGATGCCACCCCCGGCGCCTTTTACGCTCACGTGCCTCATCGCTCTATGTTCTACGAGATAGGCTGCCAGATGGTGCAGTCAGGCTATGAATTTGTGTGCGGCGCCGGGCTGCGCGGCACCACTGACAGCGAGGGCCGCGACACCGGGCTGCTGAAGGCCTTTGATGATGCCGGAGTGCAGATAGTAAGAGGGCCGCAGCAGATTGCCGACATCGACGCGCGGCGGGTGCTGCTGCTCAACACCGAGGGCACCGTGCCCTGGAACATAGGCTACACCATCGACAGCATCGCCGGCGTGCTCACATTGCCGCAGATTACGCGCACTTGTCTGGACCACCTGCAGCGCACCTCGCCCGACCGCTTCTTTATGATGGTGGAGGGCGGCAACATTGACCATGCGCTCCACGCCAACGATGGCGGCACAGCCATCATTGAGATTATCAACTTTGACCAAGCCATCAAGGTGGCTTATGACTTCTATAAAGCTCACCCTGACGAGACCCTCATCGTGGTCACCGCTGACCATGACACCGGCGGCCTCGCTATGGGCAACACCACATCGGGCTACAACTCTCACCTGGAGTATTTCAAGCACCAGCGCGTGTCAAAAGAGGCCTTCAGCGACTTCTGCAAAGGCATTATGAAGTCGCGCCGCGTATATACCTGGGAGGATATGCGCGAATATCTGCAGCAGAGCTTCGGCCTATTCTCGGTGGTGCCTGTCAGCGCCGATGGCGAGCAGCGCCTGCGTCGCCTCTTTGACGACACCTTTGAGCTGCGCAACACCGCCGACCAGGAGACACTGTATGCCAACTTCAACGCCTTTGCCGTGGAGGTGCTGCGGCAGCTCAATGACGCCGCCGGGCTGGGCTTCACCACCTTCGGCCATACGGGCAATCTCGTGCCCGTGTTTGCCATAGGCGCCGGCGCCGAGCGTTTTGCGGCTTACAACAACAATTGCTGCATAGCAAATAAGATTATCTCTATCGTGACACAACAGTAACAAATAGCAATGACACACGAATATGACTATCTGGTGATAGGCTCGGGCATCGCCGGCATGAGCTTTGCCCTCAAGGTGGCGGGCACCGGCCGCGTGGCTCTGGTGTGCAAGACCACTCTTGACGAGGCCAATACCGCATTAGCTCAAGGCGGCGTGGCCTCTGTGACAAATCTCGCCGTAGATGACTTTAACAAGCACATCCACGACACTATGGTGGCCGGCGACTGGCTCAGCGACCCCGTCGCCGTGGAGAAGGTGGTCAAGGGCGCTCCCGAGCAGATACACCAGCTGCTGGAGTGGGGCGTCAACTTTGACCGCAAAGCCGATGGCTCCTTTGACCTCCACCGTGAGGGCGGCCACTCGGAGTTTCGTATCCTCCACCACGCTGACAACACAGGCTACGAGATACAGCAGAGCCTCATCGCGGCGGTGCGCAACCACCCCGACATCGATGTGTATGAAGGCCATTTCGCCATCGAAATCATCACGCAGCACCATCTGGGCAAGGTGGTGACGCGCCGCACCCCCGACATCACCTGCTACGGTGCATATATCCTCAACCCTGACACCGGCAAGGTGGATACCTTCTTGTCAAAAGTCACCGTCATGGCCACCGGAGGCATCGGCGCCGTATATCACACCACCACCAATCCCCTTGTGGCCACCGGCGATGGCATCGCCATGGTGTATCGCGCAAAAGGCACCGTCAAGGACATGGAGTTTGTGCAATTTCACCCCACGGCGCTCTATCACCCCGGCGACCGACCCGCCTTTCTCATCACCGAGGCGATGCGAGGCTACGGCGCAGTGCTGCGCAACCTCAAGGGCGAGGAGTTTATGCAGAAATATGACTCGCGCCTGTCGCTGGCGCCTCGCGACATCGTGGCCCGCGCCATCGACAGCGAGATGAAGCTCTATGGCGACGACCACGTCTTCCTCGACGTCACTCACAAAGACCCCGAGGAGACCAAGCACCACTTCCCCAATATCTACCGCAAGTGTCTGTCGCTGGGCATCGACATCACCAAAGATTACATCCCCGTGGCGCCGGCGGCGCACTATCTGTGTGGCGGCATCAAGGTGGATACCAATGCCGAGTCGTCGATAGGCTGCCTGTATGCCGTGGGCGAGTGCTCATGCACCGGCCTCCACGGCGGCAACCGCCTGGCCTCTAACTCACTCATCGAGGCCGTGGTCTATGCCGACGCTGCAGCGCGCCACGCAATGGGTCGCATCAGCGGCCTGTCGCTGCGCCATGATGTGCCCCGGTGGAACGATGAGGGCACCCGCCACCCCGAGGAGATGGTGCTCATCACGCAGTCAATCAAGGAGGTCAACCAGATTATGGCCACCTACGTGGGCATCGTAAGGTCAAACCTGCGCCTCGACCGAGCCTGGAACCGTCTCGACATCCTCTACGAGGAGACCGAGCGCCTCTTCAAGTGCTCTAAGGCCTCGCGCGAGATATGCGAGCTGCGCAACATCATCAACGTGGGCTACCTCATCATGCGCCAAGCCAAGGAGCGCAAAGAGAGCCGCGGCCTCCACTACACCATCGACTATCCTCCGGTAGAGCACAAGGCCTAACGCCATCGCCACGCTCCACCATCTCGGCTTAGCACTTATGTCAGCAATACGCACCATCGCTCATATTATCATCGCCATCATCGCCATCGCCGCCGTCGCGCCCACCGTGGCTGCTATGCCGGCCGCCGAGGCTCCGCGCCAACAACGCACCCTCGAGAACCCGGGGCCGGCGCATGACCCCTTCTATCGGGGCGGGCATTGGCGCATCGATGAGGAGGGCGACACCGTGCTGGTGCTCGCACTCAACGAGCTTACGGTATTCCCCAAATGGAAGTTTAAAAACAAAAAAGAAGAGGAATACTATTGGCGCACGGTGCGCGATGTCAAGCGCACTCTGCCCTACGCCAAGCTCATCGCCGAGACCCTGCTGGAGACCTACGAGTATGTGGAGACCTTTCCCACGCAAAAAGAGCGCGAGAAATATCTCAAGCGCATGGAGTCGTCGCTCTTTGAGCAGTACAAGCCGGTGCTGAAAAAGTTCACCAAAGGTCAGGCCAAGGTGCTGGTCAAGCTCATCGTCAGAGAGACCAATCAGTCAAGCTACGACATCCTCAAAGCATTCTTAGGCTCGTTCAGAGCCACATTCTGGCAAGGCTTCGGCAAGCTCTTCGGCGTAAGCCTCAAGGCCGACTTCAAGCCCAACAAAGACCGCAAGGACGCCATCCTCGAGCGCGTGGCCTACGGTGTGGAGCAAGGTGTGTTATGACTGACTCGATAGTGCCGCCATACCCCACTCTGCGTGCCCGCTATGAGGCTTATCTGCTGCTGGAGAAAGGCCTCGCCGACAACACGCGCATGGCCTATTTGGCTGATATCGACCGCTTTATGCAGTGGCTGCCGCCATCTACGCCTCTCGACGCTCTGACGCTCGACACCTTCGAGACTTTTCTGCACGACCTCTATGACCTGGGGCTCGCCGCCACCTCTCACGCCCGCATACTCTCGGGGCTGCGCTCTTTCTTCCAATTCCTGCACACCGAGAGAGTCATCGACACCGACCCCACGCTGCTGCTGCGCGGGCCCAAGACCCCGCGCTGCCTGCCCGATGTGCTCTCTGTAGATGAAGTCGATGCTATGATCGCCGAGATTGACATGACCAAGCCCGAAGGGCAGCGCAACCGCGCCATCATAGAGACGCTCTTTGACTGCGGGCTGCGCGTGAGCGAGCTCTGTGACCTGTGCATCTCGCGCATCAATTTTGAGAGCCGCTATGTCAGCGTCATCGGCAAGGGCAACAAGGAGCGCATAGTGCCCATCTCCGAGGTGGCCCTCGATGAGATAAAGCTATACCTGCGCCAGCGCAACAGCATCACCGCCGTGCCCGGCGAGGAAGATATCCTCTTTCTCAACCGGCGGCGCCATCGCCTCACCAGAGTCATGGTATTCTACATCGTGCGCGACCTGGCATTCATGGCCGGCATACGCAAGACCATCTCGCCCCACACCCTGCGCCACTCCTTTGCCACGGCGCTGCTCGAGGGCGGAGCCAACCTGCGCGCCATACAGCAGATGCTCGGCCACGAGAGCATCGCCACCACCGAGATATATCTGCACATCGACAATACCCGCCTGCGCGAGGAGATCATGGCTCACCACCCCCGCAATATCAAGACCCCTCGCCCAAATCAATAACCATCACCCCCACCACACACACATCGCATTACAAGATATGAGAATAGACATCATCACCGTGCTGCCCGAGATGTTTGAGTCGCCACTGGGCTGCTCTATCCTGAAACGCGCCCAAAACAAGGGCCTGGCGCAAATCGTGGTGCACAACCTGCGCGACTACACCACCAACAAGCACCGCAAAGTCGATGACTACCCCTTTGGCGGCGATGCCGGCATGGTAATCCAGGTGGAGCCGGTAGATAGGTGCATCGCCCACCTCAAGGCGCATCGCCAATACGACGAAGTAATCTTCACCGCCCCCGACGGCGAGCTCTTCAACCAGCGCATGGCCAACGACCTGTCGCTCGCCGGCAACATCATCATACTCTGCGGCCATTACAAGGGCATCGACTACCGCATACGCGAGCACCTCATCACGCGCGAGATTTCTATCGGCGACTATGTGCTCACCGGCGGCGAGATACCCGCCATCATCATCGCCGACGCCATCGTCAGGCTAATCCCCGGGGCCATCGGCGACGAGCAGAGCGCCCTCTCTGACTCCTTCCAGGACAACCTGCTGGAGCCACCGGTATATACCCGCCCCGCCGAATACAACGGCTGGCGCGTGCCTGACATACTCCTCTCGGGCCATCAGGCTCGCATCGACGAGTGGCAGCACGAGCAAGCCCTTGAGCGCACACGCCTCCGCCGGCCCGACCTGCTCAAATAGCGCCCCGTGGGCCCGGCGGTGTGTGTGACATTATCGCCGTTTTTATGCCTTTTATGTTGCTATTTATCGCCAAAACAATTATCTTTGCATAAAAATGCAAATAACAATATCCCTACTATTTCACATAATACGTTTATGACCAGACAGCTACTACTCCTTTGCAATCTTGCGGCAATGGCGCTCGCCCCGGCGGCCGCTGCTCAAGATGCCGACACGCAGGCCCCCACCACCATGCGCATCTACGATGAGGTCGTATTTTATGACGGATACAACGGCGAAATCATGGATGCCGACCTCGACGACGGCATACTGCGTCACCGCAACTCGCTCTACGCCATCAAGCTCACCGACGAGCAGATGGACGCCTTCGGCGACAAGACCGATATGAACATCACCATCGGAGCCCTTTGCGACAACTACGACCGCATCGGCAACATCAACATAGCCTTCGTGCCTAAAGGGCGCGAGACCTACGTGGCCGACTCAGACCCCCTCTCTGACGTATATGACCCCGAGGTGCAGCGCGTGGAGATAGGGCGCTTTATCACCCCCTTCATGAATATGAACAAAGACCCCAAGTCGGTGCCTTACAGCTACACCCTCGACAATCTGGGGCTGCTCATGCACGACGCCAATATGCGCGCCCGCTATGACTACTGGCTCGAATTTGAGCTCTTCGGCATACCCTACGCCGCCAATGAGCAGATTGAAGGCTGCGCCGGCCGCAACGACGTGTTCACCGGCACGCTGGAGTTTGTGACCACCGCCCCGGCCGCCGAAGCCACCACCACCGATGTCTTCATCCCCATCAAGATGAAACTGCCCGAGTACAACGGCCACTACAACCTCAACAACTACTGCGCGACCGCCACCGATGAGCTCGGCAAGACCATCAAGAGCTACTACTTCACCCTCGACCAAGACATCGCTGACGGCATGCTCTGCCTCATCACCTCTAACCACGGCGCCAACAGCGGCGGCGAGGAGTACAACCGCCGCGACCACTATGTGTATATCGACGACGAGTTAGTGCTCACCTACAAGCCCGGACGCACCTCGTGCGAGCCCTTCCGCAAATACAACACCCAGCGCAACGGCATCTACGGCCTCTTCAAAAAGGACGATGCCACGTGGCAGTCGTTCAGCAACTGGTGTCCCGGCGACGTCATCGACAATAGATTTATACGCATGGGCGCCGTCAGCCAAGGCACCCACAAGGTCACCATCTCGGTGCCCGACGCCGTGTTCAACGGCGGCCAAGGCGATATCCCCGTGTCGCTATACTTCCAGGGCGTCACCGAGGGCGCGCTGCCTGAAATGTCAGGCATCAACGAGCCCACCATGGACGCCGCTATCGACTTCGCCGTGCGCAACGGCATCGTCACCTTCGCCACCACCGATGCCACGGCTCTCGGCATAGAGCTGCGCGATGTCGCAGGCCGCCTCCTCGACGCCCAATGGGCCACCGGCATCAGCAGCTACGACGCCTCAGCCCGGCCAAAAGGTGTGTATCTGCTCAACGTAATCCTCGACAACGGCTACACCGTAACCCACAAATTTGCCAACTGACCCTCGCCACCACCATCATCACATATACACAAAAAGGCTGCGCTGAAGCAGCCTTTTTGTGTGTCTTATCATTGCAGATTGCATTATTTTGGCCTTTTTCTCCTGAAAATTAGAAATAATTTGATATTTTTGCAAAATGAAGCCGATTGCGGCTCATTTGACACACTTGATACTCATTTTTTATCCAATATCAACTTTATGAAAAAACAACTACTGATTACATTGGCACTTGCCGGCACGCTGATAGCCGGAGCCGGCCCTGCCGATTTGCATCCCGGAGGGCGAAGCCAAACCGGGCTCAAAGAGATCAACACCAAGCACCATGCCGCCACCCCGCGCATCGTGCGGGCACCGCAGCTACGCCTCGAAGGCGAAGCGCCGGCCAACGCCGTAGAGGTGCCCTTCACCCACGACCTCGGCAAAAACGGCACTGAAGTGAAGAACTACACCTCCATCAATGTCAACGGCGATAATCGTCAATGGCAATATGGCAAGGTAACCGGATACTGTACATGCATGGTGCCCAATGACGAGAACGTTGACTGCAACGATGACTGGCTGTTCAGCGTGCCTATCCACCTCACCGCGGGTGACTATGTGGTATCGTTTGAGGTAGGTTTTTTGGGCTCCGGCACGGCCGTGGAGATGAATGTGGCCCTCGGCACAGCGCCAAGCGTAGAGGCCGCAACTACCGAGATAGTGCCCACCACGCAATTCACCGACAAGACCCTCACACTGCATGAATACAACTGCAACATTGCCGAAGAGGGTTACTACTACATGGGCTTTCACTGCACCACGAGCAAGACTCAGGGTGGCACAATCAAGCTCGCCAATTTCGCTATGCGCGCCGGCTCGGTAGAGCCTCCGGTGGTAGTCGATCCGCCGGCTGCCGGCACCCTGACATGGACGCTGGCTCCGAAAGGCGAGCTCAAGGCCGACATCACCTACACCGCGCCGACACTGACCAAGGGCGGCGCGCCGCTGACTGAGATATCTAAGGTGGAAATCACCTCGCGCTGGGGTGTGGACAAATTCACCTGCGAGAATGTGGAGCCGGGTCAGGTGATTACCATCAACAATGTGGATATGTATCAGGGCATCAACAACCGCTTCACCGGCGTGGCATACGTGGGCGATGTGGCCGGCGATATGGTTGAGCACAAGAGCATCTGGTGCGGCATCGACACTCACGTAGCGCCCGCCAATGTGCATCTTAGTGTCAACGAAGACTATACCACGGCTACACTGTCATGGGACGCCGTGCCCGAGGTGGGCGAGAATGGCGGATATGTAGATCCCGAGAAGGTGACATACTACATCTTTGACGCGTTCGGCAACTACTATGACCCTGCCCTCGCCACCACATCTGAGACGTCATACACTTTTGAATACAGCGCTGCCGCGCCGCAGGACTTCTACGCCTACCAGGTGACCGCCGGCGTCGATGAGCTATATTCGCTTGACACTACGTCGAATATCATCACTGCCGGCCTTCCCGACGCGTTGCCTAAGTGTGAGTCCTTTGCCGGTGGCATGTATGAGGACTACTGGCTGGGCAATGTGGCCGTAGATGGCATTATGCAATATGGCACCATCACCGACGAATACTTTGCGTCAATGGTCGATCCCGAGGTCGGCAAGCCTATCAGCTCGCAGGATGGTGACGGCGGTTTCTACTTCTGGATGCCTGTTGACAAGGACGTGGCCTACGGACTGATTTCCACTCGCGCCGATATCTCGCAAGCATCATCGCCGGTGCTTGAATTCTGGTATCAAGGGCAGGGTAGCGTGATCGAAGTGTATGCCGGCAGCGAAATCGGCGATATGGACCAAATTCAGGTCATCGACCTGCAGCAGAACCCCACCGAGGGGTGGACCCAGGCGCGCATCTCGCTCGATGCCTTCAAGGCGAAGGGCGCGGTGATGTATGAGATACGCTTTGTGGCCGCTCACAACACCGACGAGCAGATGTGGAGCGTGCCGTTGGACAACATACGCGTGCGCAACCTCGACACCACAGATATGGATATCGTGACCTTCAGCGGTGTGGAGAAAGCCAAGCCGGGCCAGGCGATAGCCTTTAAGGCCCATGTCGAGAACCGAGGCACCGAGGCCGCCACGCCCACGGCTGTGTGGACCATCAACGGCACCACCGTGGCGAGCGAGACCGTTGAGGCGATAGAGCCTAACGGATTTGCCGACGTGGAGCTCAACCACACCGTGGCATTCAATGCCCCCGATGCGCTTGAGGTGAAGCTGACCATAGAGCTTGAGGGCGATGCCGTGCCCGCCGACAATACTGCGACGGCCTGAAGATTCCAAAACGAAGTGCAACGTTATGGGGGTCTAAATTATGTAGATTCAA
>JBJEDF010000058.1:0-16081 GCA_051871765.1 Muribaculaceae bacterium
TCTAAGGCTGTTGAGATTATTTTCCACTTCATCAGTGTTGAATTCCATAAAGGAGTTCCATTTGTACAGGCACCATTCATTTGTAAGCGAATGAGTGGATTTAAATGAAGATGGCATGCGAATGCCCAATTCCACAATGTATTTAAGGTATTCGTTTCGCTCCGTGACAGGACACTGCTTAATACACAAGTCTGCTATTGCCTTGAAATTAAACTCGGTATATGAAACCCCCGGTATCTTCATAATATTGGGATATGGATAGTGTATCAGAAAAGAATCAATCGACTCACACCCCATCAGCACAATGTTGATGCCTATTCTCCTTACAGATATTGTTTTAAACAATATCCTTAAGGCAAGATTAACGCCGTCATAACCTAACGCATTGACGCCATCAAGCACCGTAGGAACCATAATGGTGACGTCATTGACATTCACTTCAAAAGGCAGCTCAATACGATCTGATTTTATGATACTACTGTGGGTGACTATTCTATCTACATTCCACTTTTTTGCCGCGTCATCATTTGCAGCAATTAAATTAGTATCAGGTGTTATTAATATTTTCATAGTCTTATTTACTGCTCTTGTTTGGTAATATGTTTTCGGATTATTCGAAGAAGACCGCCCCACGTTATTCCATCTCCTTCTGATAAAATATCATTTTCCAATTCATCTTGGATAGGGACATCATAGTCATCGCAGCAAGATCTAATTCCGTCCAACAAATCGTATATTTCTATTCCTTTGTCATTGTCTTCGATCCGTTTATCCATATCTGCGTTGATAAAGTATTCTCGGAATAATCTATTTTGGAAAGACAGCAGTCTGTTTTGCCTAAAGCTCTCTCCCCAAAGCAATGGTTCGAAGTTGATTTCATTATTGTTTGTGAAGTATTTGAGGAAAATTTCTAAATTGTTATACATCACATCAGCATTTATTGTCACGTACTTTCCATCGCCTCCCATTGAGCCTTTCTCTATTCCGCCACTAAAAACGACCAATCGGGCACTTGGTATTATGTCTTTTATTGCATCAATATTGACATTATTGCTCTTGAAGGCATATGATTTGTGGAATATCATAACCTCCGCATCATGAAAATTTCTGTGAATATATTCAGTAAGATCCATGCCTTCATCAATGTCAAACTTGGCAAAGCTGATTACATTCTTATACTTATCCATCATATCCTGATGTAGGCATCTCCGTTCATAACGGTCTTCAAATATATATATCATCACCTATGAATTTTTACTTGTAAAACCTTAATGTATATTCCACTCCACCTATGTGCTTGTCGATATGCTCGATTCGACACGGACAAAATACTTTATCCTTTTTTGTCGTCTTGTTTTCAAGGATATATACCATTAAGGGCTTTTTAGCTTCTCCATTATCAATATATTCACCCGATATTTTCACATCGCAAACTGAAAAGAGCCTATTACGCAGTTTGTCAAGGTCTCCGGAAGGTGTTGATAGCTTCTCTATGTTGGAAAAATAAGAATGCTCATGGAGAATAATCAGTTCATAGCCATCATCCATAGGTAGTAAGTCCACCTTCACGTTAGCACCATTGATTTTGTGCTTAACTATCCATTCGCTGATTATACCAAGGCTCTCAACTACTGCCGGAATATCACAATAAATGTTTATATCCCTTCCTATTTTCCTGAAGTTTTCTGAATATAAGACATTTACAGCTCCGTTTATATTCTTTTTTAGAGTCTTTTTCACGACCAAATTGAAACGGTCTTCCATTTCCAAATCAGTACGAAACTCAATGCTCGCTTTAAATAGTCGTATATAATCCTTGAACTGACGCCCATCGGGAAGCAGCAAGTCCTCTATTGAAGTTTCCGGTTTGTGCTTATGAAGATCTACAATGCTATGCCATCCAATTCTATACGGGCGTCCGTTATTATCGCGCCACGGAATTATTTTTTCAGGATTTGGTCTTAAATTGATAAAATTCCAGACTTGATAATATGTCCGTTCATTTACAGGATGCTCAGAATTGTAGGCCATTTTTGAAAGATCATGTATCCTCAGTCTCTGCTGATCGCTCCAACTTTCAAATGATTGCCCATCCTGATCCCATTTGTGTGTGTACCATTTAAAGTGTTCATCTCGAGAGAATAGCGACAAAAATTCTATCATCTTACGCGGCGAATGATAGAGGATGATATCCGATTCGGGCTTCGCTTTTGCTTTCTCACCTTGATTAGATAGCCTGGATAAACATGAATCTAACCGGCCTTTCAATTCAGCATGCTCAGCAACTCCCATCTTCAAGAATGAGATAAAATCCAGCTGTTCTTCAGTGAGATTATATAGATTGCCCATAGCTTAGATTTTTCATTGTAGGGTCAGGCGAGCGATGCTTTTACCATAAGCACCCCTCATAACCAGTGGAGTCGTCATCGTTCTTAATCTCTTCCTCGATGGCAGCTAAGTCCTCTTTTGATATTCCTAACGATTCCTCACGTTCGCAGGGATCTTCTTGCGGAATTGTATCTTCTTCTGACATAGTTATTATTTGTTTTGGTTTCGGTCTTGGTTTCTCATTTTTACTCTCGGTGCGTGCGTCTTTCCAAGCTTTTACCGCAGCGTCAAGCCCTTTATTCTCCCATATTGTAAGGAGCTTTTCTACGTCGATGCCGATAGCGGTGCCCTGATTGATAGATAGCAATAAGTTGGCGAACCGTTTTTTGTGAGATGATGTGAGATGTCTATTCCTTATGAAATAATCAATAAGGTATTCTTTGCCGGCCTTCTTATCGCTCCGGCTAAGGCCGGTCGAATTATCATTAGCTTCTATTTGTGGCTCCCAATCCAATATTGATTCACCCTGTTTGCCATATTTGATAAACATTGCGAGCTCTTCAGCTGCTCTTTGATATCCGTTTTCCTCCCATAGCGTAAGCAGCTCATCAGGTGAGATTCTCATGTTTTGAATGCTCAGGCAACGCGATCGCTTGGGCTCAAATTGTGTGATAAGCCAAAAATTCTTACCCTTATTGCGGCACAAAGTGACAAAGCAGCTATCAAGCAGCTCGGATTGAATTTCATCGCCTATGCATTTACTATCAATGTTAGGACAAAGCTCTTGCTGTGTGGATTTACTGATGGAGATATACTTTTGAATATTAGCTATCAAGCATTTGCCGACAACGCTTCCTTCTCTCGAAATCTCAAGAGTTATTGTCGTATGGAAGAGCTGTTGAAAGTCTGTCACCGTATATGGCTGAACATAGACGTATGACTTAGTATCATCTGTTTCGTTATCGACATACACGAGTTGCTGCAATGCCGTGAAACGCGCATCAAGTTTTTGATACGCAGGGTTTGATACGCCACGCACCATTTTTAGGTAGTTGAGTTTGCCGCTAATGACATTTTCCATTACCGGTTCACCTTTTTTTATGTAGCCCTTTTCATATTTATATTTTGGATAAAAAAGAGCATAAGCCTTGGCATATCCTTCTTTTTCCCATATGCTCAAGATCCAGCGTAAGTCACTAATATATCTTCGAGACACATTGGCTATGGCATTAACTGTTAAGCCTGTCACTTCTTGGCGAGCACCCTTTTTCTGTAGCCTCGTTTTGGATTCATTCATACGAAATCCTTGCTCTGCTATGATACGCGAGATCTCTGTGCGAAAGGCGCCATCTTTATGATATACATTATGCATACTCGAAAATGTCATATCATCTGCATAACGGCTATAATGAAGGCCAAACCGTTTTGCAACACCTTTCATTCGCCTATCAAGCTTATCACAAATAGCGTTGGTAAGCAGTGGCGATGCCGGTGATCCTTGAGGCAATACGTTGGCCTTGGCATTAACATCATAACTGCAACAAAGCCCCGCAAGTATGCCGGCAACTTCTTGTGAGAAATTGAAGGGCTCTAATTGGAGCCTTTTCCAAACCCTGGCCTGCGGTATGGAAGGGAAGAAATCCTTTAGATCGATATTGAAGACATAGTTGTGCCCGACATGGATTTGAGCGTTTTTGAGCACAGATCTGCCGGATGTAAACCCCATTGCCACATCTGAAGGCTCGTAAATGGTTTTGAGTAAGATGTTCACACAACCCAATATTACATCTAATTGCCTACATGGTGCCTTTATTTCGCGTATTCCTCCACTTTTTTTTCGGATATGAAAAACATGGAAACGTTTGGGCGCAATTGAGTCAGATGAATAGTGCTTAAGCATCTTTTCCGAAATGCTGTAACGTACCGAACCAAACACTTCCTGTTTGATTGTATCAAGAGCGGCCGCAAGATCGCAAGCCGTCTTGATATGGCTTAGCTTTTCGATCATTCTTGACTTTTCCATATCCAAAAAGGCGAATTGAAATTGATGAGCCAAGACCTTTTCTTTGTTTTTATTGTTTTGTTTAGATTTTCAATTTTAATCTTAACTTCAATAAATCAGTCGGAAGACTGTGAAAAAATATACCGTTGGGTTATCATTCTTTTTTTAGAAGAATGACATCCGACACACGTCGGACGATAATCAAAATTTGTTTGGCTTCATCAATTTCAAAGTCCGCTCTATGTTGTTGATGCAAAGGTAATAATAATTTGCGAATTCTATGTTCGCATTCAAAGCTTTTTTACACCGGCTATATTAAATTATGACTTGTGTTGCGAGCCGTGTGCAGGTGCGATCGGTTGCGGGGGGTCAGTCGAGCCATTCGTAGAGGACTGAGTCGGGGAGCTCGATGGCGCGAGTTGCCGGCTTGATAAGCACGGCAGCGGTGTCGGCCTCGATGGGTGGCTTTGCCGGGGTGGTGATGGGTGTAGCGTCAGCTGTCTTGGCGCCTTTGCCTTTGGTGGTGATGGCCTCGATGCGCCCTACGGCGTAGAAGCGTTCGCGCCAATATGCTTCGTTGACACTTGACTCCATCACGCCGCGCGAGGTGGAGGCGTGTATCATCTTGCCATCGCCGATATAAAGGCCCACGTGGTTGACCGATCCGCTGCGCTTGACGCTACCGAAGAATACGAGGTCGCCCGGCTCGATAGCATCGCACGGCACCTCGCGGCAAAACTTGTGCTGCTCGCGGCTGCTGCGTGGCAGCTTGATGCCGAGAGCGCTGTCAAAGACTGTCATCACCATGCCGGAGCAGTCTGTGCCCTTGCGGCTTTTGCCGCCATATTTGTAGGGAGTGCCTAACCATTTGCGGGCCTCCTTGATGATTGAGCGTGCCTTGTCGGGGTCGTTGGATGCGCCTGATTTCTTATCGGAGGAGACTACTGATGAGGGTTGGCGCCCTGACGATGTAGAGCCGGTGTCGCCTTTGATGACGGCAGGCTTTGACGAATGGCACGCTGCCAACGACAGCGCCACAAGTCCGTAGATGATATATCTTATCTTTAACACAGCAATGATGTGCAATGATGACTCCTGAACAGCGCACCGGCGGGGAGGTGGGGCGAGGCTCAGGAGTGCATGTGGGTCAGTTCAGCACATGGTAGCCTTCGGCGGTGAGGGCGGCGCGCAGCTGGTCGATGTGGGCGGCGTCGCGGGTCTCAAGCTCGATGCGTATGGTGCATCCGTTGATTTCGGTGGTGGCGTTGATGCGCTCGTGCGACACGCTGATCACATTGCCGCCCTCGCGGGCTATCACGTTGCACACTCCGGAGAGCTGTCCGGGCTTGTCGAAGAGGTCAATGATGAATGTGTAGTTGCGTCCGCTCTTTGATAATCCTCGAGTGATTACGCGCGAGAGGGTGTTGACATCAATGTTGCCGCCAGACACCAGACACACTACTTTCTTGCCGGCGATGGGCAGCTTGCCAAACATGGCAGCGGCAACGGCAACGGCGCCGGCGCCCTCGGCCACGAGCTTTTGCTGCTCTATGAGGGCCAGTATTGCAGCCGCTGTCTCATCATCGTTGACGGTGACGACTTCATCGACATAGCGCTTGCACATCTCAAAGGTGTTGATCCCCGGCTCTTTCACGGCGATGCCATCGGCGATTGTAGAGACAGACTGCAGGTGGCAACGCTCGCCGTCGGCAAGCGATTTGGCCATCGAGGGCGCACCGGCGGCCTGCACGCCATATACCTTGACATCGGGGCGCAAGGTCTTGACAGCAAATGCCACGCCTGAGATGAGACCGCCTCCGCCGATGGGCACTATTATAGCCTCCACATCGGGCTTCTGCTCCAATATTTCGAGACCTATGGTGCCCTGGCCTGCTATCACGAGTTCGTCATCGAATGGGTGCACGAAGGTGTAGCCATGCTCTTTTTGCAAGGCAATGGCCTTTGCGTAAGCATCGTCATAGACGCCTGGCACGAGGCACACGTCGGCGCCATAGCCCTTGGTGGCTTGGACTTTTGAGATAGGCGCGCCGGCAGGCAGGCATATCAGAGCTTTGATGCCATTGTGTGTGGCTCCGAGAGCCACGCCCTGGGCATGATTGCCGGCCGAGCATGCTATCACTCCGCGAGCTTTCTCGTCATCGTTGAGCTGGGAGATTTTGTAGTATGCGCCTCTGAGCTTGAATGAGCCGGTGAGCTGGAGGTTTTCAGTCTTGAGGAATATTTCGCTGTCGCGGCTCAGCCCCGGAGCCGGGATGATGGCTGTGCGGCGCGCTACGCCTTTAAGCACCGCAGCGGCATTGAAGATTTCGCTTATTTCGAGCATAGTTAAAAGTGTCTAAATGTCAGTCCACAAAGTTAAACATTTTCTTGCTGAAATTGTTGTATTATAAGATCAAAATTTATCAATTATGTCAAAAATAACTCCCCAAGACGCTCTTGATTATCATAAATATCCCAAACCCGGCAAGATAGAGGTGATGCCGACCAAGCGCTACTCTACGCCTGAAGATTTAGCTCTGGCCTACTCGCCCGGAGTGGCATATCCATGCCTCAAGATAAATGAAGACCCGGCAAAGGTGTATGACTACACCGGCCGTGCCAACCTTGTGGCTGTCATCACCAATGGCACGGCGGTGCTCGGCCTGGGCAACATAGGCGCACTTGCATCGAAACCGGTGATGGAAGGCAAGGCCCTGCTTTTCAAGATTTTTGCCGGCATCGATGCCTTCGACATAGAGATCAATGAGACTGACCCGGTGCGCTTTATTGACACCGTCAAGGCATTGACACCCACATTCGGCGGCATCAACCTTGAGGATATCAAGGCGCCTGAGTGCTTTGAGATAGAGACACGCCTCAAGGCCGAGTGTGATATACCGATCATGCACGATGACCAGCATGGCACCGCCATCATCTCGGCAGCCGGGCTTCTTAATGCGGCTGAAATACAGGGCAAAGACTTGTCGGAGCTGCGCCTCGTGGTCAATGGCGCCGGCGCCGCAGCGATAGCGTGCACGCGGCTATACTGCGCCTTAGGCGTGAAGCATGAGAATGTGGTGATGTGTGACAGCCGCGGTGTGATATCCACGCGCCGCACCGGCCTCACGCCGCAAAAGCAGGAATTTGCCACCTCGCGCCCTATCGACACCCTCGCCGAGGCGCTTGTTGATGCCGATGCCTTTGTGGGGCTGTCGGTGGCAGGTGTCCTGACTGCCGACATGCTGCGCACGATGGCTCCCAAGCCCATAGTCTTTGCTCTCGCCAATCCCGACCCGGAGATAGACTATGACACGGCTATGGCGTCGCGCCCGGATATCGTGTTTGCCACCGGCCGCTCTGATTATCCCAACCAAATCAACAATGTGCTGGGATTTCCGTATATCTTCCGCGGGGCTCTCGACTGCCTCGCCACCACTATCAACGAGGAGATGAAAATCGCCGCCGCCCGCGCCATTGCCGAGCTCGCTCACCGTCCCGTGCCCAAGACCATAGCGCAAGCCTATGGCCACGAGAGCTTATGCTTCGGCAGCGACTATATCCTGCCCAAGCCTTTTGACCGCCGACTGCTCACCACCGTGGCACCGGCCGTAATACAAGCCGCGATGGAGTCAGGGGTTGCTCGCAAGGCCATCACCGATATGGAGTATTACAAGGCCACAATGCAGACCATCGCTTGCAACAACGATGCTCTCATTAGATACCTCATCAAGATGCAAGGCCAATGTATGATAGGCAGCCATCCGCGCCGCCAATCATCAGCCAAGTGATGCAAGGTCAGATTATAGCGTGATTTGCAGCGTGTCGTAAGCGATGCGCACATTGGCCGGCAGCTGTGCCTCGGTGGCGGCGTGAGTGCCCATATCGTGGCTCAAGTGGGTCAGATAGGCTATGCGCGGCTTTACGGCTGCTATTACGTCAAGCGACTGCGATAGGCTCATGTGTGATATATGCTCTTTATGTCGCAAGGCGTTGATGACAAGGGTGTCAACGCCCTTGAGCAAGCCCAACGTAGAGTCAGGCATAGTCTTGCAGTCGGTGATATAGGCCAATTGCCCTATCCTAAAGCCGATGATAGGCAATTTGTAATGCATCACCGGCAGCGGTGTCACCTTCACGCCCTGCACAATGAAAGGGGCATCAGGGCTTATGCTATGCAAGTCAAAGGTGGGCACACCCGGATATAGATACTTAGCAAAGCAATAGGGAATGCGAGCCCTGAGGTCGCGCTCCACATCGGCCAGGCAATACACCGGCAGAGGGTGCTTGGCGCAATATGGCCGCAAATCGTCGATGCCGCCCACATGGTCATAATGGCTGTGCGTGACAAGCAAGGCCGTGATATTCGGTGCTCCGGCACGCAGCAGCTGCTCTCTGAGGTCGGGGCCGCTGTCGATGAGAAATGAGGCGGTGTTGCCCACCTGCACCAGCACCGATGCGCGCAGACGCTTGTCGCGAGAGTCGGCCGAGCTGCATGTGGCACACCGGCATCCTATCTGCGGCACACCGGTAGATGTGCCCGTGCCCAGAAATGTAAGTTTTATCATTGTCATACTGTCATTTGCGATAATGGGTCAGATAGCCGTCTTCAAAAATCAGATACACGCCATCATCATAGGCCCAGCGCTCCACCATGCCTGCCGTAGATGGCACTTTGACGATCTCGTGGGGTGTGCCCATTGCCAATCGAGCCTCATCAGGAGTCATGCCCTCAGCCAATCGTGAGTGGATAATATTATCCCACATCTCGTCGGTGACCTGCGGATACTGCTTGCGGGGGTCGGCAAACGAAAATAGAGTATCAAAATTGCGTGTCGAAGCCCTGTCGGCGCCTGCCGTCATCAGCAAGCTGTAATCACAGCTCTCTTGTTGACGATGAAAATACACTCGCAGCGGATAATTATGGTCGCCCACCCCTACGCTGTCGATAGTGACAGCTACGTGGCGCAAGCAATCTACGGCTCGCCCTGCGGCATCAATCCACGTGGGCGTGGTCACATAGTAGGTGTGGCCGCGCAAGAGACTATCAGCTTGAGCAACCATAGCAAGGTCAACGGTGAACGGCACATCGAGCCGCTCGCGCGAGAGGATATCGGCCGTCGAGGCCGACACCATATAGTGGAGTGTGTCGCCGCGGTCCGACCGAAATACCACATCAGTGGCTTCGGCTCCGGTTACTGACACCGCGGGCTCAAACCTGTCAAATGTGATGATGTGGCCGGCAAGCGAATCGGTGCGCGTTGAGGCCGATGAGAATATCAGCGATATCTTGCTGTCAGTGACATACAGCCCGGTGACGCCCTGCTGCCACGCAGCCGGAGCGCTGCGTCTGACCGCCGACATCAACGAGGCCTCGGGGCGCCGTGTCTCGCGCTCTACGCGCGCCGCCTCCGAGTCCTTGATGCGAGGCGTGCTCTCGATGCCGGTGAAGCATGCCGATGACATCAACGCCATGAGAGCGCCCATAGCGGCAGCATACACCTGAAACCTATGCGTGGACAGACTCATTGCTTGATGGCGGGCTCTATGCCTAAGTTATAATAGATAAATGAGTACATATCGGTCCATTCATCAATAATCTTCTCCATAGGCTTGCCGGCGCCATGCCCCGCATTACTGTCAATACGTATCAGCTTGGGGCGCGTACCGGTGTTGGCAGCTTGGAGCGTAGCGGCATACTTGAAAGAGTGTGCCGGCACCACGCGGTCGTCATGGTCAGCGGTGGTGACAAGGATGGCCGGATATGGGGTGCCATCGTTCTTGATATTATGTATCGGCGAATAGCTGAGCAGATAGCGCGCCATCTCGAGCGAGTCATCAGCGGTGCCGTAGTCATGGGCCCAGTTCCAGCCTATCGTGAACAGGTGGTAACGCATCATATCCATAACGCCCACGCGAGGGATAGCCACGGCAAAGAGGTCAGGACGCATATTCACGCATGCGCCCACCAAGAGGCCGCCATTAGAGCCGCCTTCGATGACCAGACGCTCGCGTGTGGTCCAGCCTTCTGAAATCATATACTCGGCAGCTGCGATAAAGTCATCAAAGACATTTACCTTATTCATTCGGGTGCCGGCCTCATGCCATGCCTCGCCATACTCCGAGCCGCCACGCAGATTGGCCTGGGCATAGATGCCTCCATTCTCAAGCCATAGCAGGCGATTGGCCGAGAAGCCCGGATTAAGCGGCACATTAAAGCCGCCATAGCCATAGAGATACACCGGATTGGTGCCATCGCGCTTGAGCCCGCGGCGATATACTATAAACATTGGCACCCGTGTGCCGTCATTAGAGGTGTAGAACACTTGCTCCGTGACATAATCATCAGGATTAAAGCCCTCGATAGCTGATGTCTTGAGCAGAGCGCTCTCGCCGGTGGTCATATCGTAGCTATACACCGAGCGCGGATATGTAAACGATGTAAATTCATAAAAGACCTCAGGCTGCTTGCGCGATGCCGAGAATGCCACACTGCCGCATGCCGGGAATTTTATCTCACGCTCCACACGCCCCTCGGTATCCACCACAAAGGCGTGGTGCGAGGCATCGCGGTCGTAGGTGAGCAGCAGCTTGTCGCCGGCAAACGTAGCGCCCACCAGCACGCCATCGCCCTCGGGCACCACCTCTATCCAGTTGGCTTTCTGAGGCGCTGACAGGGGCGCTTTCACCACACGATACTTAGGCGCGCTGTCAGATGTGAGCATATATATCATGCCATCAACCACATCGATAGGCGCTATCTCGTAGCTCTGTGTCGCTTCGACCACCAGCCATGGCGCATCATCGCCGTGGCGCAAATCGCGCACCATCAGCGAGTTGCCGTTACCCTCGCCGCTGCCGTAGATAAAGAGCGCCGTGTCGTCATTGGAGACACCTACGCTATGGAAGTGCAACGGCTGCTCGCGGTCCTCAAACACCGGCTCATCAGCCTGCTGCGGCGTGCCGAGCTTGTGGTAATACACGCGGTGATACTCGTTAGCATTCGAAAATTCCTTGCCGGCCTCCGGGCGGTCATAGGCGCTGTAGTAGAAGCCGTCACCATGCCACTCAGCGCCGGTAAACTTGGCCCATACGATATGGTCGTCGAGCAACTTGCGCGATTGTGTCTCCATCACGAAAATCTCAACCCAGTCGCTGCCGTTGCGCGACACGGTGTAGGCCGTGTAGCGCCCGTCGTGCGACTGATACACACCTTTTAGCGCCACGGTGCCGTCAGCCGACAGCTGATTGGGGTCGATAAACACCTCAGCATGGCTCGTAGGCGTAGCCTGACGATAGAGCACCGCCTGATTTCTCAAGCCGTCATTCTCGTAGAAATAATACATGCCATCATTCTCGAGCGAGGGAGCGCCCGACTTGAGGTAGGAGTTGAGCACCTTGAGGCGCGCTTTGATGTCGCCGCGATAGTGCACTTGGCTCATATAGCTGTCAGTAATCTTATTCTCAGCCTTGACCCACGCCAATGTGGCTGCCGCCGTATCATTCTCCAGCGGCCGGAAATTATCGTTAACCTTCAAGCCAAAGGCTTCATACACAGTGCCGTCGCTCGGCGCCTTCGGATATTCAATCTGTGCTATTGCCGATGCTGCCGGTGCCGACACCATCGCGCCCACAGCCAATGCCTTAATCATCATATCTTTCATTTCATATATGTTATTGTGTGATATTTTCAATCAGTGCACACAAAGTTACAAATTTTACGTCAGCCTTGCAACCAATAGCTAAAAAAGCCGCCCATCAGCGCCTAAGAAGCTGTCAGTAGGGTCGTACTTGCCGGATAGCGCGCCTCGGCACGATACAAAAATCCCGCGAGCGATGCTTAGTCGCTGCGCGGGATTTGCTAAAGAGTGATGAAGAAATGTCTATGCCCTTAGAGCACCACCTTGGCCATTACGTCGGCCACGAACACGAAATAGATGCCGTGGTTGCGTATCGGTATCAGGCTGTCGTAGCCGTGATATACGAGGACACCGGCGGCTGTATATACGTCAATGATACAGTCGGCGGGAGCGCCTTTCACTACTATGCCCTCAGCGGTGGCAAAAATCTCAATGTCGTCGGCATCGAAGCTACCAACGCCTGCGCTGCCCACCTTCACCACACACGAGGCGGCGAGGTTGCTGCCGTCGAGGGTGCGGGCCGTGATGGTGGCTTCGCCTACGGCGAGGGCGTTGACCGTGACTGAGCCGTCGGCATTTGTCGTTATCGAAGCCACAGCTGAGTCGTTTGACGACCATGCCACGCTCTTGTCAGCGGCGTCTTCAGGTAAGATGGTGTATGTGATAACCTCGCTGTCGCCCACGTTCATTTCGAGCTGTTCGGCGCTGAGCGTCAGCGTTTTAGCCAGCGTAGATGTCACCTTCACCACACACGAGGCGGCGAGGTTGCTGCCGTCGAGGGTGCGAGCCGTGATGGTGGCTTCGCCTACGGCGAGGGCGTTGACCGTGACTGAGCCATCGGCATTTGTCGTTATCGAGGCCACAGCCGAGTCGTTTGACGACCATGCCACGCTCTTGTCAGCGGCGTCTTCAGGCAAGATGGTGTAGGTGATAACCTCGCTGTCGCCCACGTTCATTTCGAGCTGTTCGGCGCTGAGCGTCAGCGATGATGCCAAAGTGGGTGTCACCTTCACCACACACGAGGCGGCGAGGTTGCTGCCGTCGAGGGTGCGGGCGGTGATGGTGGCCTCGCCTATGGCGAGCGCATTGACGGTGACTGACCCATCGGCATTGGTAGTTATCGAGGCTACGGCCGGGTCGCTTGAGGCCCATGACACGCTCTTGTCGTCAGCCTCTTCGGGCAATGCCACATAGCTGATTACCTCGCTGCTTCCGACATTCAGCTCCAACTGCTCGGCGCTGAGTGTCAGTTGACTTACAAAAATCGGATTGACAGTCACCACGCACGAGGCGGCGATGCCGCTGCCGTCGAGGGTGCGAGCCGTGATGGTGGCCTCGCCTATGGCGAGCGCATTGATGGTGACTGAGCCGTCGGCATTGGTCGTTACCGATGCCACAGCCGGGTCGCTTGACGACCATGCCACGCCCTTGTTTGTGGCGTTAGCCGGTAAGATGGTGCAGGAGATTACCTCGCTGTCGCCCACGTTCATTGCAAGCTGCTCAGCGCTGAGTGTCAGCGAGCTTACCCATATAGGCTCAACCTTTACGGCGCAGGTGGCGGTAACATTGCTGCCATCGGTAGCTTTGACAGTGATGATGGCCTCGCCTATAGCAAGGGTGTTGACCGTGACGGTGCCGTTGCCATTATCAGTCAGCGACACGATGTCGGGGTTATCCACTTCCCATTCGATGTCCTTGGTCGTAGCATTGTCAGGGCTGATGGTGCACGATAGCGAAGTGCTCTCGCCTATCTTGAGCTCTACCGACTCGGCGCTGAGTGTCAGCGAGCTTACCCATATCGGATCTACCTTTACGGCGCAGGTGGCGGTAACATTGCTGCCATCGGTAGCTTTTGCGGTGATGATGGCCTCGCCTATAGCAAGGGTGTTGACCGTGACGGTGCCGTTGCCATTATCAGTCAGCGACACGATGTCGGGGTTATCCACTTCCCATTCGATGTCCTTGGTCGTAGCATTGTCAGGGCTGATGGTGCACGATAGCGAAGTGCTCTCGCCTATCTTGAGCTCTACCGACTCGGCGCTGAGTGTCAGCGAGCTTACCCATATCGGATCTACCTTTACGGCGCAGGTGGCGGTAACATTGCTTTCGTCAGTGGCTTTTGCGGTGATGATGGCCTCGCCTATTGATAATGCTTTCACGGTGGCTGTGCCGTTGTTGTGATCCACAATCGACACTATCGCCGGATTGCTTACGCTCCACTCCAGCGCTGTGGTCGTAGCATTGTCAGGCGCTATGGTATATGTGATAGTGGTGCTCGAGCCTATGGGCATTGTCAGGCTCTCGGCATCCAGAGTTATCGACTCCACATCTACGCCATCTAACTCATATATATTGGTGAAATCCCACCAGACATACGTTTCGGCATAAGTCGTCTTTGTACCTGCCGGCACATAGAGTTTGCACTTATCCTTGGTTATGTCCTGAAATACCGATGGCGCTGCACATTCGGGCGGCGTAGGATTGTGCGAAGTGACCTTGGCTACGCGAACCATACCTGCAAATGCCGATTCCCCGATGTTGGCAACACTCTCGCCCAATGATATCTCGGTAAGTTTGGCTGAGCAATTAAAAGCACTTTCTCCAATTGATGTCACCGAATTGGGAATATCGAGGATGCCGCTAAGCCCATCACAGCCCTCAAACGCACTTTTGCCAATCGTCGTCACTACGTCAGGTATAGTAATCGATGTCAACTCGGCGCACTTATAGAATGCATAGTTGCCTATCGCAGACACCGAGGCAGGAATAGTGGAGCTGTTGCAGCCTGATATCAGAGTATTCGTGGCTGTCTCTATTATGGCATTGCACCCGTCGCGCGAGTCATATTTTGTGTTATCCGCACTCACCGCTATAGAGCTGACACCGGTACAACCCGTGAAGGCTGAGCTACCAATCGAAGTGACAGATGCGGGGATATAAAGATCTTCATTCAAAGCGCTGCAGCCATAAAAGGCATAGCTCGGTATGGTCTTAACGCTCTCGCCTATTGTCAGTGACGTCAGACCGCTGCAGTCACCGAAAACAGGAGCTTCAGCTGTGCCCATTGACGTGCAGTTTGCGGCGTTATAGACCACAGCTGTCAGGCCGCTGCAACCGGCGAAGGCATTGCTCGGTATAGCTTTAACAGCTTCGCCTATTGTCAGTGATGACAGACCGCTGCAGTCACCAAAAACAGGTGCATCAGCTGTGCCCATCGATGTGCAGTTTGCAGCGTTGTAGGTGACGGATGTCAGGCCGCTGCAGCCGGCGAAAGCAGATTGACCAATCGAAGTCACCGAGCTTGGGATGGTGACCGATGTCAAGGCGTTGCAGCCGGAGAAGGCAGATTGAGGTACCGTCGTGACCGCCTGGCCTATTGTAAGCGATGTTAAATTGGCGAGATTAGAAAAAGCTCCATTCGTTGTCGTACAATTCTCAGCGTTAAAAGCCACTGTCGTTATGCCGCTGCAGCCGCTGAAAGCATATTGCGGAATAACCTTTACCGTCTCACCGATGGTAACTGATGCGATATTCACACATTCATCGAATACCGGACTGTCAGCTGTGCCCATCGTGGAGCAGTTTTCGGCATTGAAAACTACCGACGACAGACCGCTGCAGCCCTAGAAGGCGGAGCTGCCAATTGACGTCACCGAGCTTGGGATGGTGACCGACGTCAGACCGCTGCAGCCGCTGAAGGCGGAGCTGCCAATTGACGTCACCGAGTTGGGGATGGTCACCGATGTCAAGCCGCTGCAGCCGTAGAAGGCGGAGATGCCAATTGACGTTACCGAGTTGGGGATGGTCACCGATGTCAGGCCGCTGCAGCCTCGGAAGGCAGATGCGCCAATCGACGTTACCGAGTTGGGGATGGTCACCGACGTCAGGCCGCTGCAGCCGCGGAAGGCGTGTCTGCCAATCGAAGTCACCGAATTGGGGATAACGGTATTCATACAGCCTAATATAATAGTATTAGTAGCTGTCTCTATTATGGCATTGCAATTACCGCGCGAGTCATAAGTGCTATTGCCATTTTCAACTACAATACTTTCTAAGCCGCTGCAACTGGAGAAGGGGTTGTAGCCAATCGTGGACACCGAGTTGGGGATGGTTA
>JBJEDF010000058.1:16181-31881 GCA_051871765.1 Muribaculaceae bacterium
GCGTGCCGGTAAGGCCGCTGCAGCCGTTGAAGGCGTAGTCGCCAATTGACGTCACCGAGTTGGGGATGGTTAGCGTGCCGGTAAGGCCGCTGCAGCCGTTGAAGGCGTAGTCGCCAATTGACGTCACGGAATTAGGAATGTTGACCGACGTCAGTCCGCTGCAGTCGCTGAAGGCGTAGTCGTCAATTGACGTCACGGAATTAGGAATGTTGACCGACGTCAGGCCGCTGCAGCCGCCGAAGGCCCAGCTGCCAATTGACGTCACCGAGTTGGGGATGGTCACCGACGTCAGGCCGCTGCAGCCGGCGAAGGCGTAGTTGCCAATTTTCGTCACCGAGTAGGTCATGCCATTATAAGTGACTGATGAGGGGATGTTTATCGCTCCGCTGTACTTGTCGAAGGAGATGTAAGTCACCTCTACACTCACTCCACCACTTAGGATATTGTAGTAGATGCCACCGACCGCGAAGTCGTAGGCATGGGCGGCTGCGCCGGCCAGCGCCAGCAGCAGCGCAAGGAGTATTCGTTTCATATTTAGAAGATTAGTGATGCTATATACAATATTAGTAGGTCAAATGGTATTCTTACCAGATTATCGACGAGGAGATTGACGATATCACCTAAGGTGATGCCTTTAGCTCTTTTGGGCGATTTAATCAGCGCCGCCAAGGGCTCTCGGGCTTTGCTTCCTTGCTTTAGGTCGGCTTCGCGCACCAGCAGCGAGACGCTATTGTTTTTGATTTTGCCGATGCGCCAGATGATATGGTCAAGTAGGTCGCACTGCGTGTTGAAGGGGTTCTGCAAGGTCCACAGCTCGGGGTCGTAATTTTGCAGCTCATTGATGATGCTTTTGATGGCATCAATGTGCCGCTCCATATCCTCTATCTTCTTCTTATCTTGCTTAAAGCCAAACATATAGGCCAAGGCAGCGGCATTTACCCGAGCATATCTGTCATAGATGGGGAAGCCGTAAGCATCGCCTCTGCCGTCAACCAAAAAGAAGAGATATTTCGATATCAGCGACGTGCAGTGCGCCGCGCCACTATCTTTGGCGTCATCAAGGCTATAGCCATATTTGCCATCGAATAGCTCCTTTATGCCGGCATCGGCATCGAGTGCGATTTTAGCCGCTGCCGTGGCTTTTTCGGCGAGCTGCGCATCGGTGCCCAGTGAGCAGATAGCCTGCGCCAGACCATCAATCACAAACATACGGCCCGCGCCATTGGCATTGGTGCTGTAGAAGTTGTCGATGATAGCCAAGCGCTGCTTGATGATGATTTTGTTGCGCTCGTTGTCGCCGGTGTCGGTGATCTCGGTGTGGGCGAAGAGGCTTTGTATCACCTTTTTGTCGCTGAAGTACTCGTTGTCATAGCATGTCTCATAACTGCCGTGAGTGTAGATGCCCAATTTGTTGAATTCCTCGACAAAGCCGGCCACAAAGCTGTGCATAGCCTGCTGCGATGTGTCCTTGCTGCCTGCGTGCCGTTTGATAAAATCGACGAGCGTGGGGTAATCATCGAGAGTCTTGCCGTGAAAACGGCTCGATTCGCTCGCCAATATCATGCGTATCACGCCGTTGACAAGTACAAACGGCTCCGGTGATAGTGTGATGTTGTCGGTTGCCATAAGCTGACAATTTTTTGTTGCCGCGGGCTCCTCTCTTTGGCAGTGAGTATGCATGGTGATAAAAAGAATGCGTGAGAGCTGTACCGCCTGCTCGTTCCGCCTGCTGAGGCCCTGGAATTGCCCTTGGGAGTAGAACGAGCAAACACGCAGAAGCCTCACGCAGTGGGATATATGTCAAGATGGTGGACACCGGCGCTCACGCGCTGATATCCAGCGATATATAACATATCCACTAAGGGCATCTACCGTCTGCTGCCATCTTGACTCCCAATGAAAATTTTCCAGGTTTCCAACAAGCCAAGAATGAGCGCATAGTAACGCCTCCTTGAAAAAAAAATGTCTGCCGACCCGCCCGCTACACCCTGACCGGGCTTCTGCGAGCGGCCTGCACTGCAATGGTAGTATTTTTAGATTTATTTCACAAACATTCGCTCAATATTTAACTCATATTTAGCTCATTGATTGATATAGGCCCAATTGAGAGCGGCAATCGCATTATGGCTGTAATGACCGGGCGCGAGCGTGAAGTAGCCGTTGGTCGCCACCGCGGTGGACTGCGCATCGCATAGCACGCCATCGTTGGCACGTATGGCCGAGCGGACCTTGATGCCACCTTCACCAAAAAGTTTTGCTGACAGTATAAATTAAAGCTGACGATGGCCGGTAGAGCCACCGTCAGCTTATGTCTGAGACGAAGGGTGCGAGCTCACACCTAACGCATCAGCCCTATTGCTTAGTCAATCATTGAAAGCACTGTCGGTGTAAGCAGCGCCGTAAAAATGCCATTGATCGTCAAGCCGAGACTTGCAAAAGCACCATGGGTATCGCTCTCATCCATCGCTCTTGATGTGCCCACAGCGTGAGCCGCAGTGCCCAGCGATAGGCCCTGCGACACCGGGCTGCCGATATGCGTCATTTTCATCACCTTAAATCCGGCCATACCGCCGAAGATGCCCACACAAACCACCACGGCAGCGGTCAGCGGTGGTATGCCGCCCACGGCCTTAGTCACCTCCATAGCTATAGGGGTGGTGACTGACTTGGCAGCCAGCGACATCACCACATCTTGTGTGGCTCCAAAAAATCGCGCCACAAGCACCACTGATACTATGCCTACCACACAGCCGGCCAGCTCGGACAGCAGCAGCGGCAGCAGCTGCTTGCGTATCGCCGACAACTGCTTGTATAGAGGCACTCCCAATGCCACTATCGCCGGCTTGAGCCAAAACTCAATATATCGGCCGCCCTCGTTGTAGCTCTCGATGCTGACGTCGGTAATTTTAAGATATGCTATTATCACTATCGCAGATATAAGGATAGGATTGAGAAACGACAGATGCAAGCGCGACTGCACTATCTGGCATATTGCATAGACGGCAAAGGTGAGCGCAAGCATAAAATAGGGATTGCTGAGATATTCCATAACTACTGCCTCCTTGTCATAAATATTTGCGCGCGATTTGATGTATCCAGCCGGTAGCTACTATCACTAACACCGTGCTCACGGCCGCGGCCATCACTATCGGCAGCCATTGGGCTTTGATGATATCGAAATAGAGCATCAGCGACACCGCTGCCGGCACAAAAAAGAAGCCGAGATTTTTCACTAAAAAATTGGCCATCCCCTCCACATGGCGTAGCTTGATGGCTTTGACCTGTAAGAGCAGTGTGAGGATTAGCATCCCTATAATACTCGACGGCAACTTGATGCCGGTGAGCCACACCACCAATTCTCCGAGTGCCAAGCACCCGAAGATAATTGCACATTGTATTACCATTATCTTTTTTACCTTTATACCTGTATTGCGCCTTTGGCGAAATACGGTGCAAAGTTACATAGTTTTGCCGAAACAGCTATGCATTTTTTGCAATATTTGCGACAAGGATTGCGCAGCTTCACGCAGCTTAAATGCGCCTCTGCGCTCATAAAGCGCTCATAAAGCGTTGGTTTTAACGTTAGTTACAGCATAAAGCGTAAATTTTAACTTTTCGCCATTCATAAAATTTAAGCATTGCAAAGCCATCGTTGTTAAGTTTTTAGATTTGCTCCGATGGTGTGCCAAATATGGTTAAAGTTATGGCCTTGGGGGCGCTAAGTATGCGCAAATGGATTATATTTGTGCCATCAAAAGTATGATATTAAGAAACATTATACAAATATACACCACTGATATGAAAAAAGTAGTAATTGTATTGACATCTGTCTTGGCTACGGTAGGGGCTATGGCGCTCTTCACCTCGGCAAAGGCAGTGCTCGGCGGTGGCGACAACGCCGACGGCACAACCAATACCACGGCCTTGACACCCGGGCGTATAATCAATCAAGACGATTTCACGGCAGCGGCCGAAGCCACCGTCAATGGTGTGGTCAGCGTCAAGAGCTACGCCACGCCATCGCACAGCTATTCGCGCGGAGGCAACGGCTATGGCGATTTTTTCAACGACCCGCTTTTTGAATTTTTCTTCGGTCAGCCGCAGCAGCGCCAGGCGCCGCGCAGCGAGCCCAAGAGCGAGCCGCAGCAGATAGGCCTCGGCTCCGGTGTTATCATCAGCAAAGACGGCTACATCGTCACCAACAACCACGTCATCGCCGACGCCGAGCGCCTCGAGGTGACACTCAATGATAACCGCAACTTCACCGCCACGGTCATCGGCGCAGATGCTACCACTGACCTGGCTCTTATAAAGATTGAGGCTGATGACCTGCATGTCATTCCTATCGGCGACTCAGAGCAGCTGAAGTTGGGCGAATGGGTGCTCGCCGTGGGCAATCCCTTCGGCTTCACATCATCGGTGACTGCCGGCATCGTCAGCGCCAAAGCGCGCAACATCTCGTCATCGACACAGACGCCTTCGTCGGGTGGCATCGAATCGTATATCCAAACCGATGCCGCCGTCAACCGCGGCAACTCGGGCGGCGCCCTGGTCAACCTGCGCGGCGAGTTGGTAGGCATCAACACTGCCATATACTCCCAGACCGGCACTTACGCCGGATGCTCCTTTGCCATCCCCACCACTATCATCAAGAAAGTCATCGATGATATCAAGAAGTACGGCACCGTGCAGCGTGCTTACCTCGGCATCGAGTTTGTGGAGCTGACACCTAAGCTCGTCACCGAAAAAGAGATTAAGGGCGTCAACGCCGGCATATATGTGGCAAATGTGGTAGAGCGCTCGGCTGCTATGGCTATGGGTCTGCGCGAAGGCGATGTGATAGTATCGCTGGCCGGTCACCCCACCCTATCCACCGCTCAGCTGCAAGAAGCTATAGCCCGATGCAGCCCCGGCGACAAGGTGGAAATAGTATTCTACCGCGACGGGCAGAAGAAGAGCGACTCCGTAGTGCTGCGCAACAGCCAAGGCAACACCGCCATCACTCACCCCGACAATGCTTCATCTCTCGGCGCTAAGTTCGTGGCCGTCAGCGATGATCTGCGCAAGCTCTTAGGCATCAACGGCGGCGTGCAAGTAAGCGAAGTATCCAACGGCCGTTTCAGCAATGCCGGCATCCGCAGCGGCTTTATCATCCTCGAGATTAATGGCAACAGAGTGACATCAGCCGACGATATCGAGAAGATTTACAATGCCATCCGCAAGTCGTCTGACTCTAATAAGGTGATGTTCATCACCGGCATATACCCCAACGGCAAGGCCGACTACTATGCCGTGAACCTCAACGACTGACACTGTGTAGGGCCGCTATAAGCGCCTACCCTACTCCATATCTCAACACAAAGCACAGCATCGCCGGCCACGCTCCGCGATGCTGTGCTTTGATGTTTATGCCACTTGCTTTTTGGTCAAAAATGACAATAAATTAGTCCAAAAGGGATATTATTTTTGTTTTTAACTAAAAAAGCACTACCTTTACTAAAAAAATAGACCATCACAGCAATGAACAAGGATAAGACCTCTAAGCTGCTCTTCTTGGCAGTGACTGTCATAGCTACTTTGATGAGCGCTTGCTCCTCTGACGACACCCCAAAATGGCAAGAGCTCAGCATCAGCGATGCGGGCATCATCTTGCGCGAAGGCGAAGCTGCTTCGGTAAGCTTCACCGGCGGTAGCAGCGACTACTCTGTCACGATTACTAACCCCGATGTTGCGACATGCGAGATTGAAACGTCGGAATATGCAGTGCGCTTTGACAAGCAACTGATACACATCACCCCTGTCCAAGTGGGCAACACCGTGGTCAGCATCGTAGATAATGTCAATGGCTCATCTATCACGCTGACCGTGAGAGTGGTGGAGCCTTACATCATTGGCCGCACACCCACCGGCTCCTCAAATTACACCAACGAGGTATTCAAAATGGGCACTTGCCTCTGCCTGATGAAGAGTGGCAAGTTTATGCTCTTCGAGGACCCGTACCCCACCTACAGCAGCACCGACCTTAAGGGTTGCGAGCCCATCCTCAAAGGCGAGTATGCCATGGAGAGCGACGCCTCCGGCAGTTTCATCACGTTCGCGTATATAGAGTCATCACACATGACATCGTATAAATTTAAGCTCAACGATGAGGCGTATAAGTTCTTGAGCGATTGGCCCGCCATAAGCTATGGCTTTGAAGACTTCACATCGTTTTTGATCAACATGACCAGCATATACGACCAAACACGTGCCCTATATCTCGCCGAGGCCTACACAAAGCTGCCCTACGGCATCACCCTGCAAGAACAATAAATCTTGAGTTACTAATATGTCGGTGAACAACCTCTTGTTCATCAATTGACCTTATCTGTCTATCCTAAAAGCACACACAGAATCTTTCTCGGAATATGAGTGAATTTTAAGCCCTCACAAGCTGACAAATTCACTCTATTCTTTTTTTGTAGCCTCTAAATGTAGCCTTTTTGCAAAAAAATTTGTAAATTTGAGCCAAAACTAAAAAAGAACAAGACCCATGAGACATATACTGACTACTGCCGCAACCATCTGCGCTTGCATTTTCGGTGCAGAAGCCGCAGTGCCTGCGTGGCTGGAGTGCGACTCGGCAACGGCTATCGCCTCTCGCATCGCGCGCGACTTCGCCCTCTCGCGCGCTGAAATCACCGCTCAAGTGAGAGCCAAGCACCCCGATGTCAGCGATGCCGACATCTCGGCCTTTGAGGCCCGGCGATACCTCGAGGCTATGACTATCGGCGGCGAGCGCCGTTATTTCAGAAAAGCCGCGCGCAACCTCGAGCTCCTCAACCCCGACTACAACGGCCACTGGCAGCTGCGCGGGGGCGATGCCACCCCACGCGACATCTCGTATGTGGACTCCGTGCTCGACTGGTATCGCGGCTCCAACGACAATGGCATAGCACATAAGGTGACCTATCGTTTCCGCATCGATGTGCCTTACCACGAAGCGCTCGCCCATGACACTCTCAGGGTATGGATGCCCTACCCTGTGGCCTCGCAGCGTCAAAGCGACATAGAGCTGCTGTCGGCATCACCGTCGCTCAAGCTCATCAGCGCCGCCGGCCAGAGCGTGCACCGCTCCGCCTACTTTGAAGCACCGGCACCGGCACCGGGCGACACCGCTCACTTTGAGTACATCGCCAGCCTCGTCAACCATGGCGAATATTTCGCCCCGCAACGCATACTCCGCGATATGCTGCCTTACGACACCGAGAGCGCCCTCTACAAGCGCTACACCGCCTTTGAAGCTCCGCACATCGTGTGTCTCGACTCGCTGGCTCATGCCATCGTAGGCTCTGAGACCAATGCCTTCAAGCAGAGCGAAATGGTCTTTGACTACATCGTGCGCCGCTATCCCTGGGCCGGCGCGCGCGAATACAGCACCATACCCTGCATACCTCAATATGTGATTGATGAGGGCCACGGCGACTGCGGACAAGTATCGCTGCTCTACATCTCGCTGATGCGCAGCTTGGGAGTGCCGGCACGATGGGAGAGCGGGTGGATGCTTCACCCCGGCGACAAGAACCTCCACGATTGGGCCGAAGTGTATTTTGAAGGCGTAGGTTGGGTGCCCGTGGATGTATCGTTCGGCCGCTTCACTCCGGCCGACGACTCGGCTGCCGCCAACTTCTACTCCACCGGTATGGATGCCCACCGCCTCGCCACAAACAAAGGCGTTTGCGGCCAATTCTATCCGCCCAAGAAATATGTGCGCAGCGAGACCGTAGATGCCCAGATGGGCGAGGTGGAGTGCTCGCGTGGCAATGTGTTTTACACTTACTGGGACCAAGAACTTGAAATTATCGACATACACCCTATCACTATAAAGAAATGACACTCAAAGGATACATCTGCATTTATGCCGCTGCTATTGCAGCAATGCTCTCCCCCGCACAGCCCACACACGCCACCGATTGGGCCACGCCTCGCATCTCCGTGGCTTGCATACGCACCGAGCCGGCTCACGCCGCCGAGCTGTCATCGCAAGCCGTCATGGGCTCCCCTATGCAAGTGCTCGAGCAGCGGGGCGAGTGGTACAAGGTAGAGACACCCGAAGGATATCAGGGATGGATGACAGCACCATCGCTGGTGACTCGCACCGACGCCGAGATGGCGCAGTGGCGCGCCGACGACAATAGGCTGGTGGTCACCGCTGTGTATCAGGTAAGGGCTTACAACAGCCCCCACGCCTACGGCTTCAAAGACGTGGTCACTGACCTCGTGAACGCTTGCATCATCACAGCCACAGGCCGCGCCGAAGGCGTGCGCGTGGAGGTAGCCCTCCCCGACGGCCGCACGGGCTGGGTTGACGCCTCGGCCGTGACACCAATACGCATCTGGGCGGCGCAAGACTTCAACGCCGAGAAGATTTTAGATATGGCGTATTCGATGGAAGGGCAGCCTTACCTCTGGGGCGGCACCTCCACCAAATCGCTCGACTGCTCCGGCCTGAGCAAGGTGAGCTATCTATCGTGCGCCATCATTCTCAAACGCGATGCCTCGCAGCAGGCGCGCACCGGCCGCCGCATCGAAGCCGCCGACTGGCGTAGCTGCCAAGCCGGTGACTTGCTGTTCTTCGGCAATGCCGACACCGGCAAGGTGACCCACGTGGCCATTTATGACGCCGATGGCAACTATGTCCACTCGTCAGGGCGCGTAAAGCGCAACAGCGTGGATCCGGCATCGCCGGCATATCTCACCACGCCCTTTCTCCACGCCGTGCGCATCCACGGCTACGAGGGCTCCGACGGCATCACACAGGTGCGCAACCACCCATGGTATTTTTAATGACACATTATCATAACAACAACAACAATTACCCCCTAACCCACTCATTCACCACCATGAATCGCCGCAATTTTCTCAAGACCACGGCGCTGGGCGCTGCTATCGCCGCCTCGCCAATATCTTTTTCCGCTTTTGGCAGCCCCACCAAGACCACGGGGCGCAGCGGCCGGCTCAACCTCAGCTTTGCGCCCTACGAGCTGAAGCTGCGCCACGCCTTCAACCTCGCCAAATATCAGCGCACCACTACGCCCGACGTGCAAGTGCAAATCGAATACGATGGCATCATTGGATATGGCGAAGCCTCGATGCCTCCTTATCTGGGCGAGTCGGTTGACTCGGTGACATCGTTCCTCTCAAAACTCGATCTGAGCCAATTCAGCGACCCCTTCCGCATCGAAGACATTATGGCCTATCTGGAGACCGTGGCGCCAAACAACCGCGCCGCTAAGGCATCGGTGGATATTGCCCTCCACGACCTCTTAGGCAAAATAATGGGTCAGCCATGGTATAAGATCTGGGGGCTGAACCCGCAAAAATGCCCCAACACCTCTTTCACCATAAGCTATGATGCCGACCCCGCCGAGATGAAGGCCAAGATCGATGAGACAGCGCCTTTCAAAGTGATTAAAATCAAAATGGGCCTCGACCACGACAAGGAGCTGGTCAACGCCATACGCAGCCGCACCGACACCGCCATCTGCGTAGATGTAAACCAAGGGTGGAGCGACAAAGAGCAAGCTCTCGAGATGTGTCACTGGCTCGCCGAGCGCAACTGCCTCTTTGTGGAGCAACCAATGCCCAAAGAGATGATTGATGAGACAGCATGGCTGCGCGAACGCTCGCCGCTACCCATCATTGCCGACGAGTTTCTGCAGCGCCTCCCCGACGTCAAGCGCGCTGCCGGTGCTTACGATGGCATCAACATCAAACTGATGAAATCCACCGGCATGCACGAGGCTTATCAAATGGCAGTGCTCGCCCGCTCATTGGGCATGAAAATCATGCTGGGATGCATGACCGAGACATCGTGCGCCGTAACAGCTGCCGCGCAGCTGTCGCCCATGGTTGATTGGGCCGACCTCGATGGCAACCTGCTCATCGCCAACGACCGTTTTGACGGCATCAAAATCGTTGATGGCAAGGTCACTATTCCCGACCGCCCCGGCATCGGCGTGGAGCTGCTCTGACACGATAGCAACACACTATGGCAGCCATCACCTGATATTTTCTCCGGAGATGGTTGCCATAGCCATAAATATTTTCAAGTCTTTATCTTCACATAACCCAAGAAATGAACAAAAATAGAATACTATGCGTCATAGCGGCCTTGACGGCGCTGGTGATGACCTACGCCGCAACGCCACAACGCTTGGTGATACTCCACACCAACGACACCCACTCAGCCATCGACCCTACGCCCGACTCAGATCTGGGAGGCATCCTGCGCCGCAAAGTTATCATTGACAGCATCAGAGCCTGCGCGCCCGATGTGCTGCTAATAGATGCCGGCGATGCCGTGCAAGGCACTCTATACTTCAACCTTTACAACGGCCACCTGGAGCAGAAGCTGATGAACGCCCTGGGCTACGATATACGCATCATCGGAAACCATGAGTTTGACAACGGCATTGACTCGCTCGCTTCATTCATCAGTGAGAGCACGGCTACGCGCCTGTGCACCAACTACGACCTGCGTTTCACCCCGCTCAAAGGGCTGTTCAAGAGCTATGAGATACGTCAGTATGGCAATCGCCGCATCGGATTTATAGGCATCAATGTGGACCCCGAAGGGCTAATAGCCCCTCACACATGCCCGGGCGTGATTTACGAAGACGCCATCAAGAGCGCCAACGTAGCCGCGCATTGGCTCAAAGACAAATGCCGCGTGGATGCCGTCGTCGCTATCACTCACATTGGCTATGACGAAAACGGCGCCTGCGACTTAACATTGGCAAAGCTCAGCTCCGACATCGACATCATCATCGGCGGGCACTCTCACACCATGATACTCCCTGACGCCGCTGACGACAGCGCACCTCACCCATGGGTCACAAATAGCAAGGGCGCGCCAGTGCTGGTGACTCAGGTCAAAAGCAGCGGCACCGCAATAGGCGAGATTGACATCGACCTGACCGATATGTCAAAAACATATCGCGTGCACAAGATTGACAGCCGCCTCGACGCGCGCATTGATAAAGATTGCGACGCTATGATAGCACCATACCGCGCCGGCGTGGATTCGCTGCTGTATAAATGCAAGGTGGGCGTCAGCGCCTGCGACTTGCCCAAGGAGAGCACCGCGCTGCTCAATTTTGCCGCCGACTTTATGTATGACTGCGGAGCATCATTGGCTGCCGATATCGACTTTGCTATCATCAACAAGGGCGGATTGCGATGCAGCCTCCCGAAAGGCGACCTTACCGAGGGCCGATTGATAATGCTCATGCCATTCAACAACTTCCCCACTGTTATCGACATCAAAGGCAGCGACCTGGTGCCCGCCATCAAGCAAATGTGCTCTATCGGCGGAAATGGCGTTAGCCGCAACGTGTCGGTGCGATACGACAGCGCCACCGGCGAGCCTATCGAAATCACCATCAACGGCCGGCCGCTCAATCCCGACAGCACTTATCGCGTAGCCACGATTGACTACCTCGCCAACGGAGGCGACTATATGCCCTCATTGGCATGCCACAACACCGTGGCCATGGCCACCCGGCGCCTTTATTTCCACCTGATCGACTATGTAAAGCAGTGCTACGAGCGTGGCATCGAGATAGCGCCATCTGATGAGGCTCGCTTTGTAGCACAATAATATTATACACACTCACTATGCCTCGACACATATTATCTATAATAATAGCTACTATTATCGGCTGCAACATCGGCAGCGCCGCTGAACCCGTCACCCTGCTCCGGCGCATTGACAGCGAGCAATGTCGCAGATGGGTTGACTCGGTATATAACACCCTGAGCGAGCGCCAACGCGTGGCCCAGCTGATGTTCCCCAAGGTGAGACCTCGCAATTTAGCGCAGGCTAAAGCCGAAGTCAAGCAATACATTGGCGTCAGCGGCATGGGTGGGCTTCTTTATGACCACGCCTCGCTCGAAGAATATGCCGAGCTTACCAACTATGCTCAATCTATAGCACGAGTACCCGTGATGCTCACTTTCGACGGCGAATGGGGCCTGTCTATGCGCATTAAAGGCACGCCGCAATACCCCAAGAATATGGGCCTCGGCGCCATACAAGACCCCAAGCTATTGTACAACTACGGCCGCGAAATGGCGCGCGAGTGCCGCCTGCTGGGTATTCACGTGAATTATGCCCCCGTGATGGATGTCAACTCCAATCCGCGCAATCCCGTCATCGGATATCGCTCGTTCGGCGAAGACCCCCGCCGCGTCAGCGCCCTCGGTGTAGCTTATTCTCGCGGCCTCGAAGATGGCGGGGTGCAAGCCGTGGCCAAGCACTTCCCCGGACATGGCGACACCGACACCGACACCCATAAAGCCTTCACCGTGGTATCGCACGACCGCGCGCGTCTCGACACCACTGACCTCAAGCCATTTGCCGACTTTATCAAGGCCGGATGCTCCGGCGTAATGGTAGGGCACATCGCAGTGCCCGCGCTCGACAAGAGCAACACTCCGGCATCGCTCTCGCGCGCCATCACCACCGATCTGCTGCGACGCGAGCTTAAATTCACGGGCCTCATTCATACCGATGCCTTAGAGATGCGCGGAGCCGTGGCCCCCGGGCGCAACAACGCCGTGGCGGCGCTGATGGCCGGTGCTGATGTGCTCGAGTCTTCACATCACCCCGAGCGCGACATTGACGCCATTCTCGCTGCCGTGAAGGATGGCCGCATCTCAAAAGCTGAAATCGAGGAGCACTGCAAGCGAGTGCTCACTTATAAATATGCCTTAGGCCTGAGCCGACGTCCCGCGCCCATTAGCATCAAGACACTTCGGAGCGACATCAACTCACCTCAGGCCGACCGCGTAAACCGCGACCTGGCATGCGCCTCTATCACCGTGCTACGCAACGACAACGCACTGCTGCCCATCGGCAACCTCGCCGGGCGCGACATCGCCGTGGTCAACATCGGATCGGCTTCCGACAATGACTTCACCGCCACGTGCAGGCGATATGCAGCATGCGATGCTTACGCCAACAATGGCGGCAGCTTAGGCGCCGCTACTCTCTCGGCAATAAAAAAGCACGATGCGGTGATTGCCGCCGTTTATGACGATGACGCCACCGCGCGCGCAGCGCTCGACCAGCTCAAAGACTGCCGCAATCTGATATGCGTGTTTATGATTAACCCCTACAAGATGAGCAAATTCAGCGATGCCATAACTAAGGCATCGGCGCTGATGATAGCCTATGACGACACGCCTTACACCCGCGAGGCCGCCGCTATGGGGCTCTTCGGTGGCATCTATGTCAACGGCAAGCTACCTGTCGATTTGCCGGGAGTGGCTCCGCTCGGCGCCGGCATCACCTTGCGCAAGACTCGCCTCGGCAGGTCGTCGCTTATCGCCGAAGGCATGCGCCCATCTCTCGCTGACAGCATCGACTCGCTGGTAAATGTAGGGCTGCGCACAGGCGCATTCCCCGGGTGCCAGGTGCTCGTAGCTCGAAATGGCAACATTGTGTATGACCGTTGCTTTGGCAAAACTACTGCCGGTGGCGGCGCCGTCACCCCGGCCACGCTCTATGACCTGGCTTCGGTATCTAAAGCCGTGGGCACTCTGCCCGGCATCATGAAGACCTACGATATGGGCCTTATCGACATTGACAAGCCCGCATCAAAATACATTCCCGGATTGCGCGACACCGACAAGAGCGACATCACCGTGAAGCAATTACTCTATCACGAGTCCGGAATACCAGCCGCGCTGAATATGTTTGAAACAATGATTGACACCGCCTCTTATCAAGGCAAGCTAATCACCACCCGTAAAGACGCCACTCACACCATCAAGATACAGCGCGGAGCCTACGGACACTCCGGCGGCAAGCTGCGCCGCGACATCACCGCCGCAGCGGCATCGGCGGCTACACCCTTGGCAGCGGCGCGTGGCATATACGTGGGGCAGGCCGCCTTTGACACCATCATGAGCCGCATCTACAACATACCGCTAAGGGCCACGAAAAGCTACACTTATTCATGTCTCAATTTCGCCCTGCTGATGGACCTCGAACAAAGGCTCACCGGCAGCCGCCACGACAAGTTTGTCACCGACAGCGTATGGGCGCCATTAGGCGCTTACAACACCTGCTATACTCCGCTATCTCATCACCACAAAGCAGCCACTATTGCGCCCACCGAGCGCGACACATATCTGCGTCGCCAACTGGTCCACGGATATGTTCACGATGAAATGGCCGCTTTCCTGGGCGGTATATCCGGCAACGCCGGCGTGTTCTCCACCGCCGATGACATTGCCAAGATATGCCAAATGTGGCTCAATGGCGGCACATACGGCGATGCAAGGATACTGACACCGGCCACAGTGCACCTCTTCACCACAAGCAAGAGCCCCACTTGCCGCCGTGGACTGGGCTTTGACAAGCCCGACACCTCCAATCCCGACAATTCGCCCACATGTGAGGAGGCCGGCCCCGAGGTCTTCGGCCACCTGGGATTTACGGGCACCGTGTTTTGGGTTGACCCCAAGCATCAGCTGATATTCGTGTTCCTCACAAACCGCGTCAATCCCACGCGCGACAATGCCGCTTTCTCGCGCCTTAACATTAGGCCAAAGCTCTTCTCACAAATATATCAAGCTCTCAACTGACACACTATCATGGCTAAGCACAACGACACCGGACACTGGGGCGAAGACATTGCCTGCGAAGAGCTTATCAAGCAAGGCTACAGCATCATTGAGCGCAATTGGAGCACTATGCGCCACGAGATTGATATCATCGCCGGCAAGGGCAACCGTATCATCTTTGCCGAAGTGAAGACGCGCAGCAATATCGACGACGACCCTATCGACGCCATAGACCGCCGAAAGATGCTCAAGATGATAGCCGCAGCCAACCTCTACATCCAGTCATTGTCTGTCGAGCCGGAAATTCAGTTTGACATATTCGCCATCACCGGCACACCCGACGACTACCGCGTGGAGCACATTGACGATGCCTTCTATCCGCCGCTAAAGACATACTGACCGGTGACCCTTTCCGGCGGCAGCAGATGCCACTCAGGCGTCAGTCCGGGTTAGTAAAATACCCTGATGTGTAGGGATTTTCTTGGAGAAATTTCACACGATGCGCCTTTGACTTGACAAGCGGGAAGTCGCCATCGCCGCCGCTGAAGGTGGCCGTAAAACCGCCTTCGTCAAGCTCCGCAAGAGTGATATGCAGCGGCTTCGTATCTTGCACCAAGTCGGCCACGAGGCGCCGCGTTGCAGCACCGCCTTTGGCATCACCGACGCGATGAAAAGACCCATTACGATGGTACTCCACCACCTCATCATCTATCCTGATGCGCCAATCGCGCGACAGATACACCACAAAATTGTCTATCACATAGTATCCCGTCACATCATCGCTCGCCTCGATATCCACCTTGGAGCCATCGCCAAGCTCAGCCATCACCCCTTGGCCCGACACATCGGCATAAGACCGAAGCCATTGTGCGTCGCTGATGCGTAACCATCCGAAATAGGCCGTTCGGATGGTTACGAATTGTCCTGAGATGCCGGCGCTCATCGCCGCCCTTGACCCACGTCTTCACAGCCCCGCAAGCTGACAGCATTATGCTTTACAACATATATACTGTCATAACAAACTATTTTAATCCATAATTCAGCAGCAGGATTACGTAATAGGGATGCCGAGGGCCTCGAGCTGGGC
>JBJEDF010000059.1:0-31734 GCA_051871765.1 Muribaculaceae bacterium
CGGGCGTAAAAAAATCTTTTTTTTATGTACCTTTGCAGTGTCAAAGCGGCGGCGGTGTTGCTTTGCGCATAATTATTATTTGTAAACATCTGATAGAAAACAAGTTAACATACGTTATGACGATAAAGCCAAAGATAAAGGCGCGTCACTAACACAATAATCACTCACAGCGTGGAAACGAAATACATCTTTGTCACCGGCGGCGTTGTGTCCTCATTGGGTAAGGGCATTATATCATCGTCGCTGGCTTGTCTGCTAAAAGCCCGAGGCTATCGCGTGACGATCCAGAAGTTTGACCCGTATATCAACATTGACCCGGGCACCCTCAATCCGTATGAGCATGGCGAGTGCTATGTCACTGTTGATGGTCATGAGGCAGACCTCGACTTGGGGCACTATGAGCGTTTCACTAATGTGCCCACGACCCGCGCCAACAATGTGACGACGGGGCGCATCTATCAAAGCGTCATAGACAAAGAGCGTCGTGGCGACTATCTGGGCAAGACGGTGCAAATCGTGCCTCACATCACTGACGAGATAAAGCGCAATGTGAAGTATCTGGGCAACACGGGCAACTTTGACTTTGTCATCACGGAGATCGGCGGCACGGTAGGCGACATAGAGTCGCTGCCTTACTTGGAGAGTGTGCGCCAGCTGCGGTGGGAGCTCGGAAGCAACGCGCTGTGCATACACCTGACGTATGTGCCTTACATCGCCGCGGCCAAAGAGCTGAAGACCAAGCCTACGCAGCACTCAGTGAAGCAGCTGCAGGAGGTAGGTATCCAGCCTGATGTGCTGGTGCTGCGCACCGAGAAGGATATCACGCCGGAGATGCGCAGGAAGATAGCCCTATTCTGCAACGTATCGCCGGAGGCCGTAATCCAATCAATAGATGTAAACTCGATCTACAAAGTGCCCATCAAGATGCACGAGCAGCACCTCGATGAGATAGTGCTGCGCAAGATGTGTGTGCCCATCGAGTGTGAGCCACACATGGACCCGTGGATGGCCTTCCTGTCAAAGATGGACGCCGCCACAGAGACGGTGACGATAGGCCTCGTGGGCAAATACGTAGAGCTTCAAGACGCTTACAAGTCAATCAACGAGTCGCTCTTCCAGGCCGCCACCTACAATGACCATAAGCTGCGGCTGGTGTATATCCACTCAGAGCGCCTCACCACAGCCGATGTGGCCGAGAAGCTTGGAGGCATGGACGGTGTGATCATAGCGCCGGGCTTCGGGCAGCGCGGCATCGACGGCAAATTTGTGGCGCTGCAGTATTGCCGCGAGCACGATATACCCACGTTTGGCATCTGCCTGGGTATGCAGTGTATGGTGATTGAATTTGCGCGCAATGTGCTGGGGCTCGAGGGCGCTAACTCCACCGAGATGGACCACGCCACCCCCTACAATGTCATCGACCTGATGGAGGAGCAAAAGAGCATCTCTAATATGGGCGGCACGATGCGTCTGGGCGCATACGACTGCCGACTCATCAGCGGCTCTCGCGTGGCTGAGGCATACGGCAAGACTGATATCAAGGAGCGTCACCGCCATCGCTTTGAGTTTAACAACGACTACCGCAACCGCTTTGAGGCTGCGGGTATGAAGTGTGTGGGCGAGAACCCCTCTACTCACTTAGTGGAGGTGGTGGAGATGCCCGACAAGCGCTGGTACATAGGCACACAGTATCACCCCGAATACTCGAGCACCGTGCTGTCGCCCCACCCCTTATTCCTGAGCTTTATCCGCGCCGCCATCGCCTATAAGGCCGAACGCGAGAAATGATGCGGGGCAGCGCAGCAAAATGGCACGACAACGACAACAACGAAGAAAAATATCACAATCACACACATCTAAGAAAGAATAATGGACAAAAACACTCTCACGGGCTTTCTGCTCATGGCGGCAGTGCTGTTTGGCTTTATGTACTGCAACCGGCCGTCAGAGACAGCCACGAGTCCGGCTCAGAGCGAGCAATCATCCAACGGTGCCGGTGACGTCATTGCGTCAGCTGCGGCCGACACCCTGTCAGCCGGCGACACACGCGCGCTGGCTGAGGCCGTACAGGCCATGGGCGTAGCCACCAACGATGGCTTCGCCTTACTCGAAGACAGCAATCTTAGCCTTCGCGCCGACAGCAACAGCGTAAGAGGTACGGTCAAGGCAGGCACCACCGCCATCGATGTGACCAAGCTGCTGGCCAACGCGCCCATCGACAGCATCACCCCCGAGCAGCGCGCACAAGCCGTAGCATCAGTCAAGAAAGTCATCAACGACAATGGCAAATATCGCAGCTTTGCACGCCATCTTGCCGGCGACAACAAGCAAGTGGTGCTCGAAAACGAATTAGTGAAAATCACGCTTGACACTCGCGGCGGTCGCGTGAGCCAAGCCGAGCTGAAGGGCTACAACACCGAGCTGACCACACCGGCCTCGACGGTGAAGCTGTTCAACGGAGCCGATGACATATATAGCTTCACATTTACCACGGCCGACCAGCGCCTCGACACTCGCGAGTTTAACTTCACACCTGTCGCCGAGGGCGACAGCGCAGTAGTCATGGGCCTGCGCTTAGGCGACAGCTCAATGTGGGGCATACGCTACACGCTGCACCCTGACAGCTATGTGCTGAGCATGGAGATAGTGCAGCAGGGCATGGACAAGGTGCTGCCGGCAAGCACATCGTCAATGACATTTAATTGGCATCAGAAATTAGCGCGCAACGAGCGTGGCCGCACCTTTGAGGAGCGCAACTCAGCCATCTATTACAAATATGCCGGCGACAGCCCCGATGACCTCAGCGCCAACGCCGATGATGCTAAAGAGCTTAACGAACGCGTGAAGTGGGTAGCCTTCAAGAGCCAATTCTTCTCGTCGATAGTGATCGCGCGCGGCACCTTTGCCGGTGCGAGTCTGGCGTCAGTCAAGCTCGATGGCGAACATTATCTCAAGGATGTGACCATGAGTGCCACCGTGCCCTACACAGTAGCCGATGGCGGCACTCCGGCTTTTGACCTCTACTTTGGCCCGAACGACTACAATATCCTCGGCGACCTCAGCGACAGCCTCACCACCGACGGCGACGACCTCGAGCTGACCGAGCTGATACCGCTGGGCTGGAGCCTCTTCAGATGGATAAGCACCCTGATAATCATCCCCGTATTCTCCTTCTTGGGCGAATATATCAGCAACTATGGCGTCATCATCTTGCTGCTGACCCTATTTATCAAGCTGATTATCTTCCCGTTCACCTACAAGAGCTTCAAGTCGCAAGCGCGCATGCGAGTGCTCTCGCCGGAGATAAAAGCTATCAATGAGAAATACCCCGGCAGCGAAAACGCACTCAAGCGCCAGCAAGAGACGATGGCGCTATACAGCAGGGCCGGAGCCAGCCCCTTCTCAGGCTGCTTGCCGATGCTGCTGCAGATGCCGGTGCTGGTGGCCATGTTCTGGTTCTTCCCATCAGCCATCGAGCTTAGAGGGCAGAGCTTCTTGTGGGCGGCCGACCTGTCAGCCCCCGATGTGATACTGCAGCTGCCGTTCACCATACCCTTCTATGGCAACCATGTGAGCCTCTTCTGCTTGATGATGACGGTGGTCAACATCATCTACACACGCATCAATATGCAGAACCAGCCCGGCGGGCAGTCAATGCCGGGCATGAAATGGCTTATGTACCTGATGCCGGTGATGTTCCTGCTGTGGTTCAACGACTACGCATCGGGTCTGAGCTACTACTACTTCCTGTCGCTGCTCATCACCATAGTGCAGACGTGGATATTCCGGCGCGTGATTAATGAGAAGAAAGTGCGCGCCGAAATGGCCGAGAACGCCAAGAAGCCGCGCAAGAAATCAGGCTTTATGGCTCGCCTGGAGGCAGCACAAAAGCAGCAGCAAGCCGCAATGCGCGCCCAAGCCAAAGAGCAAGCCAAGCGTCGCCGCTAAGCCGCAACGCACATATATCCCCCCCATACACGCCATGGGCGACACCCGGCAGCACAGCCGGAGTGCCGCCCATAGCCATTTTTAGCACTCACCAAACCCCGTGGCAATATAATGGACAAAAGTATTGTCACCATGGCCTCAATAATGATATTCGTGGGGTGAAATGACATTTTGCGATGAAAATACTTGGGCATTAGCGGAAACTTTATTAACTTTGTGATGTCTAATGAGACGTACAACCTTAAATACCAACCAAACATAAAACAATAATAAACACATCAATAACCACCCAACCTACGTTGCCCCCAACGAAGGGCAGCAAAAACAGTTATGGCAGAAAAGAATGAAAAACTATTTGACCAATTTCCGGGCGTAAGCTATGAAGAATGGCGCGCCAAGGTAGAAGCAGACCTCAAGGGCGCTGACTTTGACAAGAAATTGGTTTGGCGCACCAATGAGGGCTTCAATGTGCAGCCCATCTATCGCGCCGAGGACATCGCCGGGTTCAAGACACTGGACACCGTGCCCGGTCAGTATCCATTTGTGCGCGGCACACGCACCGACAACGATTGGCTGACGCGCCAGGAGATAGAGGCCACCGATGCCGCCGAAGCAAATCGCGTGGCATTAGACGTGCTCACCAAGGGCGTCACATCGCTGGGCTTCAAAGTGAAGGAGCCGTCAGTGGCAACGCTGGAGGCCCTCCTCGCCGGCATAGACTTGGCCAAGGTGGAGGTCAACTTTACCTGCTGCCTGAGCAAGGTCAAAGAGCTGACCGGCGCGCTGGTAGATTACCTCAAGGCTCACGGCTGCGCCGAGACGTTCAAGGGCTCAATTGACTACAACCCGCTGAAGCGCGCGCTGCGCAAGGGCGCCGCTATTGACATCGCCGCTATCGTGGCTGAAGCAAAGGAGCTGTTGGCGATGGTAGCAGAAGTGCCGTCGCTGAGAATACTCGCCGTTGACTCGGTGGTGCTCAGCGATAGTGGCGCTTACATCTTCCAGGAGCTGGGCTACGCCCTGGCATGGGGCGCGCAGTGGCTCACGGTGCTCACCGATGCGGGCCTCGATATAGACACCGTGGCTCGCCGCGTGAAATTTAACATGGGCATCTCGTCGAACTTCTTTATGGAGATCGCCAAGTTCCGCGCCGGGCGTATGCTGTGGGCGCAGATCGTGGAGCAATATCAGCCCAAGTGTGAGTGCTCAGCCAAGCAGAAGGTGCACGCCTCCACATCGCGTTTCAACCAGACTATCTACGATGCACATGTCAACTTGCTGCGCTCGCAGACCGAGGCGTTCTCGGCAGCTGTGGCCGGCGTTGACTCGCTGACGGTGACCCCGTTTGACGTGGCCTACAAGACTCCTGATGAGTTCTCAGAGCGCATCGCCCGCAACCAGCAGTTCCTGCTTAAAGAGGAGAGCCACCTTGACAAGGTGATCGACCCGGCCGGTGGCTCATACTATGTGGAGACGCTCACTGCGTCAATCGCAGCCGAGGCGTGGAAGCTGTTCCTCGACGTAGATGACAAGGGCGGCTTCTTTGCACTCGTGGCCAATGGCGATGTGCAGACACAGGTCAACGCCTCGTGCCAAAAGCGCCACACTGATGTGGCTCGCCGCAAAGAGATCCTTCTTGGCACTAACCAATATCCCAACATCAACGAGATGGCAGCCGGTAAGATTGAGGCTACGGAGCATAAGTGCTGCTGCGGTGGCAATAGCTGTGAGGCCCCCGACGGCGTAGCGCTGTGCGGCCGCCGTGCAGCTACCGACTTTGAGGAGCTGCGCCTCGCCACTGAGGCTGCCGCCAATCGCCCGAAGGTGTTTATGCTCACCATCGGCAACCTGGCAATGCGCCTGGCACGCGCACAGTTCTCGACCAACTTCTTCGGCTGCGCCGGATATGAGATCATAGACAACCTCGGCTTCAACACCGTGGAGGAGGGCATCGATGCCGCTCTGGCCAAGAAGGCCGACATCGTGGTGCTGTGCTCGTCAGATGACGAGTATGCCGAGCTTGCCCCCAAAGCATTCAAATATCTCGATGGCCGCGCCGAATTTGTCGTAGCCGGAGCACCTGCCTGCTCTGACGACTTGCGCGCCGCCGGCATCACCGAATTTGTACACGTTCGCTGCAATGTGCTCGACACCCTTAAAGCGTTCAATGCCAAACTTCTTAAATAAGCTACAGCAAAGTTATGAAACCCGATTTTAAAACCATCGATATTACCTCAGACGCTTTCACCGCACCACGCGCTGCCGTAGCTGCCTCTGAAGATTGGCTCACTCCGGAGCTTATCCCCGTAAAGAGCGTCTATACCAAAGACGACCTCGAAGGTCTCGAACATCTCAACTACGTATCCGGCATACCGCCGTTTCTGCGTGGCCCGTACAGCGCCATGTATCCCCTGCGCCCGTGGACAATCCGCCAGTATGCAGGCTTCTCTACGGCCGCCGAGTCTAACGCATTCTACCGCCGCAACCTCGCCGCCGGACAGAAAGGCCTCTCCGTGGCCTTTGACCTTGCTACACACCGCGGCTACGATGCCGACCATCCTCGTGTGGTGGGCGACGTGGGCAAAGCCGGCGTGTCAATCTGCTCGCTCGAAGACATGAAGGTGCTCTTTGATGGCATACCCCTCAACAAGATGTCTGTGTCAATGACCATGAATGGCGCAGTGCTGCCGGTGCTCGCCTTCTACATCAACGCAGGCCTTGAGCAAGGCGCCAAGCTCGAAGAGATGGCCGGCACTATCCAGAACGATATCCTCAAGGAATTCATGGTGCGTAACACCTACATCTACCCGCCTGAATTCTCGATGCGTATCATCGCCGACATCTTTGAGTACACCTCACAGAACATGCCCAAATTCAACTCAATATCGATTTCGGGCTATCACATGCAGGAAGCCGGCGCCACCTGCGACATCGAGCTGGCCTACACTCTGGCCGACGGTCTGGAATACCTCCGCGCCGGTGTCAACGCCGGCATGGACATCGATGCCTTTGCGCCGCGCCTCTCGTTCTTCTGGGCTATCGGCATGAACTACTTTATGGAGGTGGCCAAGATGCGCGCCGCTCGCATGCTGTGGGCAAAGATTGTAAAGCAATTCAATCCGAAGAACCCCAAATCGCTGGCGCTGCGCACCCACTCGCAGACTTCAGGCTGGTCGCTGACGGAGCAAGACCCGTTCAACAACGTGGGCCGCACCTGTATCGAAGCTATGGGCGCCGCTCTGGGCCACACCCAGTCGCTGCACACCAACGCCCTCGACGAGGCTATCGCCCTGCCTACCGACTTCTCGGCACGCATCGCGCGCAACACCCAGATCTACATCCAAGAGGAGACCATGGTCACCAAGCAGATTGACCCCTGGGGCGGCTCATACTACATTGAGGCACTCACCAACGAGATAGCCCACCGCGCATGGCAGCACATACAGGAAATCGAGAAGCTGGGCGGTATGGCCAAAGCTATCGAGACCGGCCTGCCGAAGCTCCGCATCGAGGAGGCAGCCGCACGCACCCAAGCACGCATTGACTCGGGACGCCAGACAATCGTAGGCATCAACAAGTATCGCCTCGACCATGAAGACCCGATCGATATCCTCGAAATTGACAACACCGAGGTGCGCAAAGAGCAAATCGAGCGCCTCAACGATGTCAAGGCTCACCGCGACGAGGCTCAAGTCAAAGCCGACCTCGACGCCATCACCGAATGTGTGCGCACCCACGAGGGCAACCTCCTGGACCTCGCCGTGAAGGCTGCAGGCCATCGCGCCACACTCGGCGAAATATCTGATGCCTGCGAGAAAATCGTGGGCCGTTACAAAGCAGTAATCCGAACCATTTCAGGCGTGTATTCAGCAGAAACCAAAAACGATCCCGACTTCGCCCGCGCCCAGCGCCTATGCGAAGAATTTGCCAAGCGCGAAGGCCGTCAGCCTCGCATCATGATAGCCAAGATGGGTCAAGACGGGCACGACCGCGGCGCTAAAGTCGTAGCTACCGGCTATGCCGACTGCGGCTTCGACGTAGATATGGGCCCGCTCTTCCAGACGCCGGCCGAGGCAGCTCGCCAAGCTGTGGAGAACGATGTGCACATCTTGGGCGTGTCGTCATTGGCAGCAGGTCACAAGACCCTCGTGCCCCAAGTCATCGAAGAGCTTAAGAAGCTCGGCCGCGACGACATCATGGTCATCGCCGGCGGTGTCATTCCCGCTCAAGACTATGACTTCCTGTACAAAGCCGGCGTCTCGGCAATCTTCGGCCCCGGCACTCGCATCCCGGTGTCAGCCATCAAGATGCTCGAAATTCTCGACCCTTCCCTTGCCGAGATTAAGTAATCATCCGCAATCATAATCAGGCTTCTATATTACGAATGCCGAGGAGGTTTTCTCCCCGGCATTCTCATTTATTATGTGTGACATCACAAAACGATCGCCCACACATTAGAATAAGAGCCCGATTGCGATTGCCTTGGAGTAACATTAAAGCTCTAAGTTGATAATGAGGCGCCCTCCCAAGCCGCGTTCCACGATGTCAAATAGAGTGCGAAGTGTGATGTTTTCGCCGTCATTTTCTATTTTGGAAATAAAAGGGCGTTTTTTATTCACGCGTTCGGCCAGCTGCTCTTGTGTAAGATTGAGGCTCTGGCGCGCCTCCCTGATTTTGAAACCGATACGTAGAGCTTCAAGCTCGTTCTCCAAGCGATTGCGTTCGGGCGTGCCAACTTCTCCGTAGTATTTATTTTTTAATTGGTCAAGTGTTTGTATATTATCCATTGTTTCTGTATTTATCGTTATAGTAATCAGTCATAATTTTTATAGCACGATCAATCTCAGCCGGCGGTGTTTTCTGCGTTTTCTTTTGAAAGCCGCTGAAAAGCACCACCAATTTGTTACTATCGAAGCAACAGAATATTCTGAAGATGTTACTACCCAATTGAACACGAACCTCAAATAATCCGTTTGTACCTTCAATATATTTCAAATAGGTTGAAGGCACTCGTTCAACCTGCTCAAGTATATCAAGAATCTGATGATCTTGTCTTGCACCTTCCGAGTTTGCTCCTTGAAGAAATCCTCAAAATAGTGTTTGTAGGTTATGACCTCTCTGACTTTCATGCTGCAAAGGTAACTAATAAATTACATATATACAAGAAATCCGGGTCAAATCTTCAAAAGCCTCAGGAAGTATGATGCAAGGGCACTTCAGCACCGGGGCTCGGAGGAGGTGAGGGGCGGAGGGGGGATAGAATGAAGAAATAGGAGCGATGGTGAGGCTGAGATGAAAATTTTTTGTAACTTTGCAGCCACGACACTCACACGATGGCAACACCACACTTCTCACCGCTCGTGTTTGAGCCCTATCTCAAGACTGTGATATGGGGCGGCAATGGCATTGCCAAGTACAAAGGCATAGCCACTCGTCTGCGCAATATTGGTGAGAGCTGGGAGCTATCAGGCATGCCGGGTAAAGAGTCAGTGGTAGCCCGAGGAGCTTTTCGGGGCCGCACCCTCACCGACTTGCTCAAAGATAGCCCGCAGGAGATATTGGGCACGGCGGTGTATGAGCGCTTTGGCGCCACATTCCCCCTGCTGGTCAAGATTATCGATGCTCACGACAAATTGTCAGTGCAGGTACACCCCGATGAGGCGATAGCGCGCCGACGCCACGACTCGATGGGCAAGGCCGAGATGTGGTATGTGGTGTCAGCAACGCCCGAAGCAAAAATATATGCCGGCCTGAGCGCCGACATCACGCCCGAGGACTATGAGCGCCGCGTGGCTGACAACACTATGATGGACGTGGTGGTGGAGCACTGCTCGCGCGTGGGCGATGTGTATTTTCTGCCGCCGGGATGTATCCACGCCATCGGCGCGGGCAACCTGTTAGTGGAGATACAGCAAGCGAGCGATATCACCTATCGCATCTATGACTACGACCGGCGTGACGCCTACGGCAACCCCCGCGAGCTGCATACCGACCTTGCCAAAGACGCCATCGACTATCGCGCCGGCGACTGCAAGCAAGATGTCAGCGGCGAAGGCATACTGGTGAGATGCCCTTATTTCACGGTGTCGCATCTGAGCCTTGACAATGCGAGCCGTGAGCTGACGTTTGACTCGTTTATGGTGGTGATGTGTGTCCGCGGCACTGTCGTCATCAGCTCTGATGGCATTGATGTCAGCCTCACGCAGGGCACCACGGCGCTGATACCCGCCATCTTGGGCAAAGCCACGCTCAGCGGCACGGCGTCGGTGCTGCTCGCCACTGTTGAGGTCTGATCTGACAAAAAATATGACAAATACGAAAAAAACGGCGGTGCAGTGTCACATTTTGGTCTGCCGACACGTCATATAGGTGATAACAATCGAAAACAATACAAACTATCACCCATAAACCAAACGCACTAAAATCATGAAAAAAATTTTGATAGCCGTAGTAGCGGCATTAGCATCACTATTCTTTACAAGCAAAGCCCAAACGCCCGAAGACAACCCCTTCAGCGGCGTGCAAGCACAAATGGAGGCCATGCGCGAGGCAGCATCGCGCAACGACAATGCCGCAGCCCTGCGCCATGCCGAAGCAATGATGGTGGAGCTGACGCAGCTCCCCGACAGCCTCGTGCGCTACAACGATGACCTGTGGGGCGACTGCTACTACGACCTGGCATGCTACCAGTCGCTCAACGGCCGGACCGATGCAGCTCTGCTATCGCTGTACAACGCCTACATCAAAGGGTGGGACAATTACGCCCACATGCTCGAGGACCACGACCTCGACCCCATACGCAACGACAGCCGCTTTGCCGCCATCGCCGACAAGCTGCACGAGCTTGACTACAACTATGTGCTCAAACAATCGGCGCCATACGCCGCCGACAGCGCCGCTGCATCACTGCCCAAATTCACCTACGTCACCAGTGGCGATGCACGCCTTGCCGAGCTGCGACGCGTCTTAAACCTCGATAGCGTATGTGCCGGCGGCGATGAGCTGTCAAAAATCAAGCGACTCACCACCTTCGTACACAACTACATACACCACAACGGCAGCCAACCCATCAATTGCGACCGCAACGGCCTGGCCATGGTAAAGGCATGCGCCGGGGGCAAAGGCGAGCTAAACTGCCGCGGCATGGCTATCCTACTCAACGAGTGTATGCTGTCAATGGGCATCCCCTCACGCTACGTGACCTGCTACCCCAAGGTGATGATTGACGACTGCCACGTCATCAACTCAGTATGGTCAAGCCAGCTGGGACGCTGGATATGGATGGACCCCTCGTTTAACGCTTGGGTCACTGACGAGAACGGCGAGCTGCTGGGACAGCGCGAAGTGCGACAGCGCATCATCGAGGGAAAGCCTCTGGTGCTCAACGATGAAGCCAATCACTACGACGGCAAGACCTACAAAGGGTGGTATCTCGACCGCTATATGACCAAGAACCTGTATTGCATCGAGGCCATAAGCTACAACGGCTATGGCTCTGAAGACAAGAATTGCATCGATGAGCGCGTAGCTGCCGGCGATGACTATATCATCCTCACACCCTGCGGCTTCCACCCCCGGGGCTATGGCCGCCACAAGGCCACCTGCGACGACAATGTATTCTGGGCAGCCCCCGATACCAAATAGCGACACACTAATCTGACACATACTACCGGCGCATGCCGGCCACGATCCTCGCTGCAGAGAGATCGTGGCCGGCATTGTTGGCATAAAACACACTGCATAGGCCATTATGTGCGATAGTCTCTAAAAAAATAATGATGGCGGCGTATCAGATTAGCATTTTAGCGCTGAATTTTGTATCTTTGCAAATTAAATAGACAACAATAGATAACAAACAAACATACTCACCCCCCAATACATTATGATAGACGCGATTATAAGCCTTGCCATCATTGATGCCTCAGCGATATTCGACTACTTCGTGGCCAACGCCGGATATATGCTTGTCTTTGCATTGATGGTTGTGGAGAGTTCATTCATACCCTTTCCGTCGGAGGTAGTAGTGCCGCCGGCAGCCTATTTGGCGTGCGCCAAGGGCGACATGCACCTTGCCGGCATCATCGGCGTGGCCACAGCCGGAGCTATCTGCGGCGCCATCATCAACTATTATTTATCGCTATGGATAGGGCGCCCGCTGGTGTATCGCTTTGCCGACTCTCGCTTTGGACACGCCTGCCTCATAGACCGCGCCAAAGTGGAGCGCGCCGAGGCTTACTTTGACCGCCACGGCTCGGTGAGCACCTTTATAGGTCGCTTGATACCCGCCGTGCGCCAGCTCATCTCGATACCGGCGGGATTGGCACGCATGCATATAGGCAAATTTGTAGTGTTCACCGGCCTGGGCGCGCTAATCTGGAATTGCGTGTTGGTGGCCTTGGGCTGGTGGCTGAGCACTCAAGTCAGCCTTGACGACCTCTATAGCGCCGTTGAGCGCTATAACTCCATCATAAGCTACGCCATCCTCGCCATGGTGGCCGTGGTGGTGATATTCATCATCTACAATGCCTTCCGCAAGAAAAAATAGCAGGCATTTAATACACATAAAAAAATACCCCATCCCCCCTACCCCCCCACTCACTCCGTTACAGCTATGATAGTAAGCCCATCACTGCTCTCAGCCGATTTTGCGCGCCTCGGCGCCGATGTCGAAATGGTCAATGACTCCGCAGCCTCGTGGATGCACTGCGATGTCATGGACGGCGTATTTGTGCCCAACATATCATTCGGCTTTCCCGTGATAAAGGCCATCAGCAAAATAGCCACCAAGCCACTCGATGTGCATCTCATGATAGTGAACCCACAGAACTATGTCTCGCAGGTGCGCGACTGCGGCGCCGCTATTATGAACGTGCATCAGGAAGCCTGCGTGCACCTGCATCGCACCATACAAGCTATCAAAGCCGCCGGCATGAAAGCGGCAGTGACGCTCAACCCCTCAACGCCCGTCAGCACCCTTGAGGACATCATCGGCGACCTGGATATGGTGCTGCTGATGAGCGTCAATCCCGGCTTCGGCGGTCAAAAATTCATTGAGGGCACCGTGGCCAAGGTGCGGCGGCTGCGCACACTGATCGACAACAGCGGGGCACACGCACTAATACAAGTAGATGGAGGCATCAACGCCGCCACGGCGCCCCTCGTGGCCGCCGCCGGTGCCGACTCTGTGGTGGCCGGCAGCGCAGTATTCGCTGCCCCCGACCCCAAGGGCGTCATCGCTGAGCTTGCCGCCATCGGCTCGCGCAGGTAGAAAAAAACGGCATTATCTCTCACACCATAACAATCCCCAACACATCCTCTCATTACACCAGTGGACAATTTCAATTTAGACGACATATCCGATATCACTCCTATCGACGAAATAGAGTCATCGCCGTCAGAGCGTGCGCAACGACAGAGCGGCGACCGCCGCGATGATGCCCGCCGGCAGCAACCGCAGCGCGAGCGTCGCCGGAGCACACAGCCTCAACAGCCACCGCGGCGCAAGGCACCACGCCGAGAGCCGCCATTGGGTCGGCTGATCGGTTTCTTCACCGACCGCCGCACACACATCGCCTTAGGCGTGGCGCTGATAGTGACCGCATGCACCATCTTGGCCATGACTATCTCATACTTAAAGACCGGCACCGCCGACCAGTCAGAGATAGCCAACCGCACGATAGAGCAGGTGGCAGCGGCGGCCGACGGCGTAGCTAATATCGGCGGGCCGGCAGGCGCCAAGCTGTCACACAACATAATAGTAAACCATTTCGGCATTGCCGGCTTGGTATTGGTGATATACATCGGACTGCTGGGCCTGGCGCTGGTCAAGATAGTTAAAATCAGATTTTGGTCGCTGACATTCCGCTGCCTATACACCACCATAGCCCTATCAATAGTGTTGGGGCTGCTCACCTACAATGTAGAGAGCCCTATCCACTGGGGAGGCAACCATGGCCGCTACGTCAACCAATGGCTGATGCGCTATATTGATATCCTCGGGGCCTACGCCGTGACGCTGATACTCATAGGCAGCCTCGTGGCTATGTACCTTAACCAGATAGTAAGGGCCTGGCGCACGGCATCGTCAAGAGCAGCGTCTATCAAAGCGGCACAGGAAGAGCGACGCAACCGCCGAAAGGCCGCCCTCGCCACCTTTGACACCTTTGACACAGCCGACGCCGAAACAGCGACCGGCGACTCTGACGCAGACGCAGCCACCGATGACCATACCTACGGCGGCGACAGCAATCCTGCCTACGACAACGCCCCCGAGCGACGCACTGAGCAACGCGAGCTGTCTGACCTGCGCGACACGCCTATCGACGATCCGGAGCCCAATAGCGACAAAACAGGCAACAGCGCCACCGGCGCTGACACCGGCACCGCCGGCGAGCCCGAATTTGTCATCACCAACCCCGACGCATCGACTAACGAGCCACAGCCCGCCGCCACAACGACGCCCACCGGGGGGCTCGACACCCCCTTCGACCCGCGAGCCGAGCTGTCGCGCTACGTGTTCCCAAGCATAGACCTCCTCAAAGAGCGCAAGGCATCAGCCGTGATTGACGAGCAAGAGCAGCAAGAGAATAAAGAAATGATTATCCACTCGCTGCGCAGCTATGGCATCGAAATCTCGCGTATCGAAGCCACGATAGGCCCTACGGTCACGCTCTACGAGATAGTGCCCGCCGAGGGTGTGCGCATCGCACAAATCAAGCGCTTGGAGGACGACATACAGATGAGCCTCGCGGCGCTGGGCATACGCATCATAGCGCCCATTCCCGGCAAGGGGTCTATAGGTATCGAAGTGCCCAACCGCGACCCACAGACGGTGTCGTTTCGCTCGGTCATCACCTCGCCAAAATTCACCGACTGCCGCATGATACTGCCGATGGCGCTGGGCAAGACCGTCTCCAACGATGTGTTTGTGGCCGACCTCGCCAAGATGCCTCACCTTTTAGTAGCCGGCGCCACCGGTCAAGGCAAATCAGTGGGCCTCAACTGCATCATAGCATCGCTACTATACAAGAAACACCCCACCGAGCTCAAATTTGTGCTCGTTGACCCGAAGATGGTAGAGTTCAGCCTCTACGGCAAGCTCTCTCACCACTATCTGGCCAAGCTGCCCGATGCCGACAATGCCATCATCACCGACACCTCGCGAGTGGTGCCGACGCTCAACTCGCTGTGCGTGCTGATGGACAGCCGGTATGAGCTGCTGATGAAAGCCGGCGTGCGCTCCATCGAGGAATACAACACCAAATTCACCGCGCGGCGACTCAACCCCGAGCACGGCCATTACTTTATGCCCTACATCGTGGTGGTCGTAGATGAGTTTGCCGACTTGATAGCCACGGCGGGCAAAGACGTGCTGATGTATATCTCGCGCATCGCCGCCAAGGCGCGCGCCGTGGGCATACACATGATAATCGCTACCCAACGCCCGTCAACCGATGTCATCACCGGCGTCATCAAAAACAACTTCCCCGGCCGCATCGCCTTCAAGGTGTCGTCGTCAGTGGATAGCCGCACCATCCTCGATGGTCCGGGCGCCAACCGCCTGATAGGTCGCGGCGATATGCTGTTCTCGCACAACAGCAAGCTCGACCGCGTGCAGTGCGCCTTTATCGACACTGATGAGGTAGAGGCCATAGCCGAGCATATCGACAACCAGATAGGCTTTGAGACGGCCTACCTGCTGCCCGAGCCGGCGACTGACTGCCCGGGCGGCGCCACCACGGGTGTAGGCCGCGTAGATCTGAGCCAGCGCGATGAGCTGTTTGATGACTGCGCCCGCTTTGTCGTGCAAAATCCCACGGCATCGACCTCGTCACTGCAGCGCCGCTTTGCCATCGGCTACAACAAGGCCGGCAAGATCATGGACCAGCTTGAAGCCGCCGGCATCGTAGGCCCCGCCGACGGGGCCCGTCCCCGACAGGTGCTCTTCACCACCGACCAGCTTGAAGATTTTCTCCGCAACTCATAACTCCACCCCACGCTATGCGACTACTAACACACGCCCTCACTACGATGCTGTGCTGCGCCACAGCACTCACTGCCGCCGCTGCCACGCCGGCACAGACGCTGCGCGCCGCTGCCGACAAGATACACTCCGCGCCTACATGGTCAGTGACATATACCTACACCTCTGCCACCGGAGCATCAGCCGGCGGCGCTATGACCCTCTCCGGCAAACGATTTGCCATAGCCAACGGCGAAATGGCAATATGGTATGACGGCACCACACAATGGACCCTTGACCGCAAAGCCAACGAGGTAAGCATCACCGAGCCCTCTGCCGCCGAGCTGCGCGAGAGCAACCCCATGGCGCTCATTGACAATATCGAGGCTTCATACTCGCTGCGGGCACTACCCGCCAAACAAGGCTACGCCAACATAGAGGTGACACCAAAGAGCGGCACGGCTGCCAACTTCAAAAAGGCCGTAATCACCATTGACAGCAGCACCTCGCTGCCCACGGCTATCGCCATCACGCCCACGTCAGGGCACCCCAACACTATAACCATCAGCTCCATTAAGACCGGCAAGCCACTGTCAGTCAACGCATTTCGTTTCTGGCAAAAAGACTACCCCGGCGTGAGCATCAACGACCTGAGATAACAATCGCCAACCAACAACCACCACATACTGACACCCATTATGAGCCAACCCACTGACACCAAATGCCTCATCATAGGCAGCGGCCCCGCCGGATACACCGCAGCTATATACGCAGCGCGCGCTAACCTATGCCCCATCGTGATCGAAGGGCCACAGCCCGGAGGCCAACTGACCACCACCTCTGAAGTAGAGAACTTCCCCGGATACCCCGAGGGCGTCAGCGGCAATCAGCTGATGGCTGACCTGCGAGCCCAAGCCGTGCGCGTAGGCGCCGACGTGCGCTCCGGGCTGGTGAGCGCCGTTGATTTCAGCGCCAAGCCCTTTGCTGTCACCGTCAATGGCCGCGACACCATCACCGCAGCCACCATAATCATCGCCACGGGGGCGTCAGCCAAATATCTCGGCCTGGCCGATGAGCAGCGCTACCAGGGCTTAGGCGTGTCGGCATGCGCCGTATGCGACGGCTTCTTCTATCGCGGCCGCACCGTAGCCGTGGTCGGCGGTGGCGACTCGGCGTGCGAGGAAGCGCTGTACCTTGCCGGCCTGGCAAAGAAAGTGTATCTGATAGTGCGCAAGGATTATCTGCGCGCATCGCAGGTGATGCAGCAGCGCGTTCACGACAACGAAAAGATAGAAATCCTCTTCAACACCAACACTGAAGGGCTCTTTGGCGAAGAATATGTGGAGGGAGCGCACCTGGTGAGCCACCGCGGCAGCAGCGAAGAGCGCCGCTTTGACATCGCTATCGACGGCTTCTTCCTCGCCATCGGTCATCAGCCCAATGTCAAGCTCTTCACGCCGGCTATCAATGTTGATGAGCAAGGCTATATCGTGACATACAATGGCACCACGGCTACCAATGTGGCCGGCGTGTTTGCCGCCGGCGATGTCGCCGACCCGCGCTATCGCCAGGCAATCTCAGCCGCCGGCATGGGCTGCCGCGCCGCCCTCGATGCCGAGAAGTATCTCGCCACGCTCGATTGACGGAGCTACAACAACACGCCGCAACGGCTTGACTATCAATCAATAAGCACAAACCCGGCCCAGTAAGATGGGTCGGGATATTTTGTGCGCACACAGTTGCGAGCAAAGGCGAAAGCGCTGCGCACGTCTTTGCTGCCGGTGATCAGGTCAGCATAAAAGTTTGTCATAAAGCACTTTGAGGCTACATCGCTGGCCTGCCAAAGGCTCACTATGATGTGACTGACGCCCGCTTTTTTGAAGGCGCGCTGCAAGCCATAAATACCCTCGGAGGTGACATCGCCTTCGCCCGAATAGCAAGAGGCCAGGCTCACCAAGCGCATGCCGCGGAGGTCGCGACGCGCTATATCGGCGGCAGAGAGCAAGCCCTCGCCGGGCTGAATACCCAGCCAGCCGGCGTTGCCGCCGGAGAGCACCAAGCCCGACAGGTGCATAGCGTCATTGTATCCCTTAAGCGATGCCGGCTTATCGGCATCGGCCGGCGTGTAGTAGAAGCCGTGAGTGGAGAAGTGCAGCATGTCAGGCGCATGCCCGTCAAGCGCCTCAAAGGAGGCTGCAGTGCCGGCAGCGTCTTTGTAAATGGTGAGGGCCACATCGGCGCCAATGTTGCGCGCAATATCATCAACCTCAGCCGATGACTGACGCAAGGGCTGCAGCTTGCGAGCCTCGTTGAGGTCGCGCGTGGCATCATTGTCGTAGTCAAGGCCGCCGTAGATCGTGGCAGAAGCTATGTCACTGTCAGCAGACTGCAGTGTCAGCTCTCGCGCCGATGATAGACGATGACAGCGATATCTATCGCCCAAGGTGGCATCGCCATAAGAGATGGCATCGAAAGCCAGCTTATGTATAATGCCCGAAGGCACATAATAAATCACCGAGGCATTGGCGCTGTCGGCAATGGCGGCGATGCGCTCTGCCACCAGGCGCGACAAGGCGGCGCCGCTCTCGCCGCTGTAGATGTTGCTCGGCACATTGTGCTCAAGGGCCAACAGCGAGTCAATCGCCTCGCCGGTGCAAATATGATGCACGTGTGGATACTGCCTGTCGGCTCTGACCTCATAGCATACATAGCGGCGCGGCTTGCCATTGGGCTTATAGTCGGCAAAATCAAGGAGCACCTCACCGGGTCGCAGCGAGCGGCGTATGTCATCAAAGCCTATCTCGGCAAAAGCCGATATGTCGCCGTAGCGAGCACACGCTGCCGCCAGCCGGGCATCAAGAGAGCGGATAGTGTCGCTGAGAGCCATCACCTCGCTGACACTGCGCTCGGCATCTGACTCTATGCTCGACAATTTCTGCCGCAGATCGCCGAGGCGGCGAAAGCACTCTATGTCGTCATCTGAGCCATTGGCAGCTATGATTGATTGGGCAGAACGCTCGGAGGCGAGCAACAGGCCTTTTGTGAGGAGCAGGCCCTCGTAAGCATCGCGCGTAAATTCATCGTCGTTGCAGCCGGCCTTAGCTCCAAACGGCGTCATATTCTGCACTATGTTAATCATCTCGCCCAATAGGGCCTCGCGCATGTCAGAGGGGATAGTGCGCAGCTGCTGCCGCATTTTTGAGATGTATTCATGGATCACCTCGCGCAAGATGGCGCATCCGCCGGCGATGTCGCCTTTGTATGCCAATATATTAGCCACGACGTAGGTGGCCCATCGATACTCGTTAGAGTCGCGGCCATAGTATTGGAGGCTGAGGCCTTGCTGCTCCTTATACACCTCGTAGGCCTCGTCATAGCGGTTGAGCGCGTAGAGGGTGTTGGCATAGTTGTTAAGATTGCTGAGCATTTCCTCATGACTGATATCGGCGGTGCGGCCAATCTCGATGGCTCGCTTATAGTATTCGAGTGTAAGGTCGAGACGGGATGCACGCCTAAACAGCATCGCCGACATCACGGCGGCGCGGGAAGCTTGCTCGGGCGTCTCTACTACCTCAAGATGCTTCATGGCCTTCGCGGCATAGCTGTCAAAAGCAGCAGAGTCGTCGAGGCAGTAATAGCAAAGGGCCTGATACACATAGGCCACCATCAGGGCAAAATTGATATCCTCGACTTCGCTACAAGCGCCGGCCTCCAGATAGTCAATAGTGGCCAGGCCATGCCGGGCGGCTTGTGGATAGTCAGGGGCATTGAAGAGGTATATGCCGCACAAGCGTGTGTGTGCCCTATATTTATTGTAAAGAGTAGCATCGTCAGAGCCATCGGCCTTGAGCACCTCATCATACAGATATATAGCACGGCTGTAGTTTTTGGCCTCAGCTTCGGTGCGAGCGGCATCTATGATTTCATCTAAGCTTTGTGCCGGCGCGGCAAAGATTGCAGCCGACGCGGATATTAGAAATATCAGGACCTTCTTCATTGTTGCTTACGATAGTTTCATTGATATATACATAGCCTTACATTAGTTGTCATATTCGCGCAATAAGCTGTCGGCCTGAGCTGCGTGGTCGCCCTCCATTGCAGAGTAAGTGCGCAACAGCGCTACTGCCTCATCGGTGCTGCCGAGCGCCAATAGCGCCTTAATCTTCAGCCACTTAAGCTCATAGGCGCGCTGCGCGTGCAGCTGCATCATATAGTCGATTTGCTCTTGTGGCAGCGAGTCGGGTATCACACTATCAGCCAAGGCCGTGTCAATGGCCGTCAACGCCGCCGTATAGTCTTTAGCCTCAATCATCAGCTCTATTTCGTCAACATCAGCCACATCGCCTCTAAAGACCGGAGTGTCGATGGCCACCGGCTCAGTCATATCAGCCGATGAGTGAAGCATAATAGCGATGCCAATGCCGGCGACAACGGCTATCATTGCGGCGGCCGAAATGCCATACACTCGGCGGCGCCGGCGCTGCGCAGCAGCGACACGTAGCTCGCCCTCCCACAGCGCCATATCAGCGCTCTTGCGCGCCCTGAAGGCGATGCGGTCGGCTATCAGCTGAGTGCGGCGCACCTCGGCAGCGAGGTCGGGGTCTCGCTCCATCTCGCTCTCAAAGCTACGGCGCTCAGCCTCAGACATTAGCCCCCTGACATAGTTGTCAATGCGGTCGTCGCCGGTGGCGGCATCGTGATTGGTGGTGTGCTCGTTCATGACAGACCTAATTTATTGAAAGACTCGGCAATGCGGGTCTTGAGATTAGACATACATTTTGATTTGCGGCTCTTAAGGCCGTCATACGAGGTGTTTTCAGGCCTGAGGGCCAATATCTCGTCGAGTGATTTTTTCTCATAATAAAAAAGCGTGAGGATTTCCACACAGCTCTTGGGCAAGGAGCGCAAGGCATAGCTGACGACCCTGAGCCGCTGCATCTCGGCGTCATCGCCGGCGCCGATGTCGTCGAGGAGGCCTTCGTGGTCAGGCGTGATAGCCTCGATGATGTGAGACTGCAGGGCGTGGGAGCGCAGATACTCGAGGTATTTGTTTTTCACAATACGCATAAAGTAGCCGATGAGGTCGGCGACAAGAGCCTCGCCATTGCGGCCTATGGTCACCACATCGCCATCGGTGCCGACACGCATCTGGCGCGTCTCCATCTTCTCCAGAAGCAGGATATAGGCATCTTGAAAGAGGTCGGCCTTGTCGTCATCGCTGATGTGAGTATATCGCGAAGTGCCCTTGTCAAACTGCGCTCGACACCGGCCGTACCAGTAGCGCTGCACCTCGCGGTCGCCGCGTTGATGCCCGGTCACGATTTCGGCATCGGAGTATGATTTACGTTTGAAGTTGAATATTATCATTTGCCTAAGATGATTGATAGAGCATTGCCGATGGTGCCGGTAAGCATCGGCGACTGAGCAAGACGCCCTTTGTAACGGCGCGACTGCATCGTTTCATCGATCAGGCGCAGTATCTCGGCGTCAGTCTTGCCGGAATATGCCGAACGGCTCGACGTCAATATATGAGTGAGCTTGCCATGCCCTTGGTATTCTTGGTTGAGCTGATAGTCCTTGCACGCGCTCAGGGTGAGCCAGCGCTCGGGCACTTTGGCGGCACGGGCTCTGCGTGAAGGAGCTGCAATATCAAAGGTGTCATAAACGCCACGTATCACGAGCGAGGAGTCAGCCTCGGCGATGGCATCGCGCGTGGAGTCGCCGCTATGGCAAGCATCCACCACCACGGCGATAATGCCGTCGCGGCCCACCTTGTCGCGCAGGCGGCTCATATACCCGGCCAGCTCGTCATCGCTGAGATGCTTGTCGCCGCGGTCGGCGGCGCAAGGCTTGCGATAAGCGTCGTAGGGTATCCACGACTCATCGTAGCCATCGTCTTCATCGCCATTGACATCAGTCATTAGTTGGCCATGGCCTGAAAAGTGTATATAAACCACATCGCCCGTGTCGGCCCGGGCAATCAGCGCGTTGAGAGCTTTGACGATAGCTGCTTTCGTGGCCTCCTCATTGGTGAGCTGCTTGATATGGGTAAAGCCGACGGCGCGTAACATCTGCGCCACCGGCTCCACATCGTTGTCGCCGTTGATTTTGGACCACGACTTGTCGAGCTGGGCTCCCAGGCCTATGACGAGAGCCCGGCGAGTGCTACCGGCTCGGTGCAAAGGGCCGGCTTGCATCGCCGCTATCGTCATCGCCACTATCAGGGTCAGCCATAGCCTTATGAGTTTCATCTAACGCTATTTTTATCTTAGCCAAAAGCCACAGGTCCGATATACTGTCGATAGAGTCACAGAGCATATCATCGTCGGCGGCCATATCATTATGGTTTATATAATCTATTATAGTCTCGTCGGGTTGTGTAGAGAATTTGTCGCTTATCATACTGAGAATATCTATTGGTTTTTATGTAATAGATAGTATTAAGCGGCCAAATCTATCACTGGCCGTAAAATTGCAAGAATTGCGCCACGGCGCGGTGCTTGATATTGTAGATGTTATCAACCGCCACGCCAAGCATCTCAGCCACATCAGCGGCAGCATAACCCTCAATGAGCAATAGACGTAGCACCTCGGCATATCGGCGATTGGGCATCCGGGCAAGCACGGCATTGACGTCGATAGCAATCTGGATGCGCAGGTCGTCGCGCACATGGTCATCGCCGGCAGGCTCGGCCGGCGGCTCGGTGTCAACGGTCATCATGCGCTCACGAATACTCAAAAAGAAGCGCCACGCCACGGGCACCATCCACGAGCGCAAACGGCACCCGTTCTTCGCCTCAAAGCCGTCGAGCTTGGCCCAGCCATCGCGCGAGAGATATAGGTAAAGCTCATTGACCATCTCGTCGATGTCCATCTTATAGCCAAAGACATCAGCCCTGATTTTATGCAGCAGTCCTATGATTTCAGAGTAGAAGAAATCACGCGTCATGCGGGCATCGCCGGATTTGATAGCTGCGATGTACCGGAGGTCAATCTGCTTGGCAGCATTGAGGGGTTCATTTGTAGTAGTCATGAGGTGTAATGTTTGATTGTCGTTTTACACCTTATGAGCCTATGCTACCTAATGTAACCCTCGGAAATCAAAAAATATTTACAATGTTAATGTTCTCTTTTTTATGTTTGTGAGCCTGTCGCTGCGGCTCCACGGTTTATACTTCCGGTGTGTTGACCACCGCTATGTCAGCGTCGGCCGCGAGCTTCAACAGATAAGCGATAGCGGCCTCGCGAGTGTCCTCAATCACGCAGTCTTTGATGGCCTGCTTGAGGTTTTTGGTAAAATAGCCCACCAAAGGCGATTGCTGCAATCCGAAGATATGCATTATCTCGTTGCCATCGATGGGGTTCTTGCGATTGCGTTCGGCATCTTTGACGCGAATGTCGGCAAACTTGGCTTCGACGATGTCGAAGTTGTCGAGGAAGCGCTGCTTCTTAGCCTCATTCTTGCTGGTGATGTCGGCGCGTGCGAGCGTCATCAGGTCGTTGAGGTCGTCTTCGGCGTAGTTGATAAGGCGACGCACGGCGCTGTCGGTAACCTCGTCCTCGACGAGTGCTATCGGCCTCATGTGCAGCTCCACGAGTTTCTGCACATACTTCATCTCGCTGCCCATGCCCAGGCGCATACGGCTGAAGATCTTGGGCACCATTCTTGCGCCAATGAAATTGTGGTTATGAAAAGTCCAGCCGTTGTCCTCGTCCCAACGCTTGGTCACGGGCTTGGCTATATCGTGCAGGAGCGCAGCCCACCGCAGCCACTCATTGTCAGAGTGCAATGCCACGGTGTCGAGCACCTGCAGTGTGTGGTAGAAGTTGTCCTTATGCCCTACCCCTTTTAGCACTTCTACGCCTCTGAGGGCCTCAAGCTCGGGGAAGATGAGGCGCAGCAGGCCGGTGTCATGGAGCAGCTTAAGGCCTATCGAAGGCTTGGCAGACTGCATGATCTTGCGCAATTCGGTGGTGATGCGCTCCACGGTGATGATGGATATGCGCTCGGCGTTGGCGGCGATGGCTGCCAGTGTGTCAGGAGCGATGTCAAATTGCAGCTGCGTGGCAAAGCGTATGGCACGCATCATGCGCAAAGGGTCATCGCTGAAGGTGATATCGGGGTCGAGGGGAGTGCGTATGATGCGTCGCTCTATGTCGCCGAGGCCGTCGTAATGGTCTATCACCTCGCCGTAAGTGGCGCTGTTGACGCTGATGGCGAGGGCATTGATGGTAAAGTCGCGGCGAGCGAGGTCGTCATTGAGCGTGCCATCTTCGACGATGGGGTTGCGCGACTCGCGGTGATAAGACTCCTTGCGAGCGCCCACAAACTCCAGCTCCAGAGCGCCGCGCCGCACCTGTGCGGTGCCGTAGTTGCGATATACGGCCACCGAAGTGCCGCGCCCCAACGCTTTACCCACAGCCTGAGCCAGCTCAATTCCGCTGCCCACGGTCACAAAGTCAATATCCTTAGATAAGCGACCGATGATAAGGTCTCTGACATATCCGCCCACCACATAACATTCACGCCCCATGGCATCAGCCGTGGAGCCAACGGTGGCAAATATGCTTCCTTTAAGTTTGTCGCTCAGGTTCATTGTCAGCAAAGGTCGATAATATTTTCGTCGGCGAGGGTGATGCACTCCATAGGACCGTCGTCACAGACCAGATAGGTATTTTCTATACCCACGGCCCCCACGCCGGGGATTACGAATTTTGGCTCGAGCGCGATAGCATTGCCGGCGGCGAGGATATCACGCGAGCGAGGCGCTATGACGGGAGACTCGTTGATTTCGATGCCCACACCGTGGCCTATAAATCCGGCATGCTGACGATGACCCATAAAGTAATGCTCCATATCGGCATCCTTGACCATGGTCATGGCCATATTATAGAGCTCTGCAGCGGCGACACCGGGGCGAGCGGCCTCAGCCAGAGTGTGGCATATATCTATTGACAAGGCGTGAGCCTTCAGCGCCAAGGCATCGGTGATAGGGCCATAGCTGAATGTGCGTGTCATATCGGTCATGTGGCCGGTAAAGTTGCCGTTGACATCGACCATCACGGGCATGCCGGGGCGCACAAGCGAGCCATCAGCACCTACGGGCAGCGAGGGGTCCAATCCGGCGCCGCCCATAGCGAAGTCATAGGGCGATGGTGCATCGGCATTGTCGCCGGTGAGCACGTTGCCCATAAAAATCTCCATCTCGGCGCCGCTGACGCGGAATTGCCCCAGACAGCCATGAAGGCGGAGCTCGCGCTCGATTTCGATTTGCAGCTCAATGTCGGTCATACCTTCTCTGAAGAGACTCGGTATGTTCTTGTAAACGAGTGTTTGCTTGCCGGCCGACACGCGCATATCGTCACGCTCGAGGGGCGTCTTGACGGCTCGCGCCGCACGCATCACGGCAGAGGCATTGGCGGCATTGGAGGTGATGCCAAACGCGGCTTGCACTCTCACCACTGCTGAGAATGATGATGTGTCAAGCTCCAAGGCTATGTGGGCAAGGTCAGTGGCGCCGAGCGAGGTCAAGATGGCCGGTATGTCCTCGACCTTGCGTATGGCATGGACATCGCTGCCGGAGAGCACGGCGGGGCGTCGCACGAAATATATGGGGCGCTCTCTATCGAGAGATATGTAGATAAAGCCCCTGAAGACACGCCCCGTGAGATAATACACATTGGCGTTATCGCTGATTAATATCGCTGAAAGGTGGCTGTCAAGCATGGCTTGCTTGACGCGACCGACGCGGCTGTCAGCCTCGTCGGCTGTCAGCCGCAGTAGTTGTTCGTTGTAATTGTCTTGCATAGTAGGGATAGATTGTTATGGGATAAATATCAGGCCGATTTGCTCAATATCGGGCAGACGGTCGCAACGCATAATGTGGCGCACATAGATACGCGCCATGGTGTCGGTGTATTGATACCTTGCAGCGAGGGTGTCGGTGACGATGTGGCTGACGCCGGATGAGCGGCCCAGCCAGCGGCCGTAGTCGTCGGCGAGGACCACGTTGACGGTGTCGCGCACCAGCGTATCGGCCTCGATGGCGACAGAGTCAGTGCGGAGAAGAGCGCGACGGGGATATAACACCTCAAGCCACAAGTTGCCGTAGGCGTAGCTGTCGGCGTGACGCACCACGATAGCCATACCGCCGCTGTGAGGAGCTGCGGCCTTGCGCAGCTCAAAGGCCACGGTGTCGCCGTAAGCCCAGCCGGCGGCAGGCAGGGTGCTGAAGGCGCTGTGGTCATCGGGGTCAGGCTTGCAGGCCGTGATGGTCAGCGCCATCGCCACGAGTGATGCGAATATGAATGTCAATAGATTTCTATTCATATCAATAATGTATGGGAGAAGAGATACTTACATACACACTTACTGCGCCTGGCCCGATGGAGAGTCTTGCTTAGGGGCGTTGCCGCCATGGCCGTTGCCGCGGTTGCCTGACTTTCGCTTCTGGCGTCTCGGCTTGTTGCCGCCACCGTTGCCGCCGTTGCTATTGCTGTCAGCGGCATCGTCAGCAGCATTTGCCACGGGCGACTGCTGTGCTTGCTTGGCCGGCTGTGGCTTTTTCTTCTTGCGTTTTTTCTTCTTGTCAAAACGCGAGATGTCGCCGTCATCGAGGATGTCGCCGAAGTCTTTGCGCTCGGGGCGCGCCTCTTTGACCTCTACTGCCAGAGTCTCGGGCTTGAGGCCTTGCTTATTGAGCTCAATGACCTCAAAGGCGCGCTGAGCGGTGATGGTCACCAGATTGGAAGCTGAGTTTTTGGCGGTAGAGTATGTGATCTCGTGCTTGAAGATGTCTGTCTTGAAGTGGTAATACTGGAGCTCAGCCACCTCGAGCACCACATCTTTAGGTGGCAGCTTTTTAGACGTCTCCACATAGGTGTTAACCTCAAAGTTGAGGCAGCACTTGAGCTTGGCACACTGTCCGGCGAGCTTCTGGGGGTTGAGCGAAATGTCTTGATGGCGGGCGGCGCTTGTAGCCACGGTGACAAAGTTGGTCATCCAGCTGGCGCAGCACAGAGGCCTGCCACAAGGGCCGATGCCGCCGATGCGACCGGCCTCTTGGCGGGCACCGATCTGCTTCATCTCGATGCGCACCTTAAAAGTCTCTGCCAACACCTTGATGAGCTGACGGAAGTCCACGCGCTCATCGGCGATGTAATAGAATATGGCTTTATTGCCATCGCCTTGATACTCCACGTCGCCGATTTTCATATTCAGGTGCAGGTCTTCGGCTATTTTGCGAGAGCGTATCATGGTGTCGTTCTCGCGGGCCTTAGCCTCCTCATATCGCTCGAGGTCGGCGGGCTTGGCGAGTCGGAACACGCGCTTAATCTCGTCGGCGGCACGCTTGCCACCACACCGGCGCAAACGGCGCTCCACGAGCACACCCATCAGCGTGACGCGGCCTATATCATGACCGGGGGCAGCCTCTACGGCCACCATATCGCCAATCTTGAGAGGCAGGTTGGTGGAGTTGCGATACACGCCCTTGCGTGTGTTCTTAAACGTCACCTCCACCAGGTCGCTGTCGGCATACCCGCCGGGGATATCGGCGAGCCAGTTGAAGCTGTGGAGCTTCTCGCGCGGAGGTTCCTTCTCAAGCCTGCGGTTGCAGTATGAGCTGCAAGGGAAGTTGTCGTCATCGGCATCGTCGTCAGTGTCGGCGATGGGGGCGATGTGCTCACCTGTAGGCTCGGGATTAGCTTTGATATTGTCGAGAGGCGCGGTGGTGTCGAGGTCGTCAGTGTCGGGGGTTAATGGTTTGTCGTTGATGTCAGACATGGCTTAGCTCTTATTTAGCGAAGCTTACCGAACGAGTTTCGCGGATTACGGTAATCTTAACTTGTCCGGGATATGTCATCTCGTCCTGGATGCGTTTAGCAATCTCGGCCGACAGCTTTTCGGTCTCTACATCGTCGATCTTATCGGCTCCGACAATGACACGCAGCTCACGGCCGGCCTGTATGGCATAGGTCTTGACAACGCCGGGATATGATAGCGCGAGCTGCTCGAGGTCGTTGAGGCGCTTGATGTAAGCCTCCACGATCTCGCGACGTGCGCCGGGACGTGCGCCGGAGATGGCGTCGCACACCTGCACTATCGGCGCCAGCAGTGATGTCTGCTCTATCTCGTCGTGGTGAGCACCTATGGCGTTGCATATCTCAGGTTTCTCCTTATACTTCTCGGCGAGCTTCATACCCAGCAGAGCGTGAGGCAGCTCGGGCTCTTCGTCGGGCACCTTGCCGATGTCGTGCAGGAGGCCGGCACGGCGTGCCTTCTTGGGGTTGAGGCCCAGCTCGCTGGCCATGATGGCGCAGAGGTTGGCCGTCTCGCGCGAGTGCTGCAGCAGGTTTTGGCCGTAGCTTGAGCGATACTTCATCTTGCCCACCATACGTATGAGTTCGGGATTGAGACCATGGATGCCGAGGTCTATGACGGTGCGCTTGCCGGTCTCGATGATTTCCTCTTCAATCTGCTTGCGCACCTTGGCCACCACCTCTTCGATGCGTGCCGGGTGGATACGACCGTCAGCCACAAGCTGGTGCAGCGCCAGGCGTGCTATCTCGCGGCGCACGGGGTCAAAACCGGAGAGGACAATAGCCTCGGGGGTGTCATCGACGATAATTTCGATGCCGGTGGCTGCCTCGAGGGCGCGGATATTGCGACCCTCACGGCCGATGATGCGGCCTTTAATCTCGTCAGAGTCGATATGGAACACGGTGACCGAGTTTTCGATGGCCGTCTCGGTGGCCACTCGCTGTATTGATTGCACCACGATGCGCTTGGCCTCCTTGTTGGCGGTCATGCGCGCCTCGTCCATGATGTCATTGATATACGAGGCAGCAGCGGTCTTGGCCTCGTCTTTGAGCGACTGAATGAGCTTTTCCTTAGCCTCCTCCGACGACAAGCCGGAGATATGCTCGAGCTGCTCTTGAGCTTGCCTCTGGAGCTTGTCGAGCTCGGCGCGACGGCCTTCGAGCACGGCCTTCTCGGCCTCGAGGTTTTGGCGAGTGTTTTCGTTCTCATTGCGAGCGCGTGCGTTTTCGCCTTGCTGCTGGTTGAGTTGCAGCTCGCGCTGTTTGAGCTTGGCCTCCGATGACTGCACTTTAGCGAGGCGCTGATTGGCTTGCTTCTCGGCATCGGCAGTAATGGTGAGCGCCTCCTCGCGGCCCTCGAGTATCTTGTTGCGTTTGAGGTCCTCGGCCTCACGCTCAGCCTCGGCGAGGATTTCTTTGGCGCGTGTCTTTGCCATGCGACGCTGCATGACTATGGTGGCAGCTACGGCAACGGCTGCGGCCAAGACGCCCACTGTTATATAAATCAGATAGTTGTACATTGGTATTTGTTTCGTTTGATGTTATTTATGGTAATGTATTATGGTTTATAAAAGTAATAGCACAGTTGCATAGGGGGCACACACAAAAAAGACACCCGCGTCCGCCGACCTCTGTCGTGCGAGCGTAGCGCCATCGCGGTGCTTTTCAGCACATTATGTAATTACTGTAAATGGGGCCGACCGCCTTACACCTTGTCGAGCATCAAGATATCGTCAAGCTCCTTCTCGAAGTCATCGAGCTGCTGCGAATGTCGTGACAACTGCTCCGAGGTGCGGTAATAAAGCTCGGCAAATGCCAAAGCGGTCTTTGCGAGGGCTTGGCCTGACGAGCCGCCCTGCGATGCGCTGCGCATCTTACGCCAAAAATCATTGACGTGATAGACGGCGCGCTTGTAAGCGGGCTCCTCTTCGGGCGAGATGAGAAACGAAAACTCCTCGATATCGCCTATTTTAGCTGTAAATCTATATTTTTCGTTGTCAGCCATTATTCAGTAATACATAAAAGTGCATCAGTGAGTGAGCACGCTCACTCCATCAGCTCCGCGATACACCTATCGATGTCGCGCACCAAATCTGCGACTAAAGCCCGCGTCTGCTCCAGCTCTTGGCGGCTCGGCGAGATGGTAGTGGCTACTTGCTGGTATTCCAACTTAGCACGCAGCTGCTCTATCTCACGGTCACGGCTGATAATCTCAGCCTTGAGGCGCACTATCTCACTCTCAAGGTCGCTTTTTACAGCGCTGAGCCGCCGATACTTGTCGGCTACGAGTCGCATCTTGACCCCTACGCGCTCTAATTGCTGCTGAAGATTTACGGCCATTAGTTACAAATTTCCACAAATTTACGATTTTATTTTGGATTATCAATGTTTTAGCTTCAAAAAATAATGATTGACGGCCCCGGCGGCGCTATTTAAGGCTATTTCACGCAGCGGGGGGGGGGCGCTATCTGAGCCTCTCGCAAGCCGCTTTCGGTGATTGATTTATCGCCGAAGGGCGTAATTTCGTTAAAAAAATCGTTTTTTTGTTCAATGATAATGTTTTAGCGAAAAATTGTTATTACATTTGCGAACGAAATGCAATGGGGCGGTGGGCTATTGCTCGGATAGCATATAAGCAGCATACCAATGCACTGATTTTCAAGCCGTAACAATTTGTAGCATCTTATACAGCATCGCCGATATGACGTGAATATGCTGCCATATACCACCTAATGTGTTGCGTTTTTGTTGCGCGTAAAGATAAAATTATAATGACATGAAAGAAGAAATCCACCTACGACAGCGCCCGCGCGCAAACGGCATCAAGTCGCTATTCTTGGACATCTGTAGAGATGGCCGCCGTAAGACTGAGTATCTGAAGCTATATATCATACCGGAGCACACGCGCGAGGATAAGCAGCGCAATCGGCAGACTATGCAGCTCGCTGAGTCGATACGCGCCAAACGCATCGTGGAGCTGCAGTCGCAAGCTTATGGTGTGAGTCTTACCAGCCGCAAGGATAGCGCAATCGTGTATGACGTGCTTGAGGGCTATACAGCCACAAAAAAACAATCTACACGCGAGACATGGAGCTGGTGTATAGCTCTGATGAGGGGATACGACAAGCGCGAGCGCCTTAGGTTCACTGATATAACGCCGGACTGGATAGAAGGATTTAGAGCGTATCTTAATCATAGCAAGACGCGCGATGGCCATACATATAGCTTGGGCACTCGCGCCACGCTATTCAACGCGCTGCGCGCTATGCTCAATAGAGCTGTACGCGATGGGGTTATTGATGCAAGCCCAATAGCACATATTGCCGGATACCATCGCGAAGACTCTATACGCGAGTATCTCACTATCGAGGAGATGCAGGCGATGGCTCAGGCACCATATAAGCAGGACTCGGTGCGCCGTGCATTTTTATTCTCGTGTTTAACCGGCCTTAGGCTCTCCGACATCGAGAAGCTGACGTGGTCAGAGGTGATGAATACACAAGGGCTAACGCGCATAGTGTTCAGACAAAAGAAGACTCGCACCATCGAGCATCTAACAATCAACACCCAGGCAGCTGCACTCCTCGGTGAGCGCGGAAATGATGGCGATAAGGTGTTTATTCTGCCATCGCGCGTTAATATCTCATACAACATTAGGAAGTGGGCTGCCGCAGCAGGCATAAACAAGCACATCACGTTCCACAGTGCGCGGCATACGTTTGCGACAATGATGCTCACACTCGGCGTAGATATATACACCGTGAGCAAACTGCTCGGGCATCGCAACATAGCTACCACTCAAATCTACGCCAAGATTGTCGATAAGAAGAAGGAGGAGGCTGTGCAGCTCATTCCTGACATCTTCGGAAGATAGAGGCGAGATAGTGTCGAGATTTAGGAGAGGGGCGTAGCGAATTGGCGCGGCGCTTCTCTCTTTTTCTTTTCTTTTATATATTTTCTTTTCTTTTTCTCTCACAACAACAACTACGAATAAATTTAAGATC
>JBJEDF010000060.1:0-30971 GCA_051871765.1 Muribaculaceae bacterium
CTCTTTTCCACTCACAAAGACAGTCTCGGCCTTAACTTTCTTAGAGGAAATTTAGTCAAAATACCGGTTGCGTCAAAATATCGAGGTATTATTCTGCCGCAATAGGGGGCTGTGGGCCGGCGTGGAGGCGGGCTTATTTTGAGTCGGCGGGCCAGGTGAGCCGTTTGGCCGAGTGAGCATTTTTCAGGCCGCCTCGTTGCTCGAAAAATTGTATCGTGGCGGGCGTGAGATACTGCCTGAGCCCTTCGAGCGAGGTGGCTATAGCTCGCTGATAGTATGGGCTTTTGAGATACCTGTCAATAAGGCGCACCTGGTAATTGAGGGTGCGTAGGTCTTCGTCGGGTGCGGCATTGATAAGCTCGTTCATTGCCTCTACATATTCATTGATTTTGTTGGCACGTTCGTAAAGCTCCATGTCCAAGCGTGAAGGGATGGTAGCCATAAATTCGCGTATTGGCCCGCCCATTTTCTCTTGTTCGTCAATCCACTTTTTAGAGGCGGCTATTTCTCTTACCAGGCGTGCGTTTGAAAGCGTCTCGTCGCCCTCCTGACGCTCCATGCGCTTGTCGTTCCAGGCATTTTGAGCTGACTCGGTCTTGGTGTGAGCCGGGTAGGTCCAATTGCCCTCGAGGGTGCCGCTGTAGCATGGCTCCAAGGTCTTGCCTACATACTGGATCAGCGGCCCGCTGTAGTTGCGCACAATATTGATTTGCTCCATGGTGAATTCCACGGTCTTGGGCGAGCGCTTGGCCGCTGAGCCTGAGTCTTTGCGCGTCTTGGCTGATGTAGAGCCTTTCTTCTTGGAAGATGTAGGCTTGGTGGTCGGCTTGCCCGCCGTAGTCTTTTTGTCGTTGCCTTTGGCGTTACTCTCCTCTCCGGAGAGAGCCTTGCGGAGGTATTCCGTGCCCTCCTTTTTTGCGCGTTCCTGCCAGTTTTGGGCAGATACGAGGGTGCATTGGCTCATCACTAAAGCCACTGCTACACATTGAAATATTAATCCACTACGCTTCATAAGGGTATAAATATCAGGTGATTATGTGAGATTGTTTAGGCTTGAGAGGCCGGGAGCGACGAGGCGATGCCTTCACTCACGGACCGGTTGGTGCACGTTGCCCAAAACAGCTTTCAATACACGCGACGCCACAAATATCACCGCCAAGATGATCACAATGATAGCGGAGCATGGCACATCAACTATAGTGCCCAACATCAGGCCGCTGACGCCGGCAATGAGTGCTATCCCCACCGAGATGAGTGTCATGCGGCTGTAGCGCTGGCTGAATATCTCAGCGGTCATCATTGGCAGCGAGAATACCGACATGAGCAGCATAATGCCCACCAGACGGATTGTGAGCACGATGCACACTGCCACCAACACCGTCATGGCGTAGGAGGTGAACTTCACAGGCAGGCCGCGCGTGGCCGCGAAATCGCGGTCGAAGGCGCAGGCTATGATTTGGCGGTAATGCAGCGCAAAAAACGCCACGAGCACGGCCGTGTATGCGCCAAACAGCAGCAGGTCGCCCGTAGAGATGGTGAGTATGTTGCCGAAAAGAAATGAGTTAAGCTCCGGCACATATCCGGGCGTGAGAAAGACAAAGAGCACTCCCACGGCCATGCCGAGCGACCACACCACGGCGATAGCCGAGTCCTCGCGCACATTGCATCGCGATGAGAGCCATTCCACCCCGGCTGATGACACTACGGCAAAGACCGCCGCCATCACCACCGGGTTGATGCCCAAGAAGTAGCCCAGCCCAAGACCGCCGAAGCACGCGTGTGTCACGCCGCCGCTGATAGCTACGAGCCGGCGCGAGATGATATATGTGCCTATGATGGCGGCAGAGATGCTTATGAGCACCACGCCGATCAAGGCATTGACAAAAAACGAGTATTCAAATAGTTCGATTATCTGCATCGTATGTGATTATGTTGTTAGGTCGTGGCGGTGGGTCTTTGCTTATTGCGAGCGGCGCGCTCCTCGGCCACGAGCATGATCAGCTCATCTTTGACAGCGAGGGGTAGGGCGATGCCGCGCAGCTGGAGACTACGCGCCCATCCGGCTATCTCGTCGGGCTTGAGTGTGAGCATGACATCGCGAAAAGTCTCAATTTCGTCGCTGCTATAGTCGGCGGCGTTGCGCCCGGCGTATGCGTCGAGCTCCTCGTCGTCGTAATACTCTATCTTGTCGCTCAGCGCTGTGAGCAAGCTGTCGCGCTCGCAGGTGATGTGCATGCCGCAGCAGCCGCTGTCGGTGGTGTCGTCAGCGCCCTGCGCCGACGGCGTCTCGGCGGCATCGACCCGGCTGTCAGGCCGCTGCCTGCGGTCAAGGATGTATAGTGCCAATCCTACGACCGCCAATGCTGCCAATATGTATAGCGCTATCACCATTGTCAAGCCGGTGCCGCCTCCTCCTCGGTCGTTGCATCATTCTCCTCGGGGCTGTCGGCATCCATGATGGTGAAGCCGGCCTCCTGCATATCAGCCCAAAAACTCGGGTATGACTTGCTCACGGCCTCGGCGCCCTTGATGACAATGCCCGGCACAAAGCAGCTCACTGCCGCTAAGGCCATAGCTATGCGGTGGTCGCCGTGGCTGTCGAATACGGGCATCTCGGTGATGGGCAGGCGTGTGCCCTCCCACACCAGAGTGTCGCCGCCCTCCATAGTGAGCGGGCAGCCTATCTTGGCCATCTCGCTGATTAGCGCGGCTACGCGGTCGCACTCTTTGATGCGCAGTCGCCCCGCGCCTTTGAGCCTGAATGGCACGCCGATGAGGCAGCAGGTCGCCACCATTGCCGGCACTGTGTCGGGCATATCGCTCACATCGAGGTCCAGGCGCGAGTATAGGTCGGGCGTGGCCGACAGCTCCGCTCCTTCGTCACTCCACTCCGTGAGTACCCCCAGGCGAGGAAATATTTCGGCAATGACGGCATCGCCCTGCATCGCCTTTGGGTGCATGTCGCTAAGCGTCACCCAGCCGGCGGTCACAGCCGCTATCTCATACCAGAACGCTGCTGCTGACCAGTCGCGCTCGCGCAGCGGTGTGCTCGGCGGGCGATAGGCCATCGGCTCTATGGTGATGACATCGCGCTCGATGGCTACGCTTACGCCGCAGCGCTCCATCATCTGCGCTGTCATGCGTATGTAAGGCATCGACACCGTCTCGCCGGCGAGCGTGATTTGCAATGTCTCGGAGAGCAAGGGCGCTATCAGCATCAGTGCGCTGACATATTGCGAGCTCTCGGAGGCTTCGATGGTGATGCTGCCGCCGCTGAGGTCTTTGCCCTTAATGGCCAGTGGAGGATATCCCTCCGCGCCCTGATAGCTGATATCGGCCCCCATGGCTCGCAGCGCATCTACGAGGATGCCTACGGGGCGGGCGAGAAGCCCCTCTGACCCGCTGATGACGACATCGCTGCCACGGCGCGCGGCATAGTAGGCGGTGAGCAGGCGCATGGCGGTGGCTGATGCCCCCACGCTGACGTGGCCGTGGTCTGAGCCCAACGCAAGTATCAGCGCAGAGATGTCATCGCATTGGGCTATATCCTCCGGGCGAATGACAGCCGGAGGCTCTGTCAGCGCGTTGATGACAAGAGCGCGCGCACTGACACTTTTGCTCAGCGGCAACTCTACTGTGGTTTCCAATATCCCATCGGGGGGCAAGAGCTTGATATTCATAGTTGATGGTGAGAGCAGGGTGCGGATATCACGTTATTGGCAAGGGGGAATGGTACTGTTGATTGCATTTTTGATATGCTCGAGTGCTTGGGCGAGCACGCAGCGTGGTGTGCCCACGTTGAGTCGCATAAATCCCAAGCCCTGACGGCCAAACATGGCGCCATCGTTGAGGGCGAGGTGTGCCTTGTCGAGCAGCAAGTGCATCAGATCTTCTTGTGACAGCCCTAACTCGTTGAAATTGAGCCACACCAGGAATGATGCCTCCGGCCGCACCATTGTGACCTTGCCGCACAGGTGCTCGCGCAGGTAATTCTCCACGAAGGTGATGTTGGCGGCAACATAGTCAAGCATCTCGTCGAGCCACTGTTCGCCGGCGGTGTATGCTGCCTCGGCGCCGATGGTCGAGATCATCACCGGGGCGCTGAATTCGTTGGCTTCGAGCCATTTGTAGAAGTCGCGACGCAGAGCATCGCCTTTGACTACCATCCACGAGCTCACCAGACCGGGTATGTTGAAGGTCTTTGACGGCGCGCCCAGCGTGATGGCTATGGAGCGGGCCTCTTCGCAGCTGTCAACGAAGGGCAGGTGCTTGCCGCCATCGAGCATCAGGTCGCCGTGGATTTCATCGCTGACGACTACGACGCCGGAGCTGCGGCATATGCGAGCCACCTCGGTGAGGGTCTCGCGATCCCACTGTATGCCTATAGGGTTGTGGGGATTGCATAATATCATCATGCGAGGGCGCTCGTAGTCAATCACGCGACGGAGGCCCTCGAGGTCCATGTGGTAGTTCTTGCCGTCAAAGACAAGCGGATTTTCCACCACCCGGCGGAAGTTGCCCTCAATGACCATGCGGAAGGGGTGATACACCGGCGGCTGTATCACAATCCTGTCGCCCGGCTGCGTGAAGAAGTTTACGGCGTATGCAATGCCCTTTACCACACCCGGCACAAAGGCCAGCTCATGACGCTCGATGCGAAAATCGTGACGCCGCCGCTGCCAATCAATGATGGCCTGCCAGTAGCTCTCCGGAGCCTCGGAGTAGCCGAGCACAGGGTGCTCCAGTCGCCGCTTGAGCGCCGCAACAATATCGGGGCATACCGCAAAGTCAAGGTCTGCGATCCAAAGGGGCGTGACATCGTGGCGCCCGAACATTGCGTCGAGACCTTCATATTTCACCGCTGAAGTGCCGTGGCGGTCAATGACGCAGTCAAAATCGTACTTTTTCATGGTGGCTTTGTATAGATGGGTGTATGGTTATGTTGGTTCCTTGATTTCTTGATTTCTTGATTTCTTTATCGCGCGATGGTTGATTGTGACTATAATTACAAAGATAATCAAAAAAAGCCATCGCCGCGTTATTGCGAGGTGAAAAAAACGAAAAATAGTATTTTTTACTTGCATTTTTGCGAAAAATACCAAAAAATAGCGCGTATCTTATTATTTTGCACTATCTTTGCATAATGCAATTACTATTAAACCTCACTTCTGATAAGCATAACCATATATAATGAGAGTAAAGATACATCATGAAGGCACAAACATACTGATAGTCGTGGCGCTCCTTTTTGCTGCGGCATTGGTGCCATTGTGGCTGTGGGTAGAGCCCCTGTGGATTGCTATCACCGCTACATCGGTCTTGGGAGTGATTTATGCCCTTGTTGCAAACTTCTTCCGTTCGCCCAAACGTAATTTTACGGGCGACAGGCACAATGCCGTAATCGCCAGTGCTGACGGCACGGTCGTAGCGCTCGAGGAGGTCTATGAGCCGGAATATATCAAGGGCAAGGCTCTGCAGCTCTCAGTGTTTATGAGTATCTTCAATGTGCATGCTAATTGGTTCCCCGTTGATGGCGAGGTGATCTATGCCAAGCATCAGCCCGGACGTTATATGGCGGCTTATCTGCCAAAATCAAGCACCGAGAATGAGCGCTCCACAGTGGTAATCCGCACCCCTGACGGCCAGGAAGTGCTCGTAAGGCAGGTGGCCGGGGCGATTGCCCGCCGAGTGGTCACCTATGCCAAGCCCGGCATAGAAGCTTCTATCGAAGACCACATGGGCTTCATTAAATTTGGCTCTCGTGTGGATATCTATCTGCCTTTGGGCACCGAGACCTTTGTCAATGTCGGCGATAAGACCATCGGCGGCATCACTCTCATCGGTCGCCTAAATCCTTAATTTCAAGCTAATGATTAGACGAATCATATCTTCAATACCCAACGCCATCACCTGCTGTAATCTCATCTCAGGATGTGTGGCAGTGTATATGGCTTTTCATCTCACCGACACATTTGCCGGCCTCGATGGCCGCATCTGGACATACATCTTCATCGCCGCCGCCGCGCTGTTTGACTTTTGCGACGGCGCCTCGTCGCGCCTGCTGAAGGCTTACTCGGCAATAGGGCGCGAGCTCGACTCGCTGGCCGATGTGGTGAGCTTTGGTGTGGCGCCGGCTATGCTCGTGCTCAATGTGATGCAGCTGCACTCGTCGCACCCCTGGGCTGCCTTCGCTGCCATGTTTATCCCGGCAATGGGAGCGCTGAGGCTCGCCATCTTCAATGTCGATACCACACAATCCACAGTCTTTAAGGGCCTGCCGATACCCGCCAACGCCATCTTTTGGATAGGCGCCTGCGACTGGATCGCTCGCTATGTATATCCCGGCGATGTGGTGATGATAATCGTTATCATTGGCATCTCGCTGCTGATGGTGTGCAAGATGCGTATGTTCTCGCTAAAGTTTAAGAACTTCTCGCCCTCAGAAAATTTTGCGCGCTATGCGCTGATTATCGCCTCAATAGCCTTTATCATCAGCGGCGGCTTCTCGGGCCTGGTATGGTCAATAGCCTTTTATGTGTTGCTGTCGGCCTTCCCGCGCTATCGTGCCTATTGATGCCTATGCCTCACGGCGTGGCGCTATCCTTGCTCATTGAGCCTATATCTTCATCTATGTAAATTCACCTGTCAATTATGCTTACTGCAATAATCACCATACTCGTCATCTATGCCCTGATATTTTATATCATACCGTGGCTGTCGCGGCAGCTGATGGCCTTGGCCGCTCGCCGCATGGCCCGTAAGTTTGCGCGCTCTATGGGCTTTGACGATGATGCTTTCGAGGCCTCAGACGCCAAGAGCAAGAAGCGCGGCTCACGGCGCAATGCCAAGACTAAGAGCTACGACTCAGCCGAGGGCGAGTATGTGGATTTTGAAGTGATAGACAACGACGACACAACCTATGGCGACCCCAATGACGCCCCGGCGGCCGGCAGAGCCTCATATAGCGAAAGCCGCATCGTAGATGTGGAGTGGGAAGAGCTCCCCGGCAACAATGACTGATGACTGATTTCTTTATGTCTCAGTGTCGTACAAGTCCCGAATTACTATCGAGGCCAGCGTAAAGCCGAATATGGCGGTGGTGTGGGCAAAGGTGCCGTTAGGGCCGCCCTGCTGCTCGGTGTCGAGACGGTGCACTATGGTCTCCGGGCTATACACGCATTTGAATTTGCGCTGTGGAAAGCACCCGCTGCGGCGGAAGCGTGTGCGCAAGGCTCGCGCCAATGCGTCGCCCTGCACGCGCCAAAACTCGGTCACCGCTATCTTCGACGGGTCAATCTTGCGCGCCGCTCCCATTGACGACACCACCTTCACCCCGGGTATCGATGTGCCGCGCAGTATCAGGTCGGCCTTGCATGCCAGCGAATCGATAGCGTCAATCACATAGTCATAGCTCTCCAGCGCAAAGCGCTCGGCAGTCTCGGCCGTGTAGCGCTCGGCGATGGCGGTGATTTCGGCCTCCGGGTTGATATCAAGAAGCCGTCGGCGCAGCACCTCCACCTTCAGCATCCCCACAGTAGAGGTCGTGGCGGGGAGCTGTCTGTTGATATTGGTGATGTCAACGGCGTCAGAATCCACGATGGTGAGGTGCCCTATGCCGGAGCGCACGAGCGCCTCGGCGCACCACGAGCCCACGCCACCCACGCCCACGAGTATCACCCTCGCGGCGGCGAGGCGCTGCATCATAGCATCACCGGCGAGTAGCGCCGTGCGGTCAAATGGTCCCATTGTAGCGTAGAGGTTATTGTCTGTGTGGCTTGCGTTGACGATTTTGAGCTCGCATAGCTCATAGCGAGCATCGAGGCTCAGTAGTCACGCTCTATCATATAGTCAAATATTGATATCAGCGCTCGGCGTGCGTCACCGTCGGGCAGCGTGAGGAGCAAGTCAGAAGCCTCGCTGCGCAGACGTTGCATCTCGCTCACGGCGTATTCGATGCCGCCGTTGTCGCGGGCGAAGGCCTGCAGCAGAGCTATCTTGTCGTCGGTGAGCGACTCCTCGGCGGCCAGCGCTGCCATCTGAGCGTGCTCGGCGACATCGGTCTTTGACAGAGCGTGGAGCAAGGGCAGGGTTATCTTACCCTCGCGCAGGTCGTTGCCCGTAGGTTTTCCCACCTTTTCCGAGGGATAGTAGTCAAAGATATCATCTCTGATTTGGAAACATAAGCCCAGTAGCTCGGCCACACGGCTGAGCTTGGCAAGGGCTTCGGCGGGCGCCGATGAGGCGTAGCACCCTACTTTGGCGCACGCCACAAAGAGCGATGCCGTCTTATAGCTGATGATTTTGTAGTAGCTCTCCTCGGTGAGGGTGTGATGACGGGCATTATAGATTTGATCTATCTCGCCGAGCGACAGCATCTTGCCCAGTTCGCATATTGTCGCCACGATGCGCATATCTGATGTCGCTATAGCCTCGCGCAGCGCTGTCGATACGAAATAATCGCCCACCAAGACGGCAATGTGATTGTCCCATATCGAATTGATTGTGGGCCTGTTGCGTCGCAGCTTTGAGTCATCGACCACGTCATCGTGTATCAGCGAGGCATTGTGCAGCAGCTCCACGGCGGCCGCTCCTTGCAGCACCTGCTCGCTCACCGTGCCAAACATCTTGGCGCACAGTATCACTATGATGGGCCGTATCTGCTTGCCTTTTGACTCCAGATAATTGTCAATGACGGTGTCCATCAATATATTTGACGACGATAACTCGCTGCGTATCAAATCGTTGAGTCGCTGCAAGTCGGGTGCTATCAATTGCTGTATTTTTTCGAGAGCCGTCATCTGACAAGTTTGTGACTGCAAAGGTAAGAAAAATTTGTGGAATAGCGAAAAGTAGCAGCCCTCATTTTAGACCCTTTGCGCTTTCAATATCACAATATCACGATATCACGGATTGCCGACAATAAGTCATTGCGGCACATAGCTCCGCCTATATCAGCGACAGCAGCTCGGCCGGGTCGTCAATGATATGGTCCGGGTTGGCGGCGCGCAGCTCGTGCTCCGACCTAAAGCCCCAGGTCACCGCCACCGACTCTACGCATGCTCGCCGCGCCGTCTCCACATCTACCGCCGAGTCGCCCACATACAGCACATCGGCTTTGGCGGTAGGCACTTCGGTAAGCACCCTGAACACTATCGACGGGTCGGGCTTGTTAGGCACGCCATCTACCGAGCCGCATATGGCGCTGAAGGTGCCATCGCCGAAGAAGTTGGGTATCAGCCGCTTGACGGCGCTCTCATATTTGTTTGAAGCCACGGCCATCGCTATGCCTTTGCTGTGGAGCGTCTCCACCAGAGATACTATCCCCGTGTATGGGCGCGTCGTGTCCCACAGGTGGTCGTTGTAGTATGTCACAAACTCTCTGTACATCGCTGCCATTATCTCCGGGGTGCGTGCCTCGGCCGGAAGCGCGCGCTCCAGCAATTTGCGCACACCGTTGCCCACCATCATCGGATACACCGCCATAGAGTGCGGCGCGTAGCCCAATTGGCGCAGAGCGTGGTTGGTGGCGTTGGCCAGGTCATCAATAGTGTAAAGTAGTGTGCCGTCAAGGTCAAATATTACCAGTCGTTTCATAGTCGTGGGTAGCTTGGTTGTTGTAGTGTTGACACATAGCGCTCAGAACGGATAGCCCACCGAGAAGTGGAAGTTGGCATCGCGGCTCCACTTGGGGTGTATCAGCGGCCATTCCTCCTGATTGGTGGCGGGGTTGTGAGCCTTGAAGCCTAAATCCAGACGTAGCAGGAAGTAAGTGAAGTCCATTCGCAGGCCTATGCCATAGGCGAGCGCTATTTGCTTGAAAAAGTTGCTGAATTTGAATACACCGCCGGGCTGGCTCGGGTAGTCGCGGATGGTCCAGATATTGCCCGCATCAACAAACACGGCGCTCTCCAGCACCCAAAACAGCTTGGCTCGATACTCCACACTCATGTCAAAGCGTATGTCGCCGCATTGGTTGATGAAGTCGTTGACCGAATTTTTTGAGTCGTAGGCGCCCGGGCCGAGGCTGCGCACGCCCCAGCCGCGCACTCCATTGGCGCCGCCGGCATAGAAGCGCTTCTCAAAGGGCACCATATCCGAATTGCCGTATGGCACCGTGATGCCGAAGCCCACATGCGTGGCCAGAGCATTGCGGCTATTAAAATTGCGGGTGTAGGTGTAATCGACCTCCGCCTTGAAATATTGAGCATACTGAATGCCGAAGACCTTGTATGCGCCATCATCGCTATGCTGACCTATTATCGAGGAGATGCCGTAGAGCAGGTTGCCCGCGGTCTCTGCCGAGGCGCGTAGCGTAGATACCCAGGGCTGAATGGCAAAGGCGTTGACCGTAGTGGTGGGTATGCGGCGGTTGGTGCGCTGGAAGGTGTAGCCCATGCGCATGATGAAGTGGTCCTCATAGCTGTAGCGCAATAGCGGGTTTTGCATCCCCACCTCATCGAGGAAGTCTATCTTGCTGTTGGGCAACCTCACGTAGTTGATATCAATCAAATCGTAGGTGTGGCTGCGCATAAACTCGCGAGCACGGTGGCTCCACTTCCAGCGCCACGCGGCGCCGGCAATGATGCGGGTATATTCCGGCCGCTCCTGATAGTTGAACGACAATGCAAACTCCGTGGAGGCGCGCATGCGCTGGCGGAAGCCCTTTGACAAAAACGGACACACAAACTTGGGTATCGTCAGACCCACCTCGCCGGCATATTCGCTGAAGCGGTTGTTAATCAATCCCTCAATGTCGCCTGACAAGCTCTCGTAGGCCGCTCTGAACTTGGCGGTGAGCATCTCAGACCCCTTGGCGAGATTGCGGTGCTGATATGTCAGGCCTACGCCAAAGCCCAAATCGCCCTCTGAGTTGGTGCCTTCGAGCGTCAGAGCCACGCCTTGCTTCTTGTTGCGCGACAAGGTGATGACGGCATCAAGCCACATCTCGCCGCACACCTCGCCGGCCGGCTGCATTTCGATATTGATATACTTCAGAATGCCCAGGCGGCTAAGGGCCTCGTAGGTGCGATCTACATCGGCAGCCTTGTAGAGGTTGCCGGGCACAAGATAGCATTTCTCTTCCAGCACCGAGGGCCGCAGATAGCGGTCAGCGCCGTAAATCACCTCTATCTTGCGATAACGCACAGTGTCAATAGCCGCGCCCTCTGTAGTGACGAAGATTACGCGATTGAGCCTATAGTCCGTGTATGCCTTTGCCAATCGGGTCTCGGCCTCGCTGAGATCGCGCATAGTCAGTGTCAGGCCCACGGTCTTGCTCCCGCTGATGGTGTCGGCATAGTAGTGTATGCAGTCGCGATTGAAGGCATAATATCCCGAGTTGCGCATACGCTCGGCAATCTTGGCGCGGCAATTGTCGAGCTGATTGCGGTCAAAGAGCTCGCCCACATGCATCGGCAGCGATGTGGTGTCGGCCATGACTATATTGCGAATGGCTGTGTCTGGTATGTCGTAATCTATTGATGATATAGTGTGAGGTGTGCCCGTGTTGATGGTGTAAGTCACCTTGATGCGCTTCTTATCCTTTCGCGCCACCGTATCTACGGCCACCGTGGCCTCCATATATCCGCGGTTGACAAGCGCCTGATGCAGCTGTCGCCGCGACGCCTCGGTCAGCTCCTCGTCATAGATCACCGGCGGCTGCCCTAAGTTGCGCAGCCATTTATTGTACCACTTTGTGGAGTCGCGCCCGCTGAGGCTATATGTGGAGAGCTGCAGGCGAGCAACCCCCAGCACCTTATGGTTGGGTTGCTGTCGCAGGAAGTTTTGCAGCTCGCTCGGCTTGATGTCATCGTTGTCGTTAATTACGATGCGGGCATCGTCGAGCAGATACTCACCCTCCGGCACATACTTGACGCTGCTGCACCCCCACAAGGCAAGCACAGCCGCACAAACAGTCAAAAGCCTTAATATTTTCACGCCGCAAAGATAATCATAATCCCGCTCAACGCCAAACCCTGCCGCCCTTATTTGTCATTTGCAACAGGCTAAGCCCTGCCGGCGCGAATGTGCCGGCGCGATACTTTTAAGGCATATTTGCTATGATTTGAGAATTATCACCGCATTTTGCCCTCTTTTTTTGTGGAGCGCTATCAAAAAATTACTAACTTTGCACCACAATTTTTAAACACATATATAATATGAATCTTTTTGACACAGTCAGCGCCGCTATCAAAGACGCTATGCTCGCCCGCGACAAGGTGAGATTGCAGGCCCTTCGCGGCATCAAAAAGGAGTTCCTGGAGGCCAAGACGGCTCCGGGCAGCGATGGTAATCTCTCTGACGACACCGCGCTTAAGATATTGGTGAAGATGGCAAAGCAGCGCCGCGAGAGCGCCAACATCTACACTCAGCAATCGCGCCCTGACCTGGCCGATGCCGAGCTCGCCGAGGTAGCGGTGATAGAGGAGTACCTCCCTAAAGCACTCTCCGACGAGGAGCTGACAGCTGAGCTGGCCAAAATCATTGCCCGCGTTGGTGCTTCATCACCCTCTGATATGGGCAAGGTGATGGGCGTTGCCACAAAGGAGCTCGCAGGACGTGCCGATGGACGTGCCATCTCTGCTAAAGTCAAGGAGATGCTGGCAAAGTAATACCTTCACCCGTTTTATTGTCGCTTTATTAATCCGCAAAATATCTTCTCACGATGCTTACTATACAACAGATTAAAGCCGACCCCGAGCGCATCATCAAGCGCCTCGCCGTCAAAGGCTTTGACGGCCGCGAGGCCATCAACGGCGTGCTCGCTCTCGATGATGACCGCCGTCGTTTGCAACTAACCACTGACAATCAATCGGCCGAGCTCAACAAGCTCGCCGCCTCAATTGGCGCGCTCATGAAAGCCGGCCGCCGCGACGAGGCTGATGATGCCAAAGCGCGGGTCGCTGCCATCAAGCAGGAGCAAAAAGCCCTCGCCGACCAATTGGCCGGAGTGGAGGCCCGCATACGCGAGATATTGCTCTCTGTGCCCAACGTGCCCTGCGACATGGTGCCCGAAGGTGTCTCTGCTGCCGACAATGTGGTGGAGAAGTCCGGCGGCGTAATACCCGAGCTGCCCGCCGATGCCCTCCCGCACTGGGACCTCGCCAAAAAGTACAAGCTCATCGACTTTGACCTCGGCGTCAAAATCACTGGCGCCGGCTTCCCCGTTTACACCGGCAAGGGCGCCAAGCTGCAGCGTGCCCTGATACAATTCTTCCTCGACGAGGCTTCGGCTGCCGGATACCTCGAGGTGCAGCCGCCTTACGTTGTCAACGAGGCTTCGGGATACGGCACCGGACAGCTCCCCGACAAGGAAGGGCAGATGTATCACTGCAACCTCGACAACCTCTACCTTATCCCCACCGCCGAGGTACCCGTGACCAATCTGTATCGCGACGTCATTATCCCCAACGACGCGCTGCCTATCAAAAACTGCGCTTACTCGGCTTGCTTCCGTCGCGAGGCAGGCAGCTATGGCAAGGACGTGCGAGGTCTCAACCGCCTGCACCAATTTGACAAGGTGGAAATCGTGCGCATCGAGCGCCCAGAGGACTCTTACGATGCTCTCGAGAAAATGAAAGACCACGTGCAAGGACTTCTCGACAAGCTCGGCCTGCCTTGGCACATCTTGCGCCTCTGCGGCGGCGATATGAGCTTCACCTCTGCTATCACATTTGACTTTGAAGTTTATTCGGCTGCTCAGCAGCGGTGGCTCGAAGTTTCTTCGGTATCAAACTTCGAGACATATCAGGCCAACAGACTCCACTGCCGCTATCGTGGCGAGGACAAGAAGATACGCCTATGCCACACTCTCAATGGCTCGGCGCTCGCTCTGCCGCGCATCGTGGCTGCTCTCCTCGAGGACTTCCAGACACCCGACGGCATCATCGTGCCCGAGTGCCTCCGCAAGTACACCGGCTTTGATATCATCGACTGAGACACATCACCGTACAAGCCCTGTAGCCCCTGCACCTTCACCGTGCTCGGCTATGGGGCTTTTCAATCCGTCTAATATTCAACACCTATTTTCTTATTGACGTGACACACACTATCCTCCACCTTAAATCATTGCTCCGACACGGCGCCATGGCTCTGGCCCTCGCTATGCCTATGACTACCATTGCCGCCGAGCCAACCGGCTACTACAAATCATGTGAGAACAAGGGCGGCTCAGCGCTCCTCTCTGCTCTGCAATCTGTCATCGGCTCATACAGCAATGTAGGCTACGATGACCTGTATGACCTCTACGCGACATCTGACGTATATCCCGACGGCAAGATCTGGGATATGTATTCCACCAAGCATTGGTCTCCCACATCATCTGAGCGATGCGGCAGCTATAAAGCAGTGGGCGACTGCTACAACCGCGAGCACTCTATGCCCCAATCGTGGTGGGGTGGCGGCACAAGCGGTCAAGGCAGCGATGCTTTTGTCGTATATCCCACCGATGGCAAGGTCAACAACCAGCGCGGCAACTACCCCTATGGCGAATGTGCCAACGGACAGACTCTCAGCTCAAACGGCTCTGTCAGGGCTCTCGGCAAGTGTGGCTCATGCACTTTCCCCGGTTATTCCGGCACAGTATTTGAGCCCGACGATGAATATAAGGGCGATTTCGCTCGCACATATTTCTACATCGCCGCTTGCTACAACAGCAAGGTGGCCCGGTGGAATACAAACGGCGCCGCCGCCGATTTCATGGCCGGCAACAGCTATCCCGTATTCAAGGATTGGGCCGTGAAGCTCCTGCTTAAATGGCACTCTCAAGACCCCGTCAGCGAAAAAGAGCTCGACCGAAACGAGGCCGTATATGCCGAGCAACGCAATCGCAACCCATTCATTGACCACCCCGAGATGGTGGATTATATCTGGGGCGACAAAGCCGCGCAATCGTGGACTTCAGCTGCTTCCGGTCAGCCGCAGATAGCAACGCCAATTGATGGCGACGCCATCAATATGGGCAATACCGCTGTGGGCACGGCGGCTACCACGGCTTTTGTCGTGAAGGGTGTAAACCTCACCGAGGCTGTCTCTCTCGCTATCACCGGCAGCGACTGCTTCAGCGTGACGCCCTCTGCGATATCAGCTGCCGACGCCCTCGCCGGCGTTCGAGCCACCGTCACCTTCGTAGCCTCAACGCCGGGCCTATATACCGCCACCCTGACTGTGTCTTCGGGCTCTGCCTTATCTGCAATTACATTGCAAGCCGAGGCCCGCGATGGCCTCGTGGCCAACGATGCCACTGACGTCACTTCGTCATCATTCGTGGCGCATTGGGTCAATACCGGCAACGCTGATGACAATGGCTGCTATAAGCTATATGTGCTCGACCCCGTAGGCAATGTCGATGGCTACCCCATAGATGTGCCCGCCGCCGATGAGCATTATCTCGTTGAGGGATTGCAGCCGCTGACGAGCTACGTCTATTCGCTGCGCTCCAATGGCCTGCGCTCCAATACCATACGCGTCACCACCACCGAGCCTATGCCTTCTATTGAGATATTATTTGACGAGGAGCTGCACTTTGTCACTGAGCCGGGTGTCCCCTCTGACGTGGCTGAGCTCCTTATTGATATCGAAAATATCACCACCGATGTCTCCGTTGCGGTCAACGAGCCATTCCAGCTATCCACCGACAAGGCCGACTGGTCAACATCAATATCCATCAGCCCGGAGCAAGACCGCTTATACCTGCGCGTGCTCAGCGCCGCTGAGGGCAAATACTCAACCGCTATCACCGCCACCGCCGGCACATACATCTATGATGATGCCGAGGCAACGGCAACGGTAGCCGCCGGCTCCGGTGTGGCTGAGTTTGGCGTTGGAGTCGATTACCACACCTGGGACGCTTATGCCCGTGACGGCGCCATCATCGTTGAGTCTGAGGAGCCCGCCGTAGTCGCTATATATGCCCTCGATGGCGCCACATGCTTTAGCGGAGACATACCCGCCGGCCTATCTTCAATCGTAGGCCTCCCTGCCGGCATTTATATCGTGGCTATCGCCGACTTCTCGCGTTCGGTGCTTATTAAATAAAAAATATTTTGTATCTTTGCACCGCCGTTGCAGCATTGGCGCTCTGCGGCGGTGTAAAATTTTGCCCCGGTAGTTCAACGGATAGAATAGAGGTTTCCTAAACCTTAGATAGCAGTTCGATTCTGCTCCGGGGTACTCGTTAGCACGCTAATCGCTATGAATAATTCTAAGGAAATACCCGTCTTGCTCCTTACCGGTTATCTCGGCAGTGGCAAGACTACTCTCGTTAATCACATCTTATCTAACAATCGTGGCATCAAATTTGCCGTTATCGTCAATGATATCGGCGAGGTCAATATTGATGCCCGGCTAATTGAGAAGGGAGGCATCGTCGGAAAAAAGGACGACAGCCTCGTGGCCCTGCAGAACGGATGCATCTGCTGCACCCTCAAAATGGACCTCGTGCAGCAAATCTACGAAATTGCCGCTTTGCGCAAGTTTGACTATATCGTAATTGAGGCCAGCGGTATTTGCGAGCCCGAGCCTATAGCGCAGACTATCTGCTCTATACCACAGCTCGACAAGCGTGTGACGCGCTACGGTGTGCCGCGTCTCGACAATATCGTCACCGTGGTCGATGCCCTCAGGCTCCGCAGCGAGTTTGGCTGCGGCGATGAGCTCGCGCGCGAAAATATCGATGAAGAAGATATCGAAAACCTTATCATTCAGCAAATAGAGTTTTGCAACACTATCTTGCTCAACAAAGTGTCGGAGGTGGCGCCCGACGACATCGCTCATATCAAAGCCGTGCTCAAGGCCCTGCAGCCTGCCGCCCGAGTCATTGAGGCTGACTATGCAGCTGTTGACCTCGACGAATTGCTTGACACTCACGCGTTTGACCTCGGCCGCACTATGCTATCTGCCGGGTGGGTGCGCGAAATAGACCGCCAAGCCACTCCCGAGGAGGAAGACCGAGCCAAGCATCCCCATCATCATCACCACGATGACGACCACGATGACGACCATGACCACGACCATGACCACGACCACGATGACCATGATGAGCATGAGGCCCACCACCATCATCACCACCACCATCATGACCACGAGGGTGGAGAAGTCGAGGAGTATGGCATCAGCACTTTTGTATATTATCGCCGACCGGCCTTTGACCTCAACAAGTTTGACTACTACGTAGCCTCTAAATGGCCGGCCGAAGTAATCCGCGCTAAGGGCGTGTGCTACTTCTCTGACGAGAAGGATATGTCGTACATCTTCGAGCAAGCAGGTGTCCAAAAGAAGCTCACAGCAGGCGGCCAGTGGTATGCCTCAGCGCCCGAGCACGAATTAATGGCTATGGTGCAGCAGCAGCCCGACATCATGCGCGATTGGGACGACCGCTACGGCGACCGTATGATCAAAATCGTGTTTATCGGACGCAACCTCAATCGCGAGCAAATAGCACGCGACCTCGACGCTTGTCTCGAATAAGACCCCTCTTTCGCTTTTTTGATGGCAAATGCCGTGGGCTGGGCCGCCTGCGATTTCGTAATGTGCGTGATTTTTTGTAACTTCGCGCTAAAAATACAGCACCATGGCAGACAACACCCTATTGCAGCGCCTTGACGGCATCGACAGCCGTTTTGCCGAGGTCGCTACACTGATCACTGACCCCGCGGTCATCGCCGACATGAAGCGATATGTCAGGCTTACCAAAGAGTATAAAGACTTGGAGCGCCTGGTGGCTGCTACCCGTCATTATCGCACATTGCTCGCTAATGCCGATGAGGCGCGCGCTATGCTCGCCTCGGAGTCTGACCCCGAAATGCGCGAGATTGCTAAGGAGCAGCTCGATGCTGCATCCGATGAGCTGCCGCGATGCGAGCAAGAGATTAAGCTACTGCTAATACCCGCTGACCCCGAGGACTCCAAGAATGCTATCCTCGAGATACGAGGCGGCACCGGAGGCGACGAGGCTGCGATATTTGCCGGCGACCTCGCAAAGATGTATATGAAATACTGCGAGTCTAAGGGCTGGTCTGTTGCTGTAACATCGGCAAGCGAGGGCGCCGCCGGCGGTTACAAGGAGATCGTTATTGCCATCACCGGCGACGGCGTATATGGCACTCTCAAATATGAGTCGGGTGTCCATCGAGTGCAGCGTGTCCCGGCCACCGAGACTCAAGGGCGTGTCCACACTTCGGCAGCTACGGTGGCCGTGCTCCCTGAGGCCGAAGCTTTTGATGTGGAAATCAACGAGGGCGAGATCAAATGGGACACATTCCGCTCCGGTGGCGCCGGCGGCCAGAATGTCAACAAGGTGGAGTCTGGCGTCAGGTTGCGATATATGTGGCGAAACCCCATCACCGGTGTGTCTGAGGAGATTCTCATTGAGTGCACCGAGACGCGCGACCAGCCTAAGAACAAGGAGCGCGCGCTGAGCCGTCTGCGCACCTTTATCTACGACAAGGAGCATCAAAAGTATCTCGACGATATCGCTTCGCGACGCAAGACTATGGTCTCTACCGGCGACCGCTCTGCAAAGATACGCACATACAACTACCCGCAAGGACGCATCACCGACCATCGCATCAACTACACCATCTACAACCTCGCTGCTTTTATTGACGGCGACATCCAAGATGTCATTGACCACCTGATAGTGGCCGAGAACGCCGAGAAACTCAAAGCCTCAGAGCTGTAGCCACCTGTTTTCTATTTAAATATCTGTCAATCAAAAATATAAGCTAATGAAACGTCTCGAGCTGATTGAAAACATCCGCGCTAAGCGGTCGTTCTTGTGTGTGGGCCTCGACCCGGATATCAACAAGATACCCAAGCTTCTGCTGTCAGAGCCTTCGCCTATCTTTGCCTTCAACAAGGCCATCATCGATGCCACTGCGCCTTACGCCGTCGCTTATAAGCCTAACCTCGCTTTCTATGAGACCATGGGCCTGGAGGGCTGGCGCGCTTTTGAGATGACCGTGGAGTATCTGCGCGCTAACTACCCCGACCAATTCATCATTGCCGACGCCAAGCGCGGCGACATTGGCAACACCGCTCGCATGTACGCCGCCTCGTTTTTCGAGCATGTGGGCGTCGATGCCGTCACAGTCGCCCCTTATATGGGCGAGGATAGCGTAAAACCTTTCCTCGAATACGAAGGCAAATGGACCGTACTCTTGGCCCTGACGTCAAATAAAGGCTCGCAGGACTTCCAGATGATTGAGGACAAAAACGGCGCTTGTGTCTTCGAGAGGGTAGTGCGCCGCTCGGGCCGGTGGGGCTCGCCTATCAATCTGATGTATGTCGTCGGTGCCACTCGTGGCGAGCTGATTGCCGATATGCGTCGCGCCGCTCCCCGCAACTTCTTCCTCGTGCCCGGTGTCGGTGCGCAAGGCGGCAGCCTCGAGGAGGTAGCCCGCTATGGCATGATCGATGAGTGCGGACTCCTTGTCAACTCTTCGAGAGGCATCATTTATGCCTCTAACGGCGATGACTTTGCCGACGCTGCCGCTCGTGAGGCTAAAAATCTCGCCCTGCAGATGGCTGCGCTCCTTGAGCAGCACGGCGTAATATAAAAGTTGTTTAAAACAGTGCTGTGTAACGAAAATTTCGCTATATTTGCACCGTAAAGAAATAACCATTTCACCACAGTAAATAATATCTCTAAATACTTAACGACAATGACAATCGACAATTTCAATTTCGCCGGTAAAAAAGCCATCGTGCGCGTTGACTTCAATGTGCCCCTCGATGACAATGGTCACATCACCGATGATACCCGCATCCGCGGCGCTCTCCCCACACTCAAAAAAATCCTCGCTGATGGTGGCGCGCTGATTATTATGTCGCACATGGGCAAGCCTAAAGGCAAGGTTAATCCCAAACTGTCGCTCTCGCAAATCAAAGACGCGGTGGCTGCCGCTCTCGGTTGCAATGTGACATTCGCCCCCGATTGCGCTAAGGCTGCCGAGGCTGCCGCTGCTCTGCCTTGCGGCGAGGCCCTCCTCCTGGAGAACCTACGCTTCTACCCCGAGGAAGAAGGAAAGCCCGTGGGCATCGACAAGGCTGACCCCGCTTACGACGAGGCAAAGAAGGAGATGAAAGCTCGCCAGAAAGAGTTCGCAAAAACCCTCGCAAGCTATGCTGACGTGTATGTCAACGACGCTTTCGGCACCGCTCACCGCAAGCACGCTTCTACTGCCGTCATAGCCGACTTTTTCGATGCTGACCACAAGATGCTCGGATACCTCATGGAGAAAGAAGTCAAGGCTGTGGACAACATCCTCAGCGACATCAAGCGCCCATTCACCGCTATTATGGGCGGCTCTAAGGTATCTACCAAAATCGGCATCATCGAAAACCTCATGGACAAGGTCGATAACCTCATCTTGTGCGGTGGCATGACTTACACCTTCGCTAAAGCTCAGGGCGGACACATCGGCCTCTCTATCTGCGAAGACGACAAGCTCGACCTCGCGCTCGACATCATAGCAAAGGCAAAAGCTAAAGGTGTAAACCTCGTCCTCGGCACCGACTGCGTAGCCGCTGACTCCTTCAGCAATGATGCCAACACGCAGATTGTCCCCGCAGGCGCTATCCCCGATGGTTGGGAAGGCCTCGATGCCGGTCCTGATACTCGCAAACTCTTTGCCGACGCTATCAAGGGCGCAAAGACTATCCTTTGGAATGGCCCCGCCGGAGTGTTTGAGTTTGACAACTTCACCGCCGGAAGCCGCGCTATCGCCGATGCTATCGTTGAGGCTACTCGCAATGGCGCATTCTCGCTCGTAGGTGGCGGCGACTCGGTGGCTTGTGTCAATAAGTTTGGCCTCGCCGACCAGGTGTCGTACGTTTCTACCGGTGGCGGCGCTCTCCTCGAAGCTATCGAGGGCAAGGTGCTCCCCGGCATCGCTGCTATCCGTGGCGACAAATAATATGGCTTTCATAGCAAGTATTTTACATATGTGATAACAACCAATTTCTGGTATGGCGTTGAAGCGCAATGTTTCGGCGCCATATTTTTTTATCCTGCCCGCACATATGGACACTCCATCAACCACCGACAGCTTCTGGCAATGGGTATCTGACCACGCCGGCGATGACACTTCGCGCCTTTGGCTCAAATACGGCAGCGACCATCGCCACGAGATATGTCAGGTGATCTGTCGCCGTAAATATGCGCGCAAGCTGGCAGATACGCTCAGCCGCTACCCCCGATTTTATTTCCCCACGGAGCTGAGCGGCGAGCAGTGCACATCTGACGCTTTGGCCGCATATCACGCCTCCCTCATCACGCCCGGCAGCGCCGTCGCTGACCTTACTGCCGGACTCGGCATCGATGCCATCCATTTGGCCCGTGTGGCTGCTTCGGTGCTGGCTGTCGAGCGCGATAGCCCGGTGGCCGAGGCCTTGCACCACAATGCCGCCGTGGCGGGCATCGGCAATGTGACGGTGGTCTGCGATGATTGCCGCAACGTCATCGCAGCCGGCAGTGCTGTCGATACTGCATTTATTGACCCGGCGAGGCGCGACAGCAAGGGCGGCCGTGTATATGCTCTGCAGCAGTGCGAGCCTGACGTCACGGCGATGTTGCCTGCGCTGCAGCGCTTCTGCAAGCGTCTGATAATCAAGATGTCGCCTATGCTCGACATCGCTGCCACGGCGGCGATGCTCCCCCCGGCGGCCCGCTTTATCACGCTGGGCACTACCACCGAGTGCAAGGAGCTGATTGCCGTCATCGATTTCTCACGCCCTGATGCGCTGCCCACACATAGCGCCGTGACTCTTGATGCCACCGGAGCGGTGAAGTCTGCCGTAGAGTTTACGCCGGGCGATGAGGCGCAGGCCGACGCCGTGTATGGGCTGCCCACGCCCGGCGACTTTTTCTACGAGCCATATCCCGCGGTGATGAAAGCCGGCGCATTGAAGATGCTATGCGGACGCTTCGGCGTGGCCAAGCTCCACCCTAACACCCACTTCTTCTTCAGCAGCGAGTGCGTGACCGACTTCCCCGGCGACATCTTGCGCGTCACAGAGGTGCTCCCGTTCAGCTCGGCGGTAATCAAGCAGCTGAGGCGCCGCAAAGCGCGGATGCGCGTCAGCGCGCGCAACTTCGATATGACTGCCGACCGGCTCCGTGAGCGACTCGCCATCACCGATGGAGGCGACCTCAGGCTCTTCGGCGTTACTGCCGCCGCCGGCGACCGCATGCTCATCATTGCATCTCAGCTGTGACGGCGAAGCCCCCGGCGCCCCGATTATCCAAGTTATCAACATCATTAAGGTTTTTTCGTGGAACATTTTTTGTTTCTCGCTATTTTTGCCTTACCTTTGTGGTCGGTAACACACAAATCTGCAATCAATGGGTAAAATCATAGCAATAGCTAATCAAAAAGGCGGTGTGGGAAAGACCACTACCACTATCAACCTGTCGGCCTCGCTCGCAAAGGAAGGCAAGCGTGTGCTAATCATCGATGCCGACCCTCAGGCTAATGCCACATCCGGATATGGCATCGATCCGCGCACGATGACCTCATCTATCTACGAGTGCATGGTCGATGGATACCCCCTCGATGGTTCGCAAGTGCCCACTTGTATTGAGGGCCTCGACCTTATCGGCTCGCGTATCGACCTCGCCGGCGCCGAGCTGGAGCTTATCAGCAAGCCCAATCGCGAGCGCGTTATGGCCAATCTGCTCCAGGGTGTCCGCGACAAATATGACTATATCATCATCGACTGCTCGCCTTCGCTGGGATTGATTACCGTCAATGCACTCACTGCGGCTGACTCTGTTATTATCCCCGTGCAGGCCGAGTATTTCGCCCTCGAGGGCATCAGCAAGCTCCTCAACACTATTCGCATCATAAAATCGCGCCTTAACCCCGGCCTCGAGATTGAAGGCTTCCTGCTGACAATGTACAATGCGCAGCTGCGCCTCGCCAATCAAATCTACGAGGAGCTCAAGAGCCATTTCGGCGACATGGTGTTCAACACGGTAATCCCTCGCAACGTGCGCCTCAGTGAGGCGCCAAGCCATGGCCTGCCAGTCATCCTTTACGACCCCGACAGCCGTGGCGCCACAAGCCACCTCCTCCTCGCCAAGGAGATTATCTCCAAGCACCGCCGCTGACACCCCCCCTGCGGCGCTGATTATCACTTTACTTACATCAATCATTCTCAAGCAATACACATTACTACAACACGATGGCTATAAAACGCAATGCTTTGGGCAGAGGCCTTGACTCGCTGATACCGATGGACGATGTCCCGGCTCCAGGCTCCTCCGCTATCAATGATATCGCTCTTGACCAAATCTCACCTAACCCCGACCAGCCTCGTCGCTCCTTCGACGAGGACGCATTAGACGAGCTTGCCGCCTCGATACGCGAGCTGGGCATCATTCAGCCACTGTCGCTCCGCAAGACCGGGCCTGACTCTTACCAGATTATCGCCGGCGAGCGCCGTTATCGAGCTGCTCTTCGGGCTGGCCTCGCTTCGGTACCCGCTTATATACGCACCGCCAACGATGCCGAGCTCACCGAGATGGCGCTCATCGAAAACATTCAGCGCGAAGACCTCAATGCCATTGAGATTGCTCTCACATTCCGCAAGCTCATTGACCAATACAACCTCACTCAGGAGCGCCTCAGCGAGCGCATCGGCAAGAAAAGAGCCACCGTGGCCAACTTCCTGCGACTCCTCAAGCTCCCCGCTGAAGTGCAGCTCGGCCTGCGCGACAAGCGCGTTGACATGGGCCATGCCAGAGCCCTGCTTTCTATCAGCGACCCATCGCTCCAGCTCAAGCTATACAATGAAATACTCAAGCACGGCCTCTCGGTGCGCCGCGTCGAGGAGCTCGCAAAGGCTTATGAGAAGGGTGAGATACCCCCATCTAAGCCCGCCAAGCCCGCCAAGTCGCGCTATGCATCAAGCGATTTTGACCTCCTCAAAAAACACCTGTCAGCCACCTTCCATACCGATGTGAAATTCACCTGCGACAGCAGCGGAAAGGGCAAGATTACATTCCCCTTCAGCAGCGACGATGAGCTCGAGCGCCTAATCACCATCTTCGACACAATCAAAATGCAATAACCATACACCGATATTATCCAACTCCTGTCACCCACCATTTTGAACTCTCGATATAGCACATCAGCCCTCAAAGTAGTGCTCGCCCTATTGATTATGGCGGCATCGGTGGCCATGTCGGCCTCGGCTCAGCGCAAGCCCACACGCCGTGGCCACAAGCCCGCGGCAGCTGTCGTCGCTGAGGCCCCTGACTCCGTCGCGCCCGACACCGTGTCGGTAGCGCAGGCCATCGAGGCCATCGAGGCGCTCCCTGCCGTAGAGTCAAAAGACCGGGTGGTGGCCATCGCCGATGCACTACATCAGTCTGTGGCTGACACTATCACCGTCGCAGAGGTTGACTCGGTCATGGCCAATGCGCTTGACTCTGTGCGCAGTAAGATGGCGAGCAGAGCGCCCGTGGGTAAATACGATGACTACGACGTGTGGCAGGAGCGCGAGGTGGAGTTCAACCCTGACCCCACGCGCGCTGTGTGGATGTCGGCGCTGTTCCCGGGCCTGGGACAAATTTACAACCGTCGTTACTGGAAGCTGCCAATCATCGTGGGCGGTTATCTCGGCCTCGCATACGCCACTTCGTGGAACAATAGCATGCTCAAAGACTATACCCGCGCTTACAGCGACATCATGGACAATGACCCCACGTCAAACTCCTACATGAATTTCTTCCCGCCCACCACATCTGAGTCTGACCTCGACCGCACTTGGCTCACCAACCTGCTCAAGTCGCGCAAAAACTACTTCCGGCGAAACCGCGATTTGTGCATCATCTGCATGGTGGGTGTATATCTGCTGGCGATGGTCGATGCTTATGTCGATGCCTCGCTGTCGCATTTCGATATCTCGCCCAACCTGTCGATGGACGTCTCGCCGGCTCTCATGCAGGACGGGCGTAGCGTCAGGCCTTCGGTCGGCCTCTGTTGGGCCTTGAATTTTTAGTGACATTCAGATATAGTTATCGCAACTTTCACACTCTCATACATATATAACACATATATACATACACTCCTCAATAATGAAACGTAAAGACTTGATATTATCACTTTGCATGGCTTTGGCAAGCGGAGCCGCAGCGTCGGCGGCACCGGCTATGTCGGTGCTGGCAATGCAGGACACGCTCCACACCCAGCCAATCGTCATGCCCGAGTCATTCGAAGCCGATACCAAGCTCATGCAAGATGACTGGTATCTCAAAAACTATGCAGTGATTGACACCAAGGCCGACGCAGTCCCCGATGTGCCCGTCTCCGACGAGGTTATCATTGAGCGCCTGCAAGCCATGCCCACAATTATTGAGATGCCTTTCAACTCCATCGTCAAAAAGTATATTGAGGCTTACACCGGCAAGCATCGTCAGCTCGTGGAGAATATGTTGGGCCTGAGCCTCTATTATATGCCTATCTTTGAGGAGGCCCTCGACCGACACGGACTTCCATGGGAGCTTAAATACCTGCCTATCGTTGAGTCGGCGCTTAACCCCGCTGCCGTGTCGCGAGCCGGCGCCACCGGTTTGTGGCAGTTTATGCCCGCCACGGCATCGGGCGAGGGCCTCGAGATCAACTCGCTAATCGACCAGCGGCGCGACCCTTACGCCTCGTCTGAGGCGGCAGCTTGCTACCTCAAGAAGCTTTACGGCATTTACAACGACTGGTCGCTCGCTATCGCTGCTTATAACTGCGGCCCCGGCAATGTCAACAAGGCCATTCGCCGTGCCGGAAATGCCGAGAAAAAAGATTTCTGGAGTGTATATCCCTATCTGCCGCGTGAGACGCAAGGATACTTCCCCGCTTTCGTCGCCGTCAACTACGTCATGACTTATTATGCCGAGCATCGCATCTCGCCCGCACTCGCCCGAAAGCCAATAGCGGTCGATTCGGTGCATGTATCCCGACGTGTCCACTTCCAGCAAATCTCTGACGTGATGAACATCCCGATGGACGAGCTGCGCGTGCTAAACCCCCAGTATCGAGCCGACTTCATTCCCGGCGACATCAAGCCTTACCCCCTGGTGCTGCCTTCGCTCCAAGCTTACGCTTACGTGGTCAACGAGGACTCTATCGTAAACCACAACGCCGACCTATATGCCAGGCGTGAAGTCGTGGAGCCGGCTACGGCAAGCTCGGTCTCAGGCCGAAACGGCGAGTATGTCGAGGAGCTGATTGTAAAATGGCACACCGTCAAGCGTGGCGAGACTCTCTCAAAGATTGCAAAGAAGTATGGCGTCTCGCAGTCTTCAATTCGAAAGGCTAATAAGATTGGCAAAAAGGTAAAACGAGGCCAAAAACTCAAGATCAACACCTACCAACGCCGCTTCATTGAGACCCCCGACACCACTGCATTGAATCCAGAGCAGCCAATCAATGAGGCCCCGATTGTCGAGGCGCCCGCTGCTGTTGAGAATGACGCTGATGCTGCGCCGGCCGACACCGCAGCTGCCGTGTCTGACGAAAACCGCGCCGTTGCCGAGGCTATGAAGTCGGCCGAAAACAAAGCTAAAGCTAAGGCTGAGCAAGCCGGCAAGGAAAAATCTTCCAAGCAGCAAGCCAAGAAAGCGAAAAACGCCGAGAAGAAGCAAAAAACCACCAATCACACCGTGAAGAAAGGCGAAAACCTCTTCAAAATCGCCAAGAAATATGGTGTCACCGTTGATGACATCAAGAAGGCCAACAACATTAAGGGCGACAATATCAAACAAGGACAAAAACTGAAAATTCCTAAGAAATAATTGACATGAAAGAGCAACCTACCAAGGCGCAGGGCCGCACGCAGGCGGCGCCGGCCGACGATGTTGACCCCATCGCGCTCCCCGACAACGCATTCACCGAGCTCGCTCCCGGCGAGTCTTACCGCCCGGTGATGAACCCCGGGCGCGATTATGCCGAAGTCACCCCCTACTCGGTCACCATGGGCTTGCTGCTCGCTGTGATATTCAGTGCAGCTGCTGCTTACCTGGGCCTCAAAGTGGGCCAGGTCTTTGAGGCCGCCATCCCCATCGCTATCATTGCTGTGGGCCTCTCCGGTGCATTGAAAAAGAAAGATGCACTCGGCCAGAACGTCATCATTCAATCAATAGGCGCCTGCTCAGGCGTGATTGTCGCCGGAGCAATATTCACTCTCCCGGCCCTGTATATCTTGCAATCTACTCACCCTGAAATCACCGTCAATTTCTTGCAGATATTCCTCAGCTCGCTTTTCGGCGGTGTGCTCGGTATTCTATTCTTCATCCCTTTCCGCAAGTATTTTGTCAAGGATATGCACGGCAAATACCCCTTCCCCGAGGCTACAGCTACCGCGCAGGTGCTCGTCAGCGGTAATGCTTCTTCTGCAAAGGGCAGCGGCGGACAGGCTAAGCTCCTCGTGGTCGCTTCGCTCATCGGCGGTATCTACGACTATGTAGTGGCCACTTTCGGCGTCTGGACTGACAGCATCACCACAACTGCTTACTCCTGGGGACAGGCGCTCGCGGCAAAGTTTAAGTTTGTATTCTCGTGCAACACCAGCGCAGCCGTGCTCGGTTTGGGATATATCGTAGGCCTCAAATATGCTTTTGTCATATTCGCCGGCTCTATATTCGTCTGGTGGGTGATAATACCACTCTTAGGTGCATATGGAGCGCCTGAGATTGCTGCCATGGCGCCCGGCGACATTTTCCGCGAATATGCTCGCATGATAGGCATCGGCGGCATCGCTATGGCCGGCATTATAGGCATCGTCAAGAGCAGTGGCATCATAGGCCAGGCCGTGGGGCTCGCCGCTCGCGAGATGAAGGGCTCGGCTGCTAAGACGGCCGAGGTGCGCTGGCAGAAGGATATAGCCATGAAATATGTGGCTTATTTCATCTTCCTGGCCCTCATAGCCGTGCTGCTGTTCTTCTATTTCGGCGTGATACACAATCTGTGGCAAGCTCTGGTGGCATGGGTAGTTGTGACGCTGATTGCCTTCCTCTTTACAACCGTCGCCGCTAACGCTATAGCCATCGTGGGAAGCAACCCCGTCAGCGGCATGACGCTCATGACTCTCATCGTTGCTTCAGGCGTATTTGTGGCAATAGGTCTCAACGGCGCTTCGGGCATCGTGGCTTCTATGGTCCTCGGAGGTGTGGTATGCACCGCCCTTTCGATGGCCGGAGGCTTCGTCACCGACCTCAAGATCGGCTATTGGCTGGGTTCCACCCCCAAGAAGCAAGAGACATGGAAGTTTGTCGGCACACTGCTATCTGCTGCTACAGTAGGTGCCGTGATTCTTATGCTCAACAATGTGTATGGCTTCACTGGCGACAACGCCCTCGATGCCCCTCAAGCCAACGCCATGGCAAAAGTAATTGAGCCTATGATGACCGGAGGCGAGACGCCCTGGATTCTCTACATCGTCGGTGCAGTCCTCGCTTTGCTCCTCAATTGGCTCGGTGTACCCGCCCTGGCCTTCTGCCTCGGCATGTTCCTGCCATTGCATCTCAACACCCCGATGCTCGTCGGTGGACTCATCTCGTGGTTTGTCAACCGTAGCTCTAAAGACAAAGAGGTATGCAAAGCTCGCAACGAGAGAGGCACCCTCATCTCGTCAGGCCTCATCGCCGGCGGCGCTCTCTTCGGAGTCTTCGCTGCTGTCACCATCATGTGTGGCAAGAGCGTGCCCACCAACGGCGGCGAATTTGTGCCACAGCTCCTCGGCATCGTCGCTTATGCCGCTATCATTGCTTATCTGTATCTGGCTTCCGTGCGCGGCAAGAAGCAGTAATAATCAGCCGATAAGAGCCCTCAATGGGTAGCATCAACAGAGACATTCTGGCCTTAGCGTGGCCGGCTATCGTGTCTAATATCACCACCCCGCTCCTCGGGCTGGTCGATACCGCGATAGTCGGCCACGTTGGCGCCATCGAGCTCGCCGCAATAGCCGTCGGCGGCACCATGGTCAGCACTCTATACTGGATATTCAATTTCCTGCGTATGGGCACCGGTGGCCTCACAGCCCAGGCCTATGGCGCGAACTCGTACCGCGCGCAGCGCACTGTCCTGGCTCAGTCGCTAATCATAGCAATAGGAGTGGGGCTGGCGCTGATACTCTGCCGCCGATATATCGCCGACGTCGGGCTTTGGCTCATCGACGCCGATGACCTAACAGCCTTCTCTGCCCGCCGTTATTTCGAGATCGTGCTGCCGGGGGCGCCCGCCATGCTTGCTTCTTATGCCCTGTGCGGCTGGTTCTTAGGCATGCAAGACTCGCGCACCCCCATGTGGATGGCCGTCGTCACAAATCTTAGCAACATAGTGCTCAGCATCACTTTCGTCTTCGGCATGAAAATGAAGATTGAGGGCGTCGCCATGGGCACCCTCGCTTCGCAATACATTGGCGTCGCTGTCGGGTGCCTGGCTCTGCGCCGCAAATACGGCATAGGCCCTGTCGCAGCAATCCGCGGCGCCGACAGCCTTTCCGCCGGACTGAGCCGCTTCCTCAGAGTCAACGCCGACATCTTCATGCGCACATTGTGCCTCGTGGCTGTCACATTATGGTTTACACACGCCGGGGCCGGGCAAGGCTCAGTGGTGCTCGGAGCCAACGCCTTATTGCTCCAGCTATTCATGCTATTCTCGTTTTTCATCGACGGCTTTGCATTCTCGGCCGAAGCGCTCAGCGGCCGCCATTATGGTGCCGGCGATATGCTGGCGCTGCGAGCCACGGTGAGAGCTCTGGCAGGGTGGGGCGCTGCGCTGGCGCTCGCCTTCGCCGCTATATATATCTCTGTCGGTGACTATATCCTGGCCTTGCTCACATCTCAGACCGCGGTCAGAGACATCGCAATGCAATACCTGCCGTGGGCGGCGCTGGTGCCCGCAGCAGGCGTGGCCGCATTTATCTTTGATGGCATCTTCATCGGGCTCACGCTCACAAGAGCCATGCTGGCGTCTATGGCTGCGGCAATGGCCGTATTCTTCACCATCTACACCCTCGCGCCAATGGATGATGCCAACGACTCTCTATGGCTCGCCTTCAACCTCTACCTCTTCATGCGAGGAGCCGTGCAATTCATAGTGTATAAATGCGTCATAGCGCGCCGCTCGCCGGCAAAATAGTGCCCACAACCCCTCTATCCGTTAATATGCTGTAAGTCAGTCATATATCTCTTACGTGAGCATGACTCCGCTTTCATCGCCAAAAGAATCTGAAATTTTTTTGAAAAAAATCCACCAAAAAATTTGCAGAATAAAAAATTATGCGTACCTTTGCAGTGTAAACCAATGGCGATTTAGTGTAGTGGCCTAGCACGCCACCCTCTCACGGTGGAGACCAGGGTTCGATTCCCTGATTCGCTACTCGCCTCCAAGGAGCGAAGTCATTCCGACTTCGCTCCTTCGCTTTTTACCCTTCGATATCCCCGCCCACCGCCCCACAACTTGTAGGGGCGCAATATTTTGCGCCCGCATCAACCGCGCCACCCACCGCGCGCCGCAAACTTCAGGCTGAAAGCCGTCACCACGGCGAGCCTGGAAGGCTCGCCGTGCAATAGCCGGGGGCAAGGCCGTCAGAGACGGCCGCAGCCCTCGGTCAGATGACTACTACGCATAAAGTCTGAAAAGACGCCACCTTGCCCCACAAACCGCGCCCCAATCCCCTACCAATCAAAGACGTCACCTTGCCCACACGCGCCTCGCTCCAATCACCTGCTAATCAATGCATTGTCCACACTCTCATAACTCCAAATAGCCCAATCTCGTCATCTCCATCCGCCACCCCAAATGTTAAAGATTATGTTAACGCAACACACTTCATCTCAATTGTAATATTTCCACCGCACATTGCATATTAACTTTGCACCATCAAACGAATAACACACAAACACACAATTATGAACTATTACTGTCCGCTAAACTATTTTGAAGGCAGATGAAAAATTTGGGCTGGCTCCT
>JBJEDF010000061.1:0-6564 GCA_051871765.1 Muribaculaceae bacterium
ATAGCAAAATTACTTTTTCCATTGCAAGAAATGTGATAATGATTGGTTTATTATCTGATGTGGGAGTGTCGTGATGACACTCCCTCATTTGTTTTGCAGTGGTGGGGCGCCGGAGCCTTGCTATGTGTGCCGTCGCCGTCATTTATCTTGAGGGATGACCACGCCGGTGAGCTTGAGCGTAAATCTCTTGGCTGACTTGGCCGAAGCTTTGCGCACCTTCACTTTGATGTCTTTAGATACCTCGCCGGCTTGGCCGCGGGTGTAGAAGGTGACCTTAATCATGCCTGTCTTGCCGGGAGCTATAGGCTTGGCATCGAAGGTGGGTCGGGTGCAGCCGCAGCTCGCCGCTGCCGCGATGATAGCCACGGCCTCGTCGGAGGTGTTGACAAATTGGTATTCGTGGACCACGGTCTTGGCTTCTTCTTTGATGGTGCCGAAGTCGTAGGTCATTTCTTCAAACTGCAGGCCGCAGGTGTCGGGCTTGGCGGCCGAGGCCATAGCGATGCCCAGCAAGGCTATGATATAGGTGGCGATGATGAGGCGTTTCATTTGTCAGTGTCAGTGTTTAGGTTTTGAAAGTAGTAGTCGAGCACGCGGCGTGCTGCTATGAATGAGGAGCGGCGGTTGGCGAGCACTTCGGCCTCGTTGGTGCGCAGCAACGACTGCACTTGGCCGTTGTTGTAGAAGTGGGCGCGCAGCTGCTCGTTGATGCTCTCGTACATCCAGTATCGGGCTTGCTCTTGGCGCTTGTGGTCAAAGTAACCGTTGCCCTTGACAAAGGTAAAATAACGGTCAATCATGTCCCACACCTCGGCGATGCCTATCTCGTAGTATCCGGAGTATGTGAGCACCTCGGGAGTCCACCCCGACGGCGGTGTGGGAAACAGATGCAGCGCCGAGCGAAACTGAGCCTGGGCCAACTGCGCCGGCCCGATGTTGTCGCCGTCGGCTTTGTTGATTACGATGCCGTCGGCCATCTCCATGATGCCGCGCTTGATGCCTTGCAGCTCGTCGCCGGTGCCGGCTAACTGAATGAGCAGGAAGAAATCCACCATAGAGTGCACGGCCGTCTCGCTCTGGCCCACACCCACGGTCTCCACAAAGATGTTGTTGTAGCCGGCGGCCTCGCAGAGCACTATGGTCTCGCGTGTCTTGCGCGCCACGCCGCCGAGCGACCCGGCCGAGGGGCTGGGGCGAATGAAGGCGTTGGGGTGCACGGCCAGCTTCTCCATGCGCGTCTTGTCGCCGAGGATTGAGCCTTTGGTGAGCTCGCTTGAGGGGTCGATGGCCAGGACTGCGAGCTTGCCGCCGTCGCGCAGCACGTGCAGGCCGAAGACGTCAATGGAGGTGGATTTGCCGGCGCCGGGCACTCCGGTGATGCCTATGCGGCGCGAGTCGCAGCACAGCGGCAGGCATTTCTCTATCACCTCTTGGGCGATGGCGTAGTGCTCCGGGGCAACGCTCTCCACCAACGTCACGGCGCGGCTGAGCATGGTGACATCGCCGCGCGAGATGCCCTCCACGAGCTCTGAGGCTGTGGGCATGGGGCGGCGGCGCCGAGGCTTGAGGTAGGGGTTGACCGATGGGGGCTGCGCCACGCCGCTGTTGACGGTGAGGCCGCTATATTCGTCTGAGTTTTCAGGGTGATGCATAGAGCTGTAGTTGTGGGGTGATTAACACTCAAAATTACACATTTTCTGTGGCGCAGCAAAGAATTTAAGTGTTTTTTGCACTCTCGCGGCTATAGAGCCGGCTACAAAAAAAGATATCACCGCGCCGACTTCGGCGCGATGATATCGCTATAATGATTGCGGTCAATCCTGACAGAGTCGGATTAGTCGATTTCCTCGTCAGCGGGGTAGCCACCCATTTCGCGGATAGCGTTTTTGAGCATGACGTACTGCTGGAAGAGGTGGTTGACGGGCACCTCGTTCTTGGTGTAGTCGTGCATCGGGCTCTTGAGGAAGAAGCTGAGGAAGCGCTGGATGCCGCTGCGGCCGGCGCGAGCAGCGAGGTCGCTCAGGAGCACGAGGTCGAGACACAAGGGAGCAGCGAGGATAGAGTCGCGGCAGAGGAAGTTGATCTTGATCTGCATGGGATAGCCCATCCAGCCGAAGATGTCGATGTTGTCCCAGCCTTCCTTGTTGTCGTTGCGCGGGGGATAGTAGTTGATGCGCACCTTGTGGTAGTAGTTGGTGTAGAGGTCGGGCTGCTCTTCGGGCACGAGGATAGACTCCAGAGTAGAGAGCTTGCTGACTTCCTTGGTGTGGAAGTTGGCGGGCTCATCAAGCACGAGGCCGTCGCGGTTGCCGAGAATGTTGGTAGAGAACCATCCTGAGAGGCCGAGGCAGCGGGTGCCGATGATAGGCGCGAAGCCTGACTTCACGAGAGTCTGGCCGGTCTTGAAGTCCTTGCCGGCGATGGGCATGCCGGTCTTGGCGCTGAGCTCCCACATAGCGGGGATATCGACGGTGGTGTTGGGGGCACCCATGATGAAGGGGCAGCCTTCAGAGAGAGCGGCGTAGGCGTAGCACATAGAGGGAGCGATGTGCTCTTTGTCGTCGGCTTTCATAGCGGCCTCGAGGGCAGCGAGAGAGCCGTGCACCTTCTCGTCAACGGGCACGTAGATTTCGGTAGAAGCAGCCCAGAGGACAACGACGCGGTTGACACCGCTTTCCTTCTTGAAGTTGCGGATATCCTCACGGATTTGCTCGGTCATGTCCCAGCGGTCCTTGACGGTCTTTACGTTGTCGCCGTCGAGGCGCTTGGCGTAGTTTTTGTCGAAGGCAGCCTTGAGGGGCTTGATGGCGAGGAGCTCATCCTTCACGGGGTTGATATCTTTTTCTTTGAGGACCTCAGCGTTGATAGCTGACTCGTAAGCGTTAGCGGGGTACACGTCCCAAGCGGCGAAGACGATATCATCGAGCTTAGCCATGGGCACTATCTCGTCATATTTGAGATATTTCTTGTCAGCACCCTTACCGACACGGATCTTGTCGTATTGGGTCATAGAGCCGACGGGCTTTGCAAGACCTTTGCGCACCATCAGCACACCTGTCATGAACGTGGTAGTAACAGCGCCGAGGCCGACGACCATCACACCGAGCTTGCCCTCTGCGGGCTTAACATTGCTATTGCTCATTTCTTAAATATTTTTGTTTTGGTTTGAATTATTTATATTCAAGGTTATAAAAAAGCGCTGAAAAGCACCCTCGGCAGAGGGCACTTTGATTTCAGCCCCCAAAAGTACATATACTTTTTGAATTGCTAAAAAATTTGGAGTATAAAACAACTGAAAATTTGTAAAATTACTCTAAGAAATAGCTGCAAATGTGACGTATGGTTAAATATGACCTATTTTGGCGCTTATGGTGTTAAATTTACATAATCGAGTATTGGCGCGGGAAGGGGCAAAACTCGGCTCTCGGTGCGATGCATAGCAATCACGCACGAGGGCCTGCAGCGGCGGCGATTATTCGCGGCCGGTGGCTTTGCGCAGGGCGGGCTTGACGTCGCTGGGCCATATTGTAACCTCTGACATGGCGCCGGTGGTGTCGCCGGGCAGCGGCAGGCGGAAGCAGATGGCGGTGCGAGTGGCGGCGAGGAAGTCGAGCACCATGATGCCTTGGTCGTAGTCGCCGGAGAGCATCTTAGCCACGGTGGCGCAGAGCATCGCATTGCGCACGTCGGGGTCGTCGGCGCTGTAGAATGATGTGTTGAGCCGGGAGTCGGCGCCTACGGTGAAGACGAGCTGTGCGTCGGCATACTCGCAAGCGGTGAATGAGCCGTCGGGGGTGCCGACAACAAAACCGGCTAATTGCGAGGCGAGCTGAGTGAGTTGCGGAGTGTAGTCATCTTGAGCATTGACGGCAGTCACAGACAGCATCATAGCGATAGCTAACAAGAGCTTTTTCATAACGTGTAGTGGTGATAGAAGTTGATGTTGATTATTTTTAGGAATTATCACTGCAAAAGTAGTAAAAAAGTGTGAGCTGCGCGTCATATCGGCGCAAAAAAATAAGCGCCTCGCCCATCACGGGGAAGCGCTTAATTGTCAAATTGCTTATGGTTTACTTAACTTATTTGCCTGAGAGTTTCTCTTTGAGAGCAGCGAGAGCCTCGAGGTCGCCGAGAGTGGTCTTCTCGATGGGAGTAGTAGTAGCGGGAGCTTCGTCCTGCTTGCGAGGCTGGCGTTTAGCCTTGCGCTCGGCGGCTTTCTCAGCGCGGGCCTCATCTTCGAAGATGCGGCTGTGCGAGAGGATGATGCGCTTGCTGTCTTTGTTGAACTCGATAACCTTGAACGAGAGCTTCTCGTCGAGCTTAGCGGTGGTGCCGTCTTCCTTAACGAGGTGCTTGGGAGTAGCGAAGCCCTCGACGCCGTAAGGCAGAGCAACGACAGCGCCCTTCTCGAGCATCTCTACGATAGTGCCTTCGTGAACAGAGCCGACGGTGAAGATAGTCTCAAAAACATCCCAGGGGTTCTCTTCGAGCTGTTTGTGCCCGAGCGAGAGGCGACGGTTGTCCTTGTCGATAGCGAGGACTTCGACCTCGATGTCGTTGCCGATTTGAGTAAATTCGCTGGGGTGTTTGATCTTCTTGGTCCAGGAGAGGTCAGAGATATGGATCAGGCCATCAACGCCCTCTTCGATTTCGACGAATACGCCGAAGTTGGTGAAGTTGCGCACCTTAGCGGTGTGGCGGCTGCCGATGGGATATTTTGTCTCGATGTCGTCCCACGGATCTTTCTTGAGCTGCTTGATGCCGAGGCTCATCTTGCGCTCTTCGCGGTCGAGGGTGAGGATTACGGCCTCAACCTCGTCGCCTACTTTCATGAAGTCTTGAGCGCTGCGCAGGTGCTGGCTCCACGACATTTCGCTGACGTGGATCAGGCCCTCGACGCCGGGAGCAACCTCGAGGAAAGCGCCGTAGTCAGCCATAACGACCACTTTGCCTTTGACTTTGTCGCCGACTTTGAGGTTAGGATCGAGCGCATCCCAGGGGTGAGGATAGAGCTGCTTGAGACCCAGAGCGATGCGTTTCTTCTCGTCGTCGAAGTCGAGGATAACGACGTTGAGCTTCTGGTCGAGCTGCACGATTTCGCTGGGCTTGCTTACGCGGCCCCATGAGAGGTCGGTGATGTGGATAAGGCCATCTACGCCGCCGAGGTCGATGAATACGCCGTAAGAGGTGATGTTCTTGACGGTACCTTCGAGCACCTGACCTTTTTCGAGCTTAGAGATGATTTCGCGTTTCTGCTGCTCGAGCTCAGCCTCGATGAGCGCTTTGTGAGAAACGACCACGTTTTTGAATTCCTCGTTGATCTTGACCACTTTGAATTCCATGGTCTTGCCAACAAAGATATCGTAGTCACGGATGGGCTTAACATCGATCTGCGAGCCGGGGAGGAAAGCCTCGATGCCGAAAACATCGACGATCATACCGCCCTTAGTGCGACATTTGATGTAGCCCTTGATGATTTCGTCGTTAGCGAGGGCAGCGTTGACGCGGTCCCAAGAGCGGGCTGCGCGAGCTTTCTTGTGAGAAAGGATCAGCTGACCTTTTTTGTCTTCTTGGTTTTCGATGAACACTTCTACGGTGTCGCCGACTTTGAGGTCGGGGTTGTAGCGGAATTCGCTCATCGGGATGATGCCGTCGCTCTTGTATCCGATGTTAACCACAGCCTCGCGTTTGTTGAGGGCAATGATGGTACCTTCGATTACATCCTTGTCTTTGACGGTGTTGAGCGACTCGTCATAGGTGCGGGTGAGCTCCTCGCGAGATTTCTCACCGGCGGTTTCGCCTTTCTCGTAGGCGTCCCAATCGAAGTCTTCGATAGGAGATTTAAATTCGTCTGTCATTAAAAAGTTAATAAATAAGGTTAATTACTAAGGTCTGCGTCGTCACACTCGACGGCACAGTGGCGCAAAGTTACATCTTTTTTTTGTAATAGCCAAACTCTTAGCGTCTTAATCGGCGATTTTTTTTGCCGCGGGGCTAATATTGGGTCAATGGCGGGCGTGACGGGTGGTGGCTCGAGGTATCGCGACAGCACAAGAGGCGGCGTTGGTGGTGGTTTTTGTTGGTTTAGCGCCGGGGGCCTGCCGGTATGTTTTGTGTTAAGGGTTAATAATCGGGTTAATTGTAAGGGGTTAAGGGGTTAGTAATAGGGTTAGTACATACCGGCAGGCAATCGTTTATGAAAGAGCGGCGCTAAGGCGGCGTGGTGGCGGATGTGCGGAGAGTGAGATTGGGCTAATTGGGGGCATGAGCGTATTTATTTGATTAGCAGCCGATTGGGGTGAAGCGCGTGTGGGCGGCGCGGGCGCGGCGGGCGCGGCGGGCGCAGTGGTTTCGGCGGGCGCGGTGGGTGCAGTGGTTTCGGTGGGCGCGGCGGGCGCGGTGGGTGCAGTGGTTTCGGTGGGCGCGGTGGGCGGCGGTGTTGATGCGGACGCGATGTATCGCGTCCCTACAAATTGCGGTTCGGCGACATCGGTGTCGGTATCGGCGGTGGCGGCGAGGATTTGGGCGCGGTAGGGGTCGGTGAGGGTGATGACGGCGAGGGTG
>JBJEDF010000062.1:0-29506 GCA_051871765.1 Muribaculaceae bacterium
CAATTATGAATCCTTCTAACATAAAGGATGTCACTCTAAGAAAATAATTCGATTATGATCCAACTTACTTCATCTCAGCAGGCTGCCATTGAGGCTTTCAAGTCATTCCTCAAAGGCGATGAGCAAGTGTTTATGCTCAAGGGCGCTGCCGGCACGGGTAAGACTACAATTGTGGCTGAATTTGTGCGCATGCTCGATCAAGAAAAGCGAGAATACTACTTGATGGCTCCTACCGGGCGTGCTGCGTATATTCTGGGAAGTAAGGTTGGACGAAAGGCGTGCACTATCCACAAGGGAATATACGGTCTTTCAGAGCTGAAATCAACGAGCCGGAATAAGGACGATGAAGATGATGGTGGTCTGCATTTACGGTTTGGACTGAAAAACAACAAAGATACGTCCGGCGCTGTTTACATTGTCGATGAATCGTCAATGGTTTCTGATTCATACTCTGAGAATGAGGCATTTCTCTTTGGCTCAGGCCTCTTGTTGACGGATTTGTTTGAATTTGCTCGCGGCAGAAAAATAGTTTTTGTCGGCGACTATGCCCAGTTGCCGCCCGTCGGTATGAATTTCTCGCCGGCTCTCGACAAAGAGTATATAGAGAATAAGTTCAGCTGCAATGTGCGAGAGGTTATACTCCGCCAGGTCATGCGCCAATCAGATGGTAGCGTTATGCTGACGAATGCGATGAGAATCCGCGATAGTATAGAGAATAAATCTTTCGTTGAGTTTAGGCTCGACAGCGGCGTTGACACTGCAGCTGAGGACGTTGACTTGTTAAAGCCTTATTTTGAAATATCGCCGGCGAGGCCCGGTGTGCGTTCGGCGGTCATAGCATACAGCAACAAGCAGGCGTTAGATTATAATCTTGCTATTCGACGGCATTATTATGGCGAGAAGGTGCCTCACTTGAGGGATGGTGAATTATTGATGGTGTGCCGCAACAACTATTCGTATGGCTATGAGCTATTCAATGGTAATATTGTGCAGGTTGAGGCTTGTCAACCTGACAACGAGGTTGAGAGCCGCAACGTGCGTGTTAAGTTATGCAAGGATAGGATTGAATCGGTGGAACTGAGATTTCGCAAAGCCTCCATTAGGTTTTCGTCAAATGGCGAGCCGATTTCGCTCAATGTAATGTTGTTGGACAACTTCCTTGACGATAGTTCCGGATCAGTAGGAGGTCTGTTGGCTCGCGCATTAATAGTAGATTTCAACAACCGCCTGCCCAATGCAATAAAGTCGCGTCTAAGTGAGATACGCCGATGCATGAGGCCAAATAGTAAGCTTACAATTGAGCAGCAAGAGCTTTGTGACACTTACGTCAAACTGCTCTCAAATGACCCGTACTATAATGCCGTGATATGTAAATATGGCTATGCTATGACGTGCCACAAGGCTCAAGGCGGAGAGTGGGACAACGTGTTTGTCGATATGTGCCGCTTTGGAGGCACTGCTAACGAAGATTACTTCCGTTGGGCATACACGGCGCTGACTCGTGCAAGCAAAAAGGTCTGGCACTTCCGCAGCCCTGATTTCAATTACATCAGCAATATTGTTGTTGAGGAAATTGCCCTTTCATCAAAAATCAAGGTCAGCAGTTATGCCGACAACGCTGACTTCTGCGAGGCCCGGTTTAAGCGAATTAAGGATCTTGCGCGAGCGGTGGGATTGTTAGTAGAAGAAGACAGATCAAAAGCTTATCAACATATTATTACATTTATTGATGACAAGTCAAATAAAGCGTCTTACCAGATGTGGCATCATGCAAAAGGTTATAGCGGTAAGGACATACTCGTGTCATCGACAGCTGACGAGTTGTCATCACTATGCAGTCAGCTTGTTGATGCATCGTATGCGCCGGTGAATGTGCCATTTACGGCGCCCGACCGCCCTTTTGCTGAAAAACTTGTGTCATTCGTTCGCAGCCAGCTTGATGAATGCGGAATACAACTCCTTGACATTACTAAGGAGGATTATCGTGATGTGTTTCATTTAAAGACTGATGGCATTGCTCAGGTAAAATTCTCATACACATCTAAGGGAAACTATACATATATGCAATTGTTAAGCTCTATTGGGCCCAATGACCACAAGCTTCAAAATTTCCGTAGTCGATTTATCTAATCACCCCAAAATATGACCATAAAAGAAATCACGGCTCTGCGAAAGTCCGGTCTCCTTTCAGAAGCGATGGCTGCGGCTGAAACAGAATTTACCAAAGCCGCCAATCAATACACCGCAGGCGCGTTATTCTGGTGCCTTAATGATTTGTTTAAGCAACAAAGCGGAGATGATGCTGTAGCCATCTTCGAGCGTATGAAGGCTCTTTATGACGGCTATAGTAGCGGAGATGACTATATGCAGAAGGCTATGATTTCGGCCGAAAAGCGCATTATGCCGCATTTCGTTGAGCTCAGGACTGCTGTCGAAGATGCCAGAAATGGAGCCGATGCAATATCGTTGCATAAGCAAATATCGCTTTTGTATAATAACAATGAACTCGATACGAGGCTATACCCGGACTTTGGTTGGCTGACATATTATGCACTTAAACAGACAAATCTAAGTGATGTACATAATAGGAAATCCTTGCTTAATATGTACCTCCAACTTGACTTGCCCAAGCCATCTATATTGCACTCGCTGATTCTTAGCGAAGCTGTAAAAGTTGAGAAAAACACTCCGCTTCAATTCCGCATTCGCGACTTTATCCGTTTATGGGGGCTTGAAAACCTCAGAGCAGAGGATTGGGAACAATTCCAAACAGCCAACGGTAATACGATGCCTTCGTTGGTCGAAAAACTGATTAGCGTGTACGTTAAAGAAATAGAGACCGACCATGTGGAAGCTCCAAACGATTTTTGTCAGCTTGTTGACAAGGCTCTCGAGGCGTTTCCAGGCAATCAAAACCTTCCTCTTTATAAAGCCAATGTACTCATTTCTCAGGGAAAAACTGATGAGGCCTTGTCTTATTACAAGAATATGATTCTCAGAACTCCATCGAAATTTTTTCTGTGGAGTCATGCAGCTGAACTCACCGATGACATCGACACAAAAGTAGGATTGCTTTGCAAAGCATTGACCTGCGGTGTTGAAGACAAGTTTATTGTGAATGTGCGTTTGGCACTCGCAAAGCTGTTGATACAGATAGGCATGCCGGAATATGCTAAATACGAGCTTGAAAAGTACCGTCAAACCTACCAAAACAATGGCTGGAATATCAAGGCTGATTTCTACAATCTCTACAATCAATTACAATCACCGGAGGCGGTTGACAGCAATAATGAAATCTACGGCATTTATTCCGCCAAAGCCGATGAATTCATCTATAGCGCGTTCCCGACAATTTTGGCAGTAAAGGTTGATGAACAGCAGAACAGCGACAGAAACCATCCAGGAAGAAAAATCACCACTTGGATTCTTCGCACCGAAAAATCAACCGAACGCTTGCGCAAACCGACTAAATATGGGCTAAGTCGGCATACTCCGAATGGTGCCGCTTTTGATATAAAGGTTGATAATGGCAAGATTGTTTGGATAAAGCAGCACACAGGGCCGATTAATGAATCTTGGCTGAATGAGTGCTCCGGAGATGTGCACATACGCACCAACTGCAATGGTAGAAGCTATGCGTTAATCTCAGACACGTATGTCGGAGACAAACTCCTTAAGGGTATCAGTGAAGGTCAACATATTAAAGTGCTGTCGATAAAGCAAGCCGATGCTCGTTGGCGAGCAATAGCTATATTGAAGCATTAATTCTGACAAAATTATGCCGGCAAATAAGAATGCTCTGACTCGGATTATGTTGCTCGACAAGTTGCTTGCCGACCGATATCATGCGTATTCTATCAAGGATATGACCGATTATCTCGAACGTGAATTACCTCACTATGGGCAAGAGGGCGGCGTGAGTAAGCGTTGCGTTGAGAAGGATATTGAATATATGGAATATGATTTCCCGGTTATAGTTGAATTTGAACGTTACACTGTTGATGCCACCACCGGGGACGACCGTGTGTACAAAAAGCGTTGCATCCGCTATGCCGACCCTACGTTCTCTATATTCAAACGGAACCTCACCGAAGATGAGAAAGCCATCCTTGAGTCGGCGCTAACGACTCTCGGCAGTTTTGATGGACTTGACAATTTTAAGTGGCTCGCAGAATTGCGCAATCAGCTAAAATTAGAAGAACGTAAACCTGTCATTTCCCTCTCCAAAAATTTGATTGAGAACTCTACTCTGATTGCATCGCTGTTTTTGGCTATATCAAACAAACAAGTTGTTGAACTTACCTATCGTAAATTCTTAGATTCGACACTTCGCAAGGTCTTACTCTCTCCCTACCTTCTCAAAGAGTATAATCGCAGGTGGTACATCATTGGTGGCGCTTACGATACCAATCGCATTCTCAATTTTGCGCTTGACCGTATTGTTGATATCGAGGCGAAAGTCGGATATGCCTTTAAACCATGCGAAACTGATCTTGATGACAGATTCGATGAAATTATCGGCGTTACTTTTAATGAAGAAGCTCCGCTCTCCAAAATTCTTTTCTGGGTTAGTGATGAAGTAAAGGGTTATATACATACTAAGCCTATCCATGGTTCGCAAATATATGTCAAAGGAGACCGAGCGGATAGATTACATACCTTATATCCGCAACTTCAATCAGGCGATTTTTTTACAATTGAGTGCCGCGAGAATTTTGAACTCATTCGCGAACTCACGGCGTGGGGCGATGGCCTCATTGTGCTTACTCCAACGCCTTTACGCTGCAAGATCGCTGACCGCATAAGCCGTATGGCGTCACGATATACAACGATACCATAATTAATTCATGGTAGCAGACAATATATCTGTCATACAATACTCACGCCAGGAAGATGCCGGAAATCTAAAAAAAGAAAATCGCTAATTAGCTCGTGGGCGAGTCCTTAGCGATTGGGGGGGGATTACTTGCGGCCGAAGATGGCGCCGTAGCGCTCGAGTAGGTTTAGAAATCGCAGGTCGTCGCGCAGGCTGCCCACGCTGATGCCGTTGTCGTCAGCCACAGTCCAGTGGTGGTGGTTGCCGTAGCCCAGGCTTAGGGCTTTGTCGGCGCACTCCAGGGCTTTGTCGCTATCGCCGGCGGCGGCGTAAAAGCATGTGGCATAGTAGTTGATGAGGCCGTCGCGGTCGGTGGCTATATTGAGTATGTTTCTCATCCATTGTTTTGCTTCATCGGGGCGTTGGAGCTGCAGCAGTGCAAAGCCTTTGAGCGATCTCACGTCGTCGATGTCGTAGCTGTCGATGGAGCATAGGTTTTCGAGAGTCTGCGAGGCCGCTACTTCTTGGTGTAGCTGTTCGCGCATGACTTTGGAGCGCCACATATATGCTATGGGCATTGAGCTGTCGGTCATGATAGCTTCGCCGAAGAGGTTTGATGCTTCTTTGGCGTTGCCGGCGGCGGCGTATGATACGCCCATCTGCACCAGTGCTGTGGCATCGTTAGGTGTGATGGCGAGAGCTTTTGCCGATGCTTGGATTGCGTCGTCGGGGCGGTTGAGGGCTATCAGCACTTTGGCTTGAGTGATGTAGTAAGAAGCCACGTTGGTGGTCTTGTTCAGCGCTTTATTGATGGCATCAAGGGCTTCGTCGTAATAGTCCAGGGCGTATTTGCACTCGGCTATTGAGGCGTAGATGCCGTGGTAGTCGTATTTGTTTTCGGTGAGTATGAGGTTGTAGTCCTCGATGGCGGCGATGTAGCGGTAATGTGCTTGCTCGATGACAGCTCTGAGGTAGCGGTATATGGGCACATTGGGCGCTGTGGTGATGGCGTTGGTGATGCCGGCGATGGTCACATCATAGTTGGTGTTGGCGTAATCTACCAGTGCTGCCAGCGCTTTGCTGTTGTCGCTGCCGGTGCTGATTGAGAGTATCAGGTCTTCAACGGCTCCGGCATCATTGCCCATCATCTTGCGCACTGATGAGCGGCGGTTGTATATTTCGGCATTGTTTGGGTCGAGTGCTACTGCTTGCTCGAGGTATTCGTTGGCTTGTCCGAGGTTGTTTTCTTTGACGGCGACACGCGCCAGGCCTATGTATGGCTCTGTGCCGCGGTTGTTGATAGTGCGCAGCTTGTTGTAATCGGCTTTTGCTGCCGTGTATTGCTCGAGCTCAAACTCGGTGTTGGCGCGCTGATATATGGCTGAATAAGATTTCGGGTCTATGACAATGGCTGAGTTGAGGTCAGAGAGAGCCTCGGCGTGGCGCAGTGTCTGGTTGTAGATGCCGGCGCGTAGCATGTAAGCCTGAAATCGCAGGTCCTTGTCGGATATCGGGGCGTATTTCAGGGCTTCGTCAATGTCGTTGAGCGCGCGCATATATTCGCTGTGGCGATAGTATTCGTTGGCGCGCTTAAACCATGTCATATAGTCGTCGGGGGTCTCGCGCAGCTGTTTGGTGTACACCTCAATCACGGCTTTTGTGACGGGGTGGTCAATGCTGCCGGGCGCTTGGGCATAGGCCGGGGCGCTAATGGCGAGGGAGAGTGAGAGAGCCAAGAGTATTTGTTTTGATTTCATTATCGTGTGTGTCAATATGTTGTGAGATGATGTATTGGTCATAAGTTGTTGATGGTGGCGCGTATTGCCGAGAGCCGTGTGAGCAGGCTTTCTATCAGGTCGAGCCGTAGCATGTTTGCTCCGTCGCTTTTGGCTTTGGATGGCTCGCGGTGTGTCTCTATGAAGATGCCATCGGCTCCGGCGGCTATGCCGGCGCGGGCTATTGTCTCTATCATGTCAGGCCGGCCACCAGTCACTCCTGAGGCCTGATTGGGCTGTTGCAGCGAGTGTGTCACATCGAGGATTACCGGAGCGCCGGAGCGCTGCATGGTGGCGATGCCTCTGAAGTCCACGATGAGGTCGCCATAGCCAAAGGTGGTGCCACGCTCGGTGAGAGCCACGGCGTCGTTGCCGGCGGCGCGCACCTTATCTACGGCATAGCTCATAGCCTCGGCTGACATGAATTGTCCTTTCTTGATATTTACCATCTTGCCGGTCTTAGCCGCCGCTACCAGCAGGTCAGTCTGTCGGCATAGAAACGCCGGTATCTGCAATATGTCAACATATCGTGCGGCGATGGCGGCTTCATCGGGGGTGTGTATGTCGGTGACTACGGGCACGCCCACCTCGGCGCGCACCTTTGCTAAAATCTCGAGTGCGCGTATGTCGCCGATGCCGGTGAACGAGTCGAGCCTCGAGCGGTTGGCCTTGCGATAGCTGCCCTTGAACACGTAAGGTATGTCCATCCGACGGCATATCGCCGACACATATCGGGCTATGTCGATAGCCATCTCCTCGCCTTCGATGACGCATGGCCCGGCGAGCAAGAAGAAATTGCGCGAGGCTGATGATTGAAGGTAATCTATGGTGTTCATTATTCTGATGCTGGGGTGTGTAGTTGTTGTAATATGTGGCAGGTGTCGCATGCCACCAGAGCCGCCGTCTCGGTGCGCAAGCGGTTGTCGCCCAATGATATTGGAGCAAAGCCGGCATCAATGGCGGCCGTGATTTCTTCGTGCGAGAAGTCGCCTTCGGGGCCTATCAGTATCGTGGTGTCGCGGCCGCTGACATATTGCCGGGCAAAGAGGCGGCGCGGTATTTCCGGCGCGCAGTATGCCACATACTTCATTGTGGGGCGTAGAGCTTCCTCGCTGATAAATGATGCAAATGGCATTATAGCTTCAATCTGCGGCAATGTAGCTTTCAGTGATTGCTTCATAGCCGACACGGCGATTTTGCGCAGTCGCTCTTCGTTGATTTCCTTGCGCTCGGAGTATCGGCATCGCAGCGGCACGATGCGGTCTATGCCTATCTCTGTAAGTTTCTCAATGAGCCACTCCATGCGGTCGTTGTGCTTGGTGGGCGCTATGGCGATGGTGATATTGCCCTGCCACACCTTTGGCAGCTCTGCCGTGTGGATTATCTCCACCTGAGTGCGTTTTGGATGCGCCAGGGTGATGCGGCAGGTATATACCTTGCCCTTGCCGTCGATGACCTCGATTTCGCTGCCTTCGCGTAGGCGCAGCACCCTCACAGCGTGCTGCGAGTCGCTTTCGGGCAGTGTGGCCGTTGTGGCTATGTCAGGAGAGTAAAACCGTATCATAATCGTGCGTGGAGTGGGTAGGGGATATTACCTTATGAGCGGGCGGGCTGCTTGTCTTTGAATACTATGGCAAAGGCTACGGCCACCGCCAAGGCAAAGCCGGCAAAGATGAGCCAAGCCGTGGACCAGTCGCCCACGAGATATCCGTTTTCATTCCAGTGGCAGTATTTGTCGATGACGGCGCCGGCCGAGAGGGTGCCTATTGTGGAGCCGAGGCCGTTGGTCATGAGCATAAACAGCCCCTGAGCTGAGGCCTTGATAGATGCATCGCACTCGCGGTTGACAAACATGCCGCCGGAGACATTAAAGAAGTCAAAGGCCACGCCATATACTAAGCAGGAGAGTACAAACAGTATCACGCCGGGGAATGTGGGCGCGCCCAGGCCGAAGAAGCCGAAGCGCAGCACCCAAGCGCTCATGGCTATGAGCATCACCCCTTTGATGCCGTATCGGCGCAGGAAGAATGGTATCAGGAGTATGCACAGCGCCTCGCTGACTTGTGATATCGACACCAGGAGCGTGGCATTGGAGGCGGCAAAGCTTGAGGCTATCTCTGCCACCTCGCTGCTCTTGAAGCTCGTGAGGAAGGGGCCGGCAAAGCCATTGGTCACCTGCAGCGACATGCCCAGGAGCATCGAGAAGATGAAAAACAGCGCCATCTTGCGCGTCTTGAAGAGCTTGAAGGCATTGAGCCCCATTGCCTCGGCAAGCGATTGCTTCTCTTTCTTCTTAGTCAACGGGCAGCGAGGCAAGGTGAGGCAGTAGATAAAGAGCACTATGCTTAATATGCCTGACACTAAGAATTGGTGGTGTGTGTATTGAAATTTGAAATTGTTGTCAGCGAGGGTGAAGCCGATAGAGCCGTCGGCATAAGTGGCACAGTTGACAAACCACATCGTGGCGATAAAGCCCACGGTGCCGAAGACGCGTATCGGCGGGAACGTGGTCTCGGTGTCCATGCCGTGGCGCTCGATGATGCTGAAGGCGGTGGTGTTGGAGAGTGCCAGCGTAGGCATGTAAAATGCCACTGACACGCAGTAGATGGCTACAAACAGCGAGCGGTCAGGCATGGCATTGTTCTCTCCCATAATGAAGAGTGATACCATAGCGACACCTGCCACCAAATGGCATATACCTAATAGTAATTGCGGCTGAATTTTGCGGTCGGCGAGGATACCCATCGCTGTGGGCATAAATATTGACACTATGCCCTGTATGGCATAGAACCAAGGCACTAAATCTCCCATGCCGGCGCGGCCGAGGTAGTTGCTCATACATGTGAGATATGCTCCCCAGACGGCAAACTCCAGGAAATTCATTGCTGACAATTTTACTTTGATGCTGTTCATAATAGTGCAGGTATTGTTTTCTATGGTAATCTGTATATTTTCTTAGGTCAGTAAGCGTTGCAGTCGTCATCGGCCGAAGTGTCGCCTTTGCGCCTGTCTATCTCGGCCTTGACCAATGCGGCGCCCTCATAGTCTTCACACTCGGTGAGCGCCTCAAGTTTGAGATACAGCTCGGCGGTGGTGTATCGGCGATATTCCGTCACAGGGTCGTGAGCCATATCGGCATCAGGCTCCTCGCCGTGTGGCTCTCCGGCCTCGTCGTTGCTGCCGGCCTCGTCGCCGGGGCGTATGAGCTGCGAGTCGCTGTCGATGATAAATCCGGTCTCGTCAATAATCTGCCGCGATATGTAAATGGGGGCGTTGGTGCGTATGGCGATAGCGATGGCGTCAGACGTGCGCGAGTCCACAGTGACGTGGCGCACACCATCGTCAAAGTGCAAGCGCGAATAGAATATACCATTGTCAAACTTGTAGATATACACCTCTGTGAGCCGTATGTCAAAAGCTTTGGCAAAAGATACAAACAGGTCGTGGGTGATAGGGCGTGCCGGCACGATGCCTTCGAGCACTAATGCTATGGCCTGCGCCTCTTGGTCTCCGATGATTATTGGCACACGATAGGGCCCATCAATCTGAGCTAACAATAGGGCGTAGGCTCCCGTCTTGAGCTGGGTGTAGGAGATGCCCATTACTCTGACTTGTATCTTCTGCTCATGCATGGCGTTTTGGGGGTGATATATATACTTGTGGTGATGATGTGTCTAATTGTCGTGTAGGGTGATGATGCCTGAGCCGTAGCATACGCGTGAGGCCTCGTCATATATCACGGCAAACTGGCCCGGCGCTATGCCCTGCACCTTTTCTTGCGACTCTATGATATACTGCGCTCCATCGCCGGGAAGGCGGGTGAGGGTGCCGTGGAGAAACTCCGGCGAGTGTCGGTTTTTGAATGTGATGGGGCGGTGGTCACAGTCGGTGCCATAGGGGTCGGCGGTGATGAAGTGCATCTCGCCGAGCAAGAGCCTATGGCCATACTGTGCCTGAGTGTCAAAGCCTTGCGACACATATATTACATTGTCGTGGATATTTTTCTTGACCACATACCATGGGCCGCCGCTCAGGCCCAGACCCTTGCGCTGGCCTATGGTGTGAAACCAATATCCGCGGTGAGTGCCGAGCTTGCGCCCGGTCTCAAGCTCTACGATGGCGCCGGGGTGCTCGCCCAAGTGCCGGCGAATGAAATCGTTGTAGTTGATTTTCCCCAGGAAACAGATGCCTTGCGAGTCTTTGCGATAAGCGTTGGGCATGTGGGTGTCGGCCGCTATCTGTCGCACCTGAGCCTTGGGCATATCGCCGATGGGAAACATCAAGTGCTCCAGCTGGTCATATCTGATGCGAGCGAGAAAGTCGGTCTGGTCTTTGACGGGGTCCACAGCAGTGCCCATCCACACCTTGCCGTCGCGCTCTATGGTGGTGGCATAGTGCCCGGTGGCTGTCTTATCGAAGGCGTGGCCCCAACGCTGCTCAAAGAAGCCGAATTTTATCATCAGATTGCACATGATGTCGGGGTTGGGGGTGAGGCCGGCCTTGACGGTGCGCAGGGCATATTCCATTACGTTGTCCCAGTACTCCTGATGTAGCGACACCACGTCAAATGGCAGGCCATAGCGTTTGGCTATGAGCTGACACATCTCTATGTCTTCCTCGGCGGAGCAGTCGCCCTCGTCGGTGTCGCGGCCTATGCGTATGTAGAATAGGTTGATGTCGTGGCCATCCTCCTTGAGCTTGTGGACCGCCACGGCGCTATCTACGCCTCCTGATATCAAAGCTGCTATCTTCATTACTCGTTGGCTAAGAGTGCTGTGGTGCGCAGCAGATTGTCGATGGTGAAATCTTTGGCGATGACTTTGTGGCTCTCGTCAAGGAAATAAAACTGCGGCGTGGTGCGTATGTCAAAGTATGAATCGGCGTCTTCAAAAGCAGTCACAACCCAATTGGCCGGGAACGAGGCCGAAGCCTCAATCCACTGCGCGTCAGGGGCATCAGGATAGATGCTGACGATGGTGAGCTTGCCGGCAGCGATGAGCTTGTTGGCATTGATGTCGGCCGACAGCCTCACGCGCGTGAGCGAGCAGTCGGTGCAGTCAGGGTCGTTGATGAAAATCAGGGTGTGGGTGGAGCGTATGTCGCCGAGCTTGTATTTGAGGCCTTCGGGCGTAGATAGCGCCAAGTCAGGCACTCTAAATCCCAGCCCGCTTGACTCGATGAGCTTGACGTGGTGCTCAAAACGAGCGCGCTCGGCGCTATTGATTTTTTTGTTGGCCACAACAGCCTTGGCAAAAGGCAGATACACCTCCTCAGAGCGGAATGTCGCTGAGTCGCAGTAAAGCCACCGCTCGGCTATTTTCGCTAATTGCAGGGTGTGGTCAGGCGATTTCTTGACGGTGGCTATGAGCCTGTTGATGGAGCTGTGCACGGTGTCGGCCGTGGCATAGGGTATAGGCGTGAGATATTCCTCAAAAGCTTTGCTCAGGCGCGATAGCGAGGAAAATGCCGTCTTGAAATTGCAACGATCCCAGTAGTGCGACACCAAGTAGTCGCAGCGCTCTGTGAGGTTTTGCAGTTGATCGGGCACTGTTGGCGTCACAAACAGCTTGTCGTTGGTGGTGGTGCTGCTTTGGGCTGCCATTGAGGAGCATATCCCCAACGCTGCTGCAATAGCTATGATAATGCTTTTTGATGTCATGGGGGGGTATTATGATATTTAGCTACAAAGATAACTGAAATTTGATAAATTGCAGTGATATTTGTTGAATAATTGGTGCGAAAGGGGCGGTGGGTGTCGCTGCCGAGCTATCGCTTGAAGAGCGGCTCAAGCGGCACTATGAAGAAGTCCACGCGCCGGTTGATGGCTCTGTTGGCGATAGAGTTGTCCTTGACGAGGGGCTCATCGTGCCCGATGCCGTAGGGTATCAGGTATGTCTCCATCTGGCCTGACAGCTCCCACAGATATTCATCGATGGCGTTGGCGCGAGCCTCGGTGATAGCAGTGGCATATATCTCATCGCCGGTGTCATCGCAATGCACCGCTGCAATGACCTTGTATGATGCCGGCTTCTTAATGATAGGCTCTAATGCCTTGAGATAGAGGCATCCCGATGGCTTGAGCACCGTGTCGTTGGCGGCAAAGAGTTTGCTGCAAGGGATAGTGATTTTGAGCACTTCGCCGCTGCGCACGCTTTTAGCATCGTAGCCTTTGCTGATTAAAGCGCGGCGGAGGGCGTCAATCTCGGAGCATGCCGTGGCTTTTTGCGATTTTTTGCGTATCTGTGGAGTGTTGATGTTTTGCTCCACGGTGAGGTCGGTTTCGTCAACGTCGTCATCGCCATCGGTGGCCTGTGCGTTGGCGCTGATACAAGCGAGGAGAGCGATAGCGATGCAGCAGAAGGCAGCGCGGCTTGAGGCTTTAAGCGTCGAGAGATAATTCATAGTCAAATTCAGCTTCTATGATAGGCCGCACATCTATGTCGGCAACTTTGGCCATTTTGTCCTTGTGGAGCATGCGTGTGGCAAATTGAGTGATGTCATCTATGTCGATGGTGTCATCATCGTCATCGTCAATCTCGAGCAAACCGTTTTCCTCGTAGTAGTCAAATATGATATCAATTACATTGAGCAATTCATCATCATCGTAGTCTTGCGAGAGTGCGGCGTGCTGTCTGATGTACTCTACCGCTTTTGTTTCGTCGTATTCCATATTAGTGATTGTCAGGGGTTAAGCGTCAAGAGGTCAGATGGTATATCCATCTCTATGGTGTGTAGCTCCGGGTCGATGGCGATGACAAACTCGTCGGCCACGGGGATTAAAATCTTGCGATTGTCAGGCGTGGCCACGACAAAGAGCACATTGTCGGTAGAGTCATCGTAGTCATCGATAGTGCCCACCGGCTCGCCGTTGGCTATGACGGTAAAGCCTATTAGGTCGTCGGCGTAAAAGCCGTCATCACCGGCGCCCGAGTGGTCGTCGCCATATATGGCATCAATGTCGGAGCTGAGGGCATACACCGAGTGCCCGGCAATGTCGGCAGCGGCGCGGTCATCGTCGATGCCGTCAAAAGCCAAGAGGTGAGAGTCGGCTCCGCGTCGGCGACACGACCTGATGAAGAATGGCACATATATGCCGTCAATATCGAATACCAGGCAGCGCAACTGCTCCGGCTCGAGATCGGGGATATCCCAGCTTACATTTACTTCGCCGTTGATGCCGTGAGTTTTGACGATGTAACCGATAGGCTTTATTTCGTCGCGACGTATCATTTATTTTTTCTTCTTTTTCTTTTTGCCTGTGGCGGGTGCTATGATTTGAAATTCGGGGAGCACGATTTGTCCGGGCGCCACGTTGATAGCCCCGTGCGACATCATACGCAGGTCCTTAAACACCTTGGCATCATCTACGCCATCGGGGTTGATTGCCGAGAGGGTCTTTTTGATGTGGGCGGCAATCAGCTCTACGAGGGCATCGCGCTCGTCGCCCTGCGGCATATCGGCGGCTACCTCTACCATGCGTTGCAGTGTAAGCCCATATTGGCGATGGTCAAAGGCGCAGCCCATATAGGGCAGCGGCTCGGGGCGCTGCGCCATTGTCTCGGTCACAGTCATATCGTATGGCGAGTCCACATCGAGGTTGAAATCGCTCATGATGGCCAGGTGATCCCACAGCTTGCGCTGGTAGGCTTCTTTGTCGCCTGTCGGTGGAAAGAGCACCGCCATCGCTGCTATGATAGCGCGAGCGCAGGCGCTGCGCTCTTCGCGGTCGGCAATGGTGAGGCAGTGGTCAACCATGCGCTGTATGTTGCGCCCGTATTCCGGCAGAACGAGTTTCTTGAGGTGGGTGGTGTATGTCAGCATTATTATATATTTGTTACAAATCAGCCTCAAATTTACGCCTATTTTGGCAATGAGGCAAGATATCACGGTTAAAATAGGTTATATGAAACAAAAAATTCGCTTTTTGTTGGTTACAGACACTAAAAATGAGTAAATTTGCCGTATCATAGCCCTTGTGGGCTCAATGGAAATATCAATAAAAGATGAAAAAATGTCCTTACTGCGCAGAGATGATCCAAGACGATGCCGTGCTCTGCCGTTATTGCCACTCTCGGCTTGACACCGCCACTCCGCCACCTTATGCTGACGGGCCTAAGACATGCTATAACCACGATGTGTTCAACACCGACAATCTCTTCGATAGTGTAAGCGGCGGCCGCAGTCGCGGCGTGTGTGCCTTGCTCGCTATCTTTTTGGGAGCCTTTGGTATCCACTACTTCTATGTGGGCAAGATTACCGCCGGCTTGCTGACCATCTTGCTCTCGATAGTGACATTTGGCATCTGGAGCATTGTGATGCTGGTGCAAGGCATCGTGATGCTGACGATGACCAACGAGCAGTTCAGAGATAAGTATATACTTAGCGGGAGTGACTTCCCCTTATTTTGACAGCTATGACCTCGATACGCAAATGCGCGGTGGCGGTAGCTGCTGTGGCCTCGGTGGCTTTGATTGCCACATCGCAGATGAGGTATGTGCCGCTTGCCGACTATCCTCTGCTGGGCTCTCTGGCGCAAAACAATGAGAGCCGATACACACGTCTGCCCGACAGCTTGCAAGGCGTGGTGCGCGATGAGCTGTGGAGCCTGGGCCGGAACAGCGCCGGCATGGCCGTGCGATTTGCTACCGATGCGTCAGACATCGACGTGCGGTGGACATCGCTAAACTCCTTTGCCATGAACCACATGACTGCCACCGGCATCCGCGGCCTCGACCTCTATGTGCTTGACTCTGTGGGCGAGTGGCAGTGGGTCAACAGCGCTCGCCCTAACCTCAATAAGGCTAAAACGACAGCGCGCGTGGTGAGATGCCTTGAGCCGAAAGTGATGCGCGAGTACATGCTCTACCTGCCATTGTACGATGGCGTGGATAGCCTTTCGATAGGGGTGGATTCGTTGGCTACGGTGGCGCAGCCCGACGTGGCTTATACCGACAAGCCTTGTCGTCGCAAGCCGCTGGTGATGTACGGCACAAGCATCTTGCAGGGAGGATGCGCCACGCGCCCCGGCATGGCCCACACCAATATCGTAATGCGGCGCCTCAACCGCGAAGTCATCAACTTAGGCTTCAGCGGCAACGCACGTCTTGACCCGGAGATAGCTCGGCTGATGAGCTCGGCCGATGCCGGAGCATATATCATAGATGCTTTGCCCAACTGCACATCGCAGATGGTTGACACCCTGATGGAGCCGTTTGTAGCCATCTTGCGCGCGGCTCACCCTCAGGTGCCGATAATGCTTGTAGAGAGCCCTTTGTTCCCGATAATGCGTTATGAGAAGGAGGTGCAACATGCCATTGAGGACAAAAATATGAGCCTTCGCTGCATATATGAGCGTCTGGTGGCTCAAGGTGATAAACGCCTCTATTACTTTGAGGCGCACGATGTGCTCGGCGATGACACCGAATGTTCGGTGGACAACTACCACCTCACCGATGGCGGATTTGAAGCGTTTGCCACGCGTCTGATTAAGGCGATAGAGCAGATGCCGATGTCCGACTGATCTCACTCAGCTCAGACGATAAGGATATGATAACGAGAGAGCGTCTCAAGGGCGCATATAGCGAAGGCGAGGCCCTTGCCATATATGGCGAGGTGCGAGCTACGGCCGACTTTATCGGCTTCTGCCGCCGATATATGCACGACGATGACTATCAGGTGGCACGCAATGCCTTGTGGGGATTGACAAAATCTACCAAGGCTGAGATAGCACAGCTGCAACCGCTGCTCGTGGAGCTTATTGACCTGGCTATGACTACACGCAACTCCTCAGTGCGTAGGCTATCCCTCAATATTGTGGAGCGCTTGACTATCAGCGAGGCCGATGTGCGTGCTGACTTTCTTGATTTTTGCCTCGAGCACATGACTGATGTGCAGGAATATCCGGGCATACAATCACTATGCATGAAAATAGCTTACAAGATGTGTGCCTTATATCCCGAGCTAAAGGGCGAGATGAGGCGCACGGTGGAGGCTATGGAGATATCTTATTACAGCCCGGCGGTAAAAAGCGTCAGAGCGCGCATTCTCAATGGCAAATTGAAATAGCGATATAGTGGATTACAACACATTTTATTATAAACAAGACCGATTTAATCATGGAAGTAAAAGACAAGGTTTTAGCAACAATGAAAGAAGCCGGCACTCCGCTGAATGCCGGCAAGATAGCCGAGCTCAGCGGCCTTGACCGCAAAGAGGTCGATAAGGCTATGAAGCAACTCAAAGACGAAGGCTTGATAGTGTCGCCCGTAAGATGCAAGTGGGCTCCCGCCGAATAAGGCATTAGCCGATTGTTACTGACAATCCGAGCTTAAGCCCTGCACGATATGCTGTGTCGTGCAGGGCTTTGCTTCGTAATATTTTTTTAATATTTTTGAATTAATCTCTTAATAATAAGCCTATACCTTTGCTGCGAAAAAGTAACCAAGATTGTTATAAGCTATGCCAAAGAGGATTTATGTGATTGCGCTGATGCTATTGTCGGCAATAACACAAGTGACAAAAGCAGCAGTATTTAAGGGAGTAGTGTATGATGGAGCTACGGGCGAAAGCCTCATCGGTGCCAGCGTGACGGTAGAAGGAGAGGCCGGCGCTTCGGCAGTGACGGGTCTCGACGGCTCTTTTACGATAAAGACGGATATAAAGTCGCCAATCTTAATATGCCGCTATGTGGGATTTGCCGAGACCAGAGTCAAGGCCGATGCCCAAGCGCCTATTGTCATCACTATGCAAGAGTCGGCAACAGGGCTGCAGGAAGTGGTGGTTAAAGGCCAGCGCAGCGGCAGCTCTGACAATACAGCACGCCTGATAGAGCGCCGGTCAATGAATGTGGTCAATGTGCTCAGCGGCCGTGCCATGGAGCTGTCACCGGATGTGACCGTGGGCAATATGTTGCAACGCATGTCGGGCGTGTCGATAGAGCGCAACTCGTCAGGCGAGGGCTCATATGCGCTGCTGCGCGGTATGGATAAGCGCTATAACTACACCCTGGTCAATGGCATCAAGATACCCAGCCCGGATAACAAAAACCGATTTGTGCCGCTTGACCTGTTTCCTTCCGACATCCTTGATCGCCTGGAGGTGTATAAGTCACCTACCGCCAATCTTGAGGGCGACGGCATAGGCGGCGCTATCAACCTGGTGATGAAAGATGCGCCGGATCGCCGATTGCTGTCGGCGCATATCTCCACAGGATATAATGCATTGTTCTTTGACCGCGACTTTTTGAGCTTTGACCATCGCAGCATCGCCGCTCAATCGCCCAACGAGATCAAAGGCGTTAGCGGAGATTATGGGGTCACACAGGCCGACTTCACGAATAAGAATTTGAGGGTGTCATCACACCGCCCGCTGCCCGACTTGCTCGCCGGTGCCACCTATGGCGACAGATTTTTTGACCGCAAGCTCGGCGTGGTGGCCTCAATTGACTTCCAGAATATGCATCGCGGCAAAAACAGCGATTGGTATTACCGCTCATCGTATGCGCAAAACGGCATCGAATACCGCACCTACAACGATGCCCGCCAGCGGCTGTCAGCCCATGCCAAGATTGACTATGATATCAACGACGCCAACGAGCTGAGCTGGTACAACGGTTATCTTGATGTCAGAGACACTCAGTCGCGTGTGTCGGTCAATGACAACACCGAGTCGGTGCGTCTGCGCCACAATGTGCAGGGCATCTTCAATTCTACGCTCAGCGGCCGGCACACCCTGCTCGCTAATAAGGCGCTGACGCTCTCGTGGACCGGCGCATTCTCGCGAGCCACCAACAAGACACCCGACAATGCAGAGATATACTTGCAGGGAATGCATATTGCCACCTCGACTTCGGCGGTGCGCCGTTGGGAGCACAATTCTGATAGAGACTGGTCAGGATACGCTCAGGCATCATACATCCTCAAAAGTGGCGACAAAGAGTATGAGTTTAATCTCGGCGGAATGTACAGAGACAAACGGCGCAACAGCTTTTTCAACGAATACACCTTTGACTCAGCCACCGGGATAGAGCACCCGCAAGTCTATGGCGTGGATTGGACAAATTTTGACCAAATCGACATCGTGCCGCGCGAATACGGCAATGTGGGCGACCCCCTTAACTATGACGCGATAGAGCGTATAGGCGCCGGCTTTATTTCTGCCAAAATGGCGGTCAACAACTTCGAATTTATCGCCGGCCTCCGCGCCGAGCACACCAATCAGGGTTATACGCTCAAATTCCCGCGAGATGTAGATCCTGAAGGTTACCAGACTTACACCGACTGGCTGCCCGATGCTCATATCAAATATGCCTTTAGAGACGATATGAACGTGAAGCTCTCTTATTACCGAGCCATCAACCGCCCGGGATTTTTCGAGATTGTGCCTTACAGCATCATCACCGAGGAGTATAAGGAGCGTGGCAACCCGGCGCTGAAGCACACCTCGGCCGATAATGTGGATTTGCGCTGGGAGTATTTCCCATCATCGTCAGAGCAGTTGATGGTAGGCGCATTCTTCAAGCATCTCAAAAACCCCATTGAGTATGGTCTCATCACCGAAGGCCAAGACTCCTACTATATGCCGCTAAACCTGGGCAATGCCACCAATATGGGCCTTGAGATAGATGTGCTGAAATATTTCAACCGCTTCGGCATCAAAGCTAACTACACCTATACCCACTCAGCTATTACTACCGACAAGCGGTCAATGCAAGGCAACGATATAGTGGTGGCGCGCCAGACTCGCCCGCTCGCCGGCCAGGCCGCCCACGTAGCCAACCTCTCGTTGCTCTACAAAGACACCCGCAACCTATGGGAGGCGCAGCTGACTACGAGCTACATTGGCAAGCGCCTCTGCGAGATCTCCAACTGGCTCGACAATGACATCTGGGAGAACGACTATGTGCGCCTGGAGCTGTCGGCCGAAAAGTCGTGGAAATGCGGCCTGTCGGTATTCCTCAAAGCCACCAATCTGCTCAACCTCCCCTTGGTGAGATATATCCACAAGGGCGAGCACACCGATGCTGTGGTCGATGCCGAGCGCACATCAGGCGGCGACCTGGTGGAGCGCAAAGAGCGCTACGGCCAGACTCTGCAGGTGGGCGTGCGATTTAAGCTGTAATAAAATACATATACTTAATATTTGATAAATACCTATTCACTAAATTAAACTACAATGAACAACGACATGTTTGCAACGAAGATGACAATGTGGCGCAAAGCCGTCAGCGCCCTTGCGATGGCTGCCGTGATAGTGTGCGGCTCATGTAGCGATGACAACCCCAATGATGAGCCGGAGCCTACGCCCCCCGATCCCACACCCGAGCAGCCTACGGCCGAGACCGAGATTACTGAAACGGAGATGCGTGTGAGCGGCGTGTGGACTACGGGCACAGAGATCAACCTCGACCGCCACTTAGTGGTGCCGGAAGGCAAGTCGCTCACCATCGAGCCCGGTGTGAAGGTGATAGTAAGCACCGCCGGTGTGGGTGTCAATCATGTGCCGGTAGAAGTGCTCGTCAAAGGCTCGCTTTACTGCCAGGGCAGCGCTGAGGCCCCGATACTCTTCTCGGTAGAAGAGAGCAAACGCACCGCTGACAATGCGCTTAAAGGTCTTTGGGGCGGCATCGTTGCCACTGAGACATGCGCCGAAATGGTCATTGACCACACGGTGATTGAATACACCGGCGCTCAGGTAATCGAAGGCTCGCCCTCGGCTACTGCCGGATATTATACCGCCGGCGATGATGCTTATCCTCAAATCACCACCAACAACATCGATGGCAAGTATGTAGTCACGAATTCAGTGCTGCGTAATGGTTGGAGCGATGGCATCTACCTCATGGGCGGAAAAGCCATTATCACAAACAATGTGTTTGCTGCCAACGGTTACAGCGGCGGTGAGGCCGTCAACCTCAAGGCCGGCGTTGTGGCCGACGTGGCCGGCAACATCATGTTCAGCCCCAATACCAATGGCCTGAAGCTGTCTTCATCCGGTCAAAGCGAGACTCGCGGCCAGGCTAAAGTCAATGCCTACAACAACACTATCATCAACGCCGGATGGCGTCGCGATGGTGAGAAGGGCGGCTGTGTCTATGTCGAGAAAAACTGCCTCGCCAATGTGGTCAACAACTTGATGGTCAACTGCAAATTCAGAGCGATGACTCCATCATACAAGACTCCTAATGTGCCCGATGGCGGCTTTGACGACAAGTCTATTATCGACTACAACTGCTATGCTTCCGGCTCGCAGCGCAGCTCTGTGGTATATCCCGAGGAGAGCAATGTGGCTTATGCTTACGAAGGCTATAACTACGCTCACAAGAGCTACAATCCGGCAATCGATGTGCACAGCTTGATATCTACGGCTGATAATCTGATCAACCCGCTGTTTGTCAACTTTGACATCAACGGCGTGGCTCTCACCGAGTATCGCTATGACGAGAGCTGGAACTTCCATCTGCTCAGCGGCTCGCCGGCTCTGACCGGCGCGCTGATGGTGGCTCCGTTTACTCCCTATTTCGCCGCCGGTATGCAGCTCAATGGCGTGACATACACCTCGCCGGCTTTGGCAGGATACTTCGGCGCCGCAGGCATGTAATCTTTGATTGCTTAATAACGACGCACACAGATGATAAAAATTAGAAAACAGTTAATGATGGTAGCAGCGCTCGCAATGGCGTTGCTACCCTTTGATATGTCGGCTGCTAAAGCCGGTGTGATTGACCACGAAGACAACGTCAATCTTATAGTATGCAACGACACCGGTCGCAATGGTTACTATCGTCAGAAACCTATGGCCGAGATGATGGCCGAGGTGGCCGACAGTGTTGATGCGCAGGCGGTGCTCGCTTTGGGCGATGTGCATCACTTTGATGGCGTGGCCTCAACCGCTGACCCGCTGTGGCTCACCAACTACGAGCTGGTATATTCACATCCGGCCCTGATGATACCTTGGCATCCGGTGCTCGGCAACCACGAGTATCGCGGCAACACACAGGCCGTGATTGACTACAGCAAGGTGAGCCGTCGGTGGCAGATGCCGGCTCGCTACTATTCCAAGCTCTTCTCTGAAGGCAATGTGACGGTAAAAGTAGTGTTTATCGATACCACTCCGCTCATTGACAAGTACAGAGCCGATGGCGAGACCTATCCCGATGCCGGCAGCCAAGACTTGGAAGCACAGATGCAGTGGATCGAAGGCGAGCTGCGCAACCGTCAGGGCGCTGACTGGCTGGTGGTGGTGGGTCACCATCCCATCTACGCCGACACCCCCAAAGACGGGTCTGAGCGCGCCGATATGCAGCGCCGTGTAGGAGCTTTGATTAAAAGCTGCGGCGGCGTAGATATGTATATCTGCGGTCATATCCACAATTTCCAGCATATCAATAATGCGGCCTTAGGCGTCGATTGCGTGGTCAATAGCGCCGCCTCCCTCTCGCGCAAGAAAGTGCATGATGTTGAGGGCACTAAATACTGCAACGGCGATGAGGGCTTCTCGGTGCTGTCGGCATCTAAGGATAAGCTCACGCTGTATATGGTCAATTACGAGGGTCGCGTGCTGCACACCGTAGATCGTCTTCATTGATACCTAAGCTACCCTGCCTTCAATAGAGTAGGGCAATAAATAATTACGGGAAGCTGTTTCAAACAGCTTCCCGTAATTTTGTGTGGGCTATTGCTAAATCTTATTCAGCAACTACTTCGAAGGGGATTTCTACTGATACCTCCTTGTGGAAACGGATGGTAGCTGTATATTTGCCCACTTCCTTGATAGAGTCTTTGATGAAGATGAGCTTGCGGTCAACGTTGTGGCCGAGCTTCTCGAGAGCCTCAGCAATCTGGATGCTGTTGACGCTACCGAAGATTGTGCCGGTAGAGCTCGTCTTTGCACCGATGGTGAGAGCTACGCCTTCGAGAGCGGCAGCGGCAGCCTCTGCCTCAGCTTTGATTTGTGCAAGCTTGTGTGCGCGCTGGCGCTGGTTCTCTGCAAGCATCTTAAGAGCCGAAGGTGTGGCTACGACAGCCTTACCTGTGGGGATAAGGTAGTTACGGCCATATCCATCTTTCACTTCTACGACGTCGTCCTTGTATCCAAGACCGTGTACGTCTTCTTTGAGAATGATTTTCATTTTATTCCTTTGGCTTTAAGGGTTATTTCATGAGGTCGGTAACGTAGGGCAGCAGGGCAAGGTGACGGGCACGCTTTACGGCCTGGGCTACGCGGCGTTGGAATTTCAGCGAAGTGCCGGTGATGCGGCGGGGAAGGATCTTACCCTGCTCGTTGAGGAACTTCTTGAGGAATTCGGGATCTTTGTAATCGATGTACTTGATACCGCTGCGTTTGAAACGGCAGTATTTTTTCTTCTTTACATCTACTGACATCGGAGTCAAGTAGCGGATTTCAGATTGTGCGTTTGCCATGATTTAGTCCTCCTTAGCTTCTGTGGTTGCTACTTCTTGTTTGTTGCCTTTGAGGCTGCGACGCTTTGCTGCATACTCGGCGGCGTATTTGTCCTGACGGAACACCAGGAAGCGAAGTACGCGCTCGTCGCGGCGGAATGCGGTCTCAAGTTTCTTTACCAGTGTGGGCTCTCCTTCGAATTCGACGAGGGTGTAGAAGCCGGTTGACTTTTTCTGGATGGGATAAGCAAGCTTGCGCAAGCCCCATTCCTCTGTGTTCACGATAGTTGCTCCATTGTCTGTGAGCACCTTGCTGAACTTGGCTACCGCTTCCTTCATCTGATCGTCAGACAAAACGGGAGTTAAAATGAAAACGGTTTCGTACTGCATGGGTTTTGTTTTGTGTTATTAATATTGTTGTAGATTGTTGAAAATCGACTGCAAAGTTAGTGATTTATTTGTATATGACAAAATAGTGCCGAATATATAAATCCAAAAAAATGCTAATTGGGAGCCCGCGCTGACCTTTTTATTGCCTGCTGTGTATTAAATTAACCAAAAATACCCATTAATGACGCCCGAAATTGTGGCGCTCTCAAAAAAAATGCTTAACTTTGCTTGATATTTGCCTCGCCGAAGACACAGCTCGGCTCTCGAGGCTTGACTTTGATATAAACAAAAAATATTATATGCTCGAAGAGGATCGTATTTTTAAAATCAACATTGAGAATGAGATGAAGACGGCCTACATCGACTATTCGATGTCGGTCATTGTGTCGCGCGCCTTGCCGGATGTCCGTGACGGTTTGAAACCGGTGCATCGTCGTGCTTTGTTTGGCATGAACGAGATGGGCAACAACTCCAACAAGCCTTTCAAAAAGTCGGCTAAGGTCGTGGGCGAAGTGATGGGTAACTATCACCCACATGGCGACTCTTCTATATACAATACTGTGGTGCGTATGGCCCAAGATTGGTCGTTGCGCTACACTCTCGTTGACGGACACGGCAACTTCGGATCTATCGACGGCGACGGCCCGGCGGCTATGCGTTACACCGAGGTGCGCCTCGCGCGCCTCGGTGAGGAGATGCTCCGCGATATCGACAGCGACACCGTGGAGTTTCAGCCCAACTACGACAATACACGCAAGGAGCCATTAGTGCTGCCTACACGCATCCCCAACCTCCTCGTCAACGGCGCTTCGGGCATCGCCGTAGGTATGGCCACCAATATGGCGCCACACAACCTCACCGAGTCAATCAACGGCTGCATCGCTCTGCTCGAAAACCCCGATATCACCATCGACGAGCTGATGCACCACATCACAGCCCCCGACTTCCCCACCGGAGGCACTATATATGGCTACAGCGGCGTGCGAGAGGCATATGAGACAGGGCGCGGACGTGTGGTGGTGCGTGCCAAGGCCGAGATAGAGACAGAGGACAACAGAGACCAAATCGTGGTCAAGGAGATACCTTACGGTGTCAACCGCGCCGAACTCATTAAATATATAGCCGACCTTGTCAACGAGAAGAAACTCGACGACATTGCCGACATCAATGACGAGTCGGATATCAACGGCATGCGCATCGTGATTAAGCTGCGCCAAGACGCCAACGCCAACGTGGTGCTCAACAAGCTCTATAAGATGACTCAGATGCAGGCTTCGTTCAGCATCAACAACGTGGCCTTGGTCGATGGCCGCCCACAGACGCTCAATCTCAAGCAGATAGTGAAAGCATTTGTGGATCACCGCCACGATGTGGTGATTCGCCGCACAAAATTCGAGCTTGAGAAGGCGCAAAAACGTGCCCACATCCTTGAGGGATTGATACTCGCCAGTCAGCACATCGATGAGGTCATCGCTATAATCAGAGCATCAGACGATGCCGAAGATGCCCGCCGCCGACTCTCTGAACGCTTCGGCTTGAGCGAGGCGCAGACTCAGGCAATCGTAGAGATGAAGCTGCGCAGCCTCGCTCACATGGAGCAGAGCAGGCTCGAAGATGACTACCGCAAGCTCGAAGAGCTAATCGCCGAGCTGCAGCTGATACTGAGCGACCCGGCCGAGTGCCGCAAAGTGATACGCGAAGAGCTGGAGGAGATACGCGACAAGTACGGCGATGAGCGCCGCACTGACATTGACTATACTGCCGGCGACTTCAATGCCGAGGACTTCTATGCCGATGACGATATGATTATCACCATATCACACTTGGGATATATCAAACGCACTCCGCTGAGCGAATTCCGTGCCCAAAACCGTGGCGGCGTTGGCGCTAAAGGCAGCGATACGCGCGACACCGACTTTATTGAGCATATCTACACCGCGTCAATGCACTGCACCATGCTCTTCTTCACCGACAAGGGCCTCGTATATAAACTCAAGGTATATGAGCTGCCTGAAGGCGCCAAAAACAGCAAGGGCCGTGCGCTGCAAAACTTGCTCAGCATCGAGGCCGGCGACAAGGTGCGCGCCTACATCGCTTGCAAGCAGCTTGGCGATGACGACTTCACCTCAACCCACTATCTGGTGTTTGCTACGCGCAACGGCCTTGTCAAGAAGACCTCGCTCAGCGAATATGCTCGCATTATGGTCAAAGGCAAGAAGGCAATTGTGATGCGCGAGGGCGACAGCCTCATCGGCGTAGAGCTCACCGATGGCAACAGCGAAATATTGATGGCCAACCGCAATGGCCGTGCCATCCGCTTCAACGAGACTAAAATCCGCCCCATGGGTCGTGTCAGCTCCGGCGTGCGCGGCATGATGCTTGATGGCGGCGACGATGAGGTGGTAGGCATGATAGCGATGTCAGCCGATAGCGTCAACAATGTGATGGTAGTGTCGCAGAACGGCTTCGGCAAGCGCTCCCCACTGAGCGAGTATCGCATCACCAACCGCGGCGGCAAGGGCGTCAAGACTATCAATGTCACCGAAAAGACCGGCCACCTCGTGGCCTTTGAGAGCGTCAACGACGACAACGACCTGGTTATCATCAATCGCTCCGGCATCACGCTGCGCATACGTGTCAGCGATGTGCGCGTGTGTGGCCGTGCCACACAAGGCGTGCGCCTGATCAACCTCGACAAGCGCGGCGATGTGATCGCGTCAGTATGCTGCGTGCCTTCCGACCCTGAGGTGGAAACAGAGCGCGTGGCTGATGGCGAAGCATTGCCCGGATTGTCCGATGCCGATTTGGCCGAGCCTGTTGATGACAACAATCAAGATGAATAAATAAGCCCGCAAGCTTTAATACATAATGTGACTAAACAAAAAATCAACATTTCTCCATAAAATACTATAGTCATGAAAAAACTCCCGGTATTAAGCCTTTGCCTGTTGTCGGCACTCGGCATGACGGCACAACTTAACGTGGTAAAAGACGCTGAACGCGTGATGAAAACAGGAGCCCCATATCAAGAGGTGCTCAAATCGATTACTCCGGCGTTCTCTGACGCAGAGACCAAGGACCTTGCTCAGACATATTACATCCCGGGTAAGGCTGCCTTCTCAGAGTATGACCATCTGTTGGGCCTCCAGCAGTTCAACAAGCTGCCCGAAAACGGCGAGCTGGTGATGCTCCATGACCTCCTGGACGGTTACAACCACTTTATGAAAGCTCTCCCTCTGGACTCTGTCGTCAACGAGAAAGGCAAGGTCAAGACAAAGTATTCTAAAGACATTGTGAGCGTGATCTCCGGTCACTACATCGACTTCAACAACGTAGCACTCAAGGCCTGGGGCATCAAAGAATACCAGGGCGCCTACGATGCTTGGGAAATATTCGTGACACTCCCTCAAAACCCCGCCTTCGCCGGTAAGGTGACAGCCCAGCCTGACACCATCATGGCCGAGATACGCTTTAACCAAGCTCTCGCCGCTTGGCAGTCAGACCGATTGGACCTCGCACTGCAAGCGTTTGACAAGGCTAAAGCCATGGGCTACAATAAGAAGCAGCTCTTCGATTACGCCATCGCCGTGGCTTCGACAGCTAAAAACTACGAGGCTGTGCTGGCTTACGCTCAAGAGGCGCTGCCTCTCTATGGCAAAGAAGACCCGCAGTACATAGGCCAAGTCATCAACTACTACCTGCAGAAAGAGGACTATGACAAATGCTTCGGCCTCATCAACGATGCCATTAACATTGACCCCTCAAATGCTCAATACTATGTGGTGCGCGGTGTGCTCTATGACCAGACAAAGATGTACGATGAGGCCAAGACCGACTTCCTCAAAGCTATCGAGCTTAACCCCGAAAACGACCAAGCCCTGTACAACTACGGCCGCGAGCTTTGCGAAGAGGCTTACCGCGTGAGCGACGCCGCTCCGACATCGCCCGCCGAGATGGCTAAATACAGCGAGGAGAAGATTAAGCCCCTCTTTGTCAAAGCTGCCGAGTATCTTGAGCGTGCAGCTTCTGTAAATCCTGACAATTACGATGCCCTCCGATACCTCGAGAATGCTTACTACAACCTCAACGATGAGGCTAAACTGCAGGAAGTAAAAAGCCGCATGGGCAAGTAATCCAAAAGGCTTTTCGTGAGAAATCACATCAATGAATAATGTCAGCAGCCTCGCTCTTGGCGGGATATCGTTTCCGGCCGGCGTGAGGCTGCTGCGCTTTTTTTATAATTAATCGGCGTGACGAAAACAAAGTAAAAGCTATGGCTGATACAAATGCACAATTTGACAGCGCTTTGGCGCGATGCAGAGCCGTGTTTGCCGACAAGCTCAAAGACTATGGCCCATCTTGGCGCATACTACGACCCGCAGCATTGACTGACCAGCTGTTTATCAAAGCCAAGCGCATCCGCACCCTCGAGGTCGCCGGTGGCATTACAGCGGTGGGTGAGGGCATCTTGCCCGAATTTATTGGCATTGTCAACTATGCGATAATAGGCTTGATACAGCTGAGCAGGGGGTATGCTGACGGCAAGGATATCACCAACGACGAGGCGCTCGCTCTCTATGACGAGTATGCCGCCCGGGCTAAAGCTCTGATGACTCGCAAAAACCAGGACTATGGCGAGGCATGGCGCTCTATGCGTGTGCTCTCCTACACTGACCTGATTTTGACTAAGATACAGCGCACAAAAGAGATCGAGGATAACAACGGCCTCACAACGGTGTCTGAAGGCATTGACGCAAATTATCTTGACATGCTCAACTATGCCGTATTTGCAATAATTAAGCTCACTGAAGAGGAGTGAAAGAGCGCACACGCAATCATATTATCCTACTATCGGTAGTGATCTGCCGCCTCGTGGCGGGCATCACATTTGTGCTGTCGGGGTGGTCAAAGGCCATTGACCCCTATGGCAGCTTGTATAAGATAAGCGAGTATCTGAGCGCGTGGCATTTTGATGTGCCGCGTGAGGTGATACTCATTGGCGCCGTAGGTCTCGCCGCGATGGAGTTCGTGGTGGGCATCATGGTGCTGGTGGGTTGCCTGCGCCGCGCCGCCGTAGTCATGGCGGCAGCCTTAATGGCGTTTCTGCTGCCATTGTCGTGCTATATAGCGATAGCAGCGCCCGTGGCCGATTGCGGTTGTTTCGGCGATATGTGGGTAATCTCAAATGAGGCCACCTTGCTAAAAAATATCGTGGTGGCGGCGGCCATCGTATGGCTGCTCATGCGCAACAGACGATTGCCTTCAATATATCACCCCGGCATACAGTGGCTCGCCATCATTCTGATGGTGGCCTATCCGTTAGCACTGTCGTTCTTCGGCTATAACTTTCAGCCTCTGGTCGATTTCCGACCATTCAAGGTGGGCACGGCGCTTAATGCCGCCGCTGCCTCCTCCTCTTCGCCGGACTATATATACGAAAAAGATGGCGAGCGTCGCACGTTCAGCCTCGACAACCTGCCCGACAGCACTTGGACCTTTGTGGAGCCGGCAGCAGCGGCCGATAGCGATGCCACCGCCGATGACGCTTATCTGGCAATCTACGATGGCGATGCCGACGTCACGGATTATGTGCTCGGCGACACCGAGGGCGATATGCTGCTGTTGCTCATCAACGAGCCAGATATAGAATATCTTACGCGCAGCCGATTTGTCAACGAGCTCGCATCATACGCCGAGGCTCGCGATTGCCGGTTTGTAGGAATAATAGGCGCCAATGACAGCCGCTGTGATGATTGGCTGTCGATAGTGCGCCCGGCCTTTGAAGTGTATGAGGCCGATGACACCTCGCTCAAGCAAGTGGCTCGCGGCGATGCTGCTTTGATGATGCTCTCGCAGGGAGTGATCAAATGGAAATATAATCTCGGTTGGTTTGATATTGATATCTCTGACGGCAGCCCGGCCAACACTCTCGATGCCATTACACCCATCGACGATGGAACGGCCAACAGCCGTCTTTTGCTATTATATCTTGCCGGAATGATTATTATTGCCCTTTTAGGACTATCGCCACGAATAATTAGCCTTATAGGTCGTGGTAATTCCCCGAAAAATTGCTAAATTTCCTCTAAGAAAGTTAAGGCCGAGACTGTCTTTGTGAGTGGAAA
>JBJEDF010000063.1:0-29463 GCA_051871765.1 Muribaculaceae bacterium
CATCGTTATTAGCCTACAAAATTAGTCAGAAATAATCAAAAAGAAAAAATTTGACTGTAAAAGATAATAAAATAAGTGAAATAGATGCCTTGTTTCCCTCCAACAGCGAGGCCACGCGCCTGCTGATAGGGTGCTCAAAGGACCACTACAGCGCCTCGCGCATTGCACATGCCGTGGAGGATTGCAATGCACATCTGCTCAATCTTAACGTCACCGCCTATGGCGGCGCGGTGCCCGACGAGCCCGATGCCTTCGGCGGCAATGAGCTGGTGATAGACATCAGGGTGGATAGGCGCAATCCGGCTGCCGTCATACGCTCGCTTGAGCGTTATGGCTATGAGGTGCTCGGATATGATGACAAGCACCTGATGGACGACGACACCATCCGCGACCGCTATCGCGAGTTTATGCACTACCTCTCTATCTGACAGCCTTCAGTCATTACCAAAGGCGTCTCCCCCCCACGATACCTCACCATGATACAATCCCAATTAATCACACAGTTATGGTCATCGCAATATACGGCAGCCGGCGTCAAGACCCTTATCTTGACACTCTGACATCTTTTTTCGAGCAGCTGAAGTGTCGTCACATCGATGTGGTGATGCACTCCAAGCTCTACAATTACCTGGAGCCGCTGATAGCGCCGGGAGCGCTGGATTGTGTCGCCGCGGTCTCTGATGACGGCGACTCCGCCTTTGAGGCTGACTTGGCGGTGAGCATCGGCGGCGACGGCACCTTTTTGCGCACCGCCATGTGGGTGGCCGGCCGGGATATACCCATCGTGGGTGTCAACACCGGCCACTTGGGCTATCTGTCGGCAATACCGGTGAGCCGGCTCACTTCTCTGTTGCAGATGATTGAGGACGGCGCTTTCCGCGCCGAGCATCGCCGCCTGCTGCAGGTGGTGGAGCCGCAGCTCAAGATATGGCCTTATGCGCTCAATGAGGTGGCGGTAACCAAGGGCGAGCGCTCGTCGATGATAGTGGCGCGCACCCTCGTCGATGGCAGTTCGCTCGCCGACTACAAAGCCGATGGCCTGATTGTGGCCACACCCACCGGCTCTACGGCCTACAACCTCTCAGTGGGCGGACCTATCGTGCAGCCGGCGGCGCCGGTGATGGTGCTCTCGCCCATTGCGGCCCACTCGCTGTCGATGCGCCCATTAGTCATCAGCGATGAGTCGGAGATAAGCATCACGGTGAATTGTCGCAAGAGCCATTTCCGCCTGTCGCTTGACGGGCGGTCGGTGCTCCTCGATGAGGGCACCACGGTGGTGATGCGCCGCGCGCCTTTTGTCATAACCGCGCTGCAGCTTGCCGAGCACGACTTTGCCTCGACACTGCGCGACAAACTATCGTGGGCCGAATGAACAATCACGAAGATGCTCGCCACAGCCACGCGCCCCGGGTAAGCGTAATCATAGCCGTATATAACCGCTTTGAGTGGCTCGAGATGGCTCTCACGGCGCTCAAGTATCAGACGTATAAGGATTTTGAGGTGGTCATCGCCGACGATGGCAGCGATGAGGCCACCGTGGCGGCTATTGAGCGCTTTGCTGCGTCGGCACCCTTTGCCATGCACCACTGCTGGCACCCCGACAGCGGCTGGCGCAAAAATGTCATGCTCAACAAGGCCGTGGTGGCGGCGCGTGGCAGCTATCTGGTGTTTCTTGACGGCGACTGCATTCCCTCGTCGCGATGGCTCGCTGACCATGTGGCGCTGCGCCGCCACGGTGTGGTGCTCACCGGCCGCCGCATGCAGCTGTCGCATCGGCTCACCGCCACTCTCACCGCCGCCGATGTGGATAGCCGCGCGCGGCTGGCGCGCCTGGCTTGGCGCTCGCTGCTTGGCGCTTATGCTGACGGCATGCGCCATAAGATGCGCTGCGTGAGATTGCCCTGGCCGGCGTTAATGCCGCTGCTGAGGCGCGACGCGGGAGTGCTGGGCTGCAATTTCTCTCTCTACAAGGCTGATCTCTTGGCTGTCAATGGCTTTGATGAGCGATACGTCAACCCCGGCACCGGCGAAGACACCGACCTCGAATATCGGCTGCGTGCCGCCGACATCACCGTCAGGGCTTATTCTCACTATATGATAGTGTATCATCGCAACCATCGCCGCCTGGAGGTCAATAGCGCCGAAAATGCCGCCCTCTTAGCTCAAAACCGCGCCGCCGGCATCTCATACACCCCCTATGGCATCAATCGCCACAGGTAGCGCCTTTCCCCTATTCCCCTTGCTGATATACATACAGATGTGCCCATGACCATCCGGTGGTGGGGCCGGCTACCGTGAGACGCACTGCGCGACCCACTCCGCCATCGTTGGGCTTAACGACTACGCGCAGCGCCGGAATGTCTGAGTCAGCCTCGACTACTTGGGCAAATGAAATCCAATCACAACTTATTGATTGCCCGTCAGTCGGCACGTCTGATGTGACAAATGCCTTGGTGTTGTTGTCGTAGATGTGTATGTCACTGATGTGCCACTTGCGGGTAATGTCAGCAGACGTGGTGGGCATTATCTTTAGGGTAAAGTCGTGAGCTGTGCTTGTGAGCGTGGTGTCGGCGGGCTCAAATATTCCTACCGGTGTCAGCGAGTCTGCGCCGGTGTTGGTGCTCTTAGGTTCGTCCTGCGAGGAGCTGCAGCTGTTAAGTGCTACAACTGCGGCGATGAGCATTAAGGTGTGTTTGATGTATTGCATATCAAGAAAGTATTAAGTTTTCCGCAAAGGTATATAAAAAATAAAAATAAACTACCACTTTCAGACACGAAAAAATCGTTTAATCTTGCGCAGCTTATCTTTTTTTCGGCAAAGCGAATCTTGGAAGTTGAGCGTAAGCGCAACAAAGTCGCGGTCATCACCACTATACAGCTCTCGGAACACTGCTTTTGCCAAATCAGTGGTAACTTTTGTGTCCATATTTATAGCTCGTATCATCTTAGCTACGTTCTGTCTCGTGATGTTTTGTTTAATCGTTATGCGATTAATATCGACATGGCAGAAGTGGTAATGTAGGGTGGCATCATCATATCTCCACAGCACGTTGCCCGGCGTAAAATCTCTAAATAGGATACCTCTATTGATGCAGCGCCTTATTTCGGTTGCCAGATCGTTGGTAAAGCGCTGTTCATCACCCGGCATACCCCATTGTCGCGTTTCGGTATATCCTTCGACATGTTGGCTGTAAAAGTAGCTCAACCGCAGCAATCCAAAGGTGTTACGTAACTCAGCGAAGCCATATGGCTGTGGTGTGTCAATAAGGGCTGCACGCAGGTATAAGGCGTTTTCAAGTGCTTTGCGGGCTTTAGTTCGGCGCAGATGTCCTGATATTATATTGTTGGGGAATTTGGGCTTGTGATATTCTTTGACATTGATTTTGAGCTTTTCATTGACAATGATGTAGAATATGCGATTTCTCCCGATATATACCTCGCTGTGTGGGTAATTCTCTATGCCGTGGTGGCTGATGCCATCAATGAGGTGTAGCACATCTTGCGGTATTTGCAAATAGGTGGTTTTGATGGCCATAGCAGTTAGATTATGTGTCTAAAGAGATATTCAAAATATTTGAAATCAGCTTGCTGCAGCTGTTCATTCGGGTCTTTTATCCAATATAAAGGCCGGTCTTGATACATAGCGGCCACCAACGAGAATGTGCTCGGCGGCCCTATAATGGCATCGCATTGTGACAGCAGACATAAATCTTCGCCGGGATTACCGTTCATAAAATGCAGCTTTGCTATTGTGCCAATAGCCTGCCTATATGCCTGATGTGAGATGCTGCGGTCGTTGCCGCAAATATATACATGCAACTCGCTATCGGGGTGCAATAGGGCATATTCTATAATCTTGTTGATATATACCGTGTCATCAAAGTAGTATTTTCCTCCTTGCCATTGAGCATAATTACCACGTCTGATATGCAGCCCTAATCGCCGTATTTGCGATGGTGGCGTACCTGACTCGCTGACCGACAAGTATTTATCAACTTTGCATCTGATGCTTTGTCGAAATGCAAATATCGATGTTATCTCGCTGCGGTATTTTATAAAAAGGTCATAGCATCTGAAGTGCCATCCTTTCACTACAACCGTTTTGCCACTTGCAATTATATCTTCCTTGCGCTGCGTTTCCGGGTCTTTTTCTATGGCAATATCATATCTAACTATAGGTATTAAGCCTATTTTTGAGCCATATTTTGCCCATAGGTATCGCGCAAAATTATGTCTCCCGTCTCGTGATATTTCAAAATACCTGAATTTGTAGCAAAAGCGCAGAGAGATAGCCTGTAGGCCATGCTCACGTGCAAAGGCATATCCATGGCCATATTGCAGGATATTGTTGCACATCCATCCTAAATCATAGACGTATATCATCGGCAGGTCTTTTCGATTGATTTGGCTATGATATTGATTTGATATAGTGCATCATACCACGCTTTTATGGCTCCTCGGCGACCATCACGAAAGCCACCTGAGAGCACAAACGACTTGAAGAAGCGCCATGCCGGACGCCATAGGATTGCAGCCACATTGTATTGCTTGCAGCCTTTGCGGTTGAGCTCTTCTGTTGTGTAAAGGTCGTTTTTTTTCAGATATTCACTGATGACTGGGTCTGAGAGATGTATTAGTGCCAAGTCACGACGGCTCTTGGGAACTCTATCGATGCGCCCTGTCACTGTGGGTGTAGAATGAATTTTAGCCGGCCACGTAGTGCCTTCGCGTCGAAAAAATCGCAGTATATAGTCAGGGTAATTGCACACGGTCTCTTTGCCCATAAATCTATTGCGCCGCGGTATCCACAGGCCGGCGGGGGCGTTGGGCCGGCTGATGAGGTCGTAGAGGTAGTGGCGCAGAGCCTCAGGCACGATCTCGTCGGCATCGACTTCGAGTATCCATGGGTGTGTGGCATTGTCGATGCCGTATTGGCGAGCATATTCTACCACATTATAGTTGCCTTTGGCGAATGTGATGACGCGAGCACCCATCTCGGCGGCGATGGTGGTGGTGCTGTCAGTGCTCTCCATATCCACCACTAACAGCTCGTCAAAGCCTTGCAGGGCTTGGAGTACCCGGCGCAGGTGTTGCTCGGCGTTGTATGTGTGTACGATAGCTGTGATTTTGCTCATAGCGCTGTAGGGTTGTGGTATATCTGCATGATGGCGGCGAAAAATTTGTCGTAGGCGTATCGCTTGACGAAAGTGGTGTATGCTCGCGCGCCCATCTCGCGCCGCAGCGCGGCATCGGTGATGAGTTGGCGCAGTGCATCGGCCAGGGCGCTGTCATCGCCGGCGGCCACGATGCGCCCGGTGTCGCCGTCGGTGATTATCTCTTTTTGGGCGCCGCTGTCGGTAGTGACAGCCGGCAGTGAGTGCATCATATATTCCAAGAGCACCAGGCCGCTGCTCTCGGGCGCCACAGAGGGCAAGATGCCTATATCGGCGCGGCGCATCTCGGCATACACGTCATCTACATGGCCGAGCCACGCTATGCGCTTATCCACGTCGAGGCCGCGAGCCAGCCGCACCACGGGCATCACGTCGCGGCTGCTGCCGGTGCCGCATACCCTGAGGCTGAGGTCGCTGATGTCGCGCAGACGGTCGAGGGCGCGCACCAGGGTGTCGAGGCCTTTCTCGGGGTGTATGCGCCCCACATACAGCAGGGTCACGCCTCGGGCCTCGCTGTCGCGCGTCGGCGGCGCGATAGGGTGGGGCAGGCGTATGCTGTTGGGCACCACATGGATTTTGGCCATGTCAATATCGGGGGCGCTTTTCAGGAACGCTTCTTTTGCGAGCTGCGACACAAAGATTATGGCATCTAAGGCGCGATAGCGCTCGGTGGCTGAGCGTGTGGTCTTGGCGGGCTTGACCAGGTGGCGCGTGCACACTATCTTCACGCGCTCGGGGTGGCTCATCAGTCGGCGCGCGCTGATGGCCGATCCGGCATCCTTGAAGTTGTGCACATGCACTATCGTGGGCTCTGCGTTGTCGGCTTCGCAGAGGCGGTCGAGCGTTTTGCTGAGTTTGAGCGGTGTCACTATGTCGAAGGCTCCTCTCAGGGGCAAGGTAGCTGTGGCGATGCCGGCGGCGATGAAGGGCTGCATCACAGCCTCGATGCGCCGGGTGTAGGCCATCACGCGGTGGCCCTGCGCGAGAGCCTCGCAGCAGAGGTCCAGCGCATATCGCTCTCCGCCGCCCCACACTTTGTTGGATACGAGGTGCACTATATTCATGGCGGTGTGGTCAGAGTGATGGTGAGGTGTTGTGCTTGATGAGTCGGCGCGCCAGGCGGTAGGCCTCGCGCATGGTGATGAAGCGCTGCGCTGCGATGTGCCGGCCGGCGGGGCCGTCGAGCAGCGCCTTCTGGGCCACGAGGCATTTCAGATATTCCTTGCAGCCGCGCAGTGTGGGCGCGAAGACTTTGACTTTGAGCTTATGCGATGCGATGACGCGGCTGAGCATGCGCGCGTGGCGCTGCTCTTTGGCGGCAAACTCGTCGAGCGAGGCGCAGCGATAGTGGTGTATCTCGCCGCCGAGGAGCGCCGGCATCAGGCTGTCGGGGAACATCACCTTCTCGGCCACATCGCGCAGGTTCCAGTTGGCGTAGCGCTTATTGAAGAGGCGTATCTCGGGCGCCGGAGCCCAGCCCGAGTGGTGCATCTCGCGGCCACAAAAGTAGCTGCACACCCGGGCGGCATACACCCGGTGGGTGAAGCCGTCGCGTTTCACTTGCAGCAGGCTCGCGCGCAGCTCTTCGGTCAGCACCTCATCGGCATCGATTGAGAGCACATACTTGTTGGTGGTGAGCCCGGTGGCATATTGGCGTTGCGAGCCAAAGCCGGTGAAGGCGCGGCAGGTGATCTTGCAGTTGTAGCGGCGGCATATCTCCAGAGTGCGGTCGTCGGAGAACGAATCGACCACAATGATTTCATCGGCGATACCTTGCAGTGAGTTGAGGCATCGCTCGATGTTTGACTCTTCGTTGTGAGTGATGATGGTAGCTGAAATCTTGTCCATGGCTGCCGGCTATGTTTTCTTTTGCAAAATTACGCTTTTTGCAGCAAACTACCCATAATGTGTCGGTTTTTATTTTTTATAGGCAATATTTTTTTATGGGGGTAGGGTGGGGGAGAATATGCCGCTGAGAGCTCATTTTTTTTCGACCGACGGGCGGCATCGGCTCTGAATTTTTAATTCTCAGAGGCTTGATTTTTGGCTATTGCACTGATATTCAGCGCCCAGGGTGGTTTTCGGCGTGTATGCCTTTTTGGGCAATCTGCGATGACCTGCTGTTTTTTATTGTGATTAAGAATAAAATCTTTAACTTTGTAACCTAATTGACTGCTGATGATAAAATCATTTCAATGGATAGCCGATGGAGTTGATGCTCCGTCGTTGAGCTTCCCCATCATTGAGGCTTGGCTTGAAAAAGTAGCCGCAGCCCATGACAAAATCGTGGGGCCGATGACTTATATCTTTTGCGATGACGACAAGATAATCAGTGTCAACAGGCAATTTCTGCAGCACGACTATTACACTGACATCATTACCTTTGACTACTCGCGTGGCCGCATGGTCTCCGGCGATATTTTCATCTCGCTCGACACGGTGGCTACGAATGCCGAGTCGCTTGGTGAGGATTACTCCACTGAGTTGCTGCGCGTCATAGCCCACGGTATGCTGCATCTTTGCGGCATCAACGACAAGGGCCCCGGCGAACGCGAAATAATGGAGGCGCACGAGAATGATGCCTTGATGATGTATTTTGCTGATAATCAATAATATACATATTCACTTTAGCGATGCGATTTGACTTTGATGTGATAGTAGTGGGCGCCGGCCATGCCGGCTGCGAGGCAGCCGCCGCTGCGGCTCGTCTGGGCGCCGAGACGCAGCTCATCACATTGGATATGAATAAGATAGCCCAGATGTCGTGCAATCCTGCCATCGGTGGTATTGCCAAGGGACAGATTGTGCGCGAGATAGATGCCATGGGCGGATATATGGGTATTATCACTGACCGCACGGCCATACAATTCAGGATGCTCAATCGCTCCAAGGGCCCGGCTATGTGGAGCCCGCGCGCGCAGAGCGACCGCAACAAGTACTCGGCAATGTGGCGCGAGGCGCTCGAGAATATGCCGCATCTGTCGATGTGGCAAGGAGCCGTGAATAGCCTGATCATCGACGATGGCAAGGTCAAGGGCGTAACCACGGCCGAGGGCGCCTCCTTTACGGCGCGCGCCGTGGTGCTCACAAACGGCACCTTTCTCAACGGCCTGATGCATATCGGTCGAGTGATGTTTGAGGGCGGGCGTTTTTCTGAGCCGGCCTCGCATGGTATCACCGAGCAGCTCGTGGCCTTGGGCTTTAAGGCCGACCGCATGAAGACCGGCACGCCGGTGCGCATCGATGGCCGTTCGGTCAAATGGCAGCTCGCCACCGAGCAGCCCGATGAGCACGACAGCCACAAGTTCTCCTACCTGCCACATGTCCATCGCGAGCTGCGCCAGCGCCCCTGCTTCACAGTATATACGTCAGAAAATACCCACCGGGTGCTGCGCCGTGGCTTGCCCGACTCGCCGCTATTCAATGGCCAGATACAAAGCATAGGTCCGCGCTATTGCCCATCTATCGAGACAAAGATAGTGACCTTTGCCGATAAGACAGAGCATCAGCTCTTCCTTGAGCCGGAGGGCGAGACCACGCAGGAATATTACCTCAACGGCTTCTCTTCGTCTTTGCCCATGGATATTCAGATTGAGGCACTTCAGACCATACCGGCGCTCTCTGACGTGCAAATCTATCGCCCCGGCTACGCCATCGAGTATGACTTCTTTGACCCCACTCAGCTGCATCATACTCTCGAGACAAAGCTCGTGAGCGGACTCTTCTTTGCCGGGCAAATCAATGGCACCACAGGCTATGAAGAGGCGGCCGGACAGGGCCTCGTGGCCGGTGCTAATGCTGCGTTGCAAGTACAGGGCCGTGAGCCGCTGGTCCTCGCCCGCGATGAGGCATATATAGGCGTGCTCATCGATGACCTTGTCACCAAGGGCGTCGATGAGCCTTACCGTATGTTTACCTCGCGTGCCGAATATCGCATACTCTTGCGCCAAGACGATGCCGATATGCGTCTCACCCCTATGGCCTATCAGCTGGGCCTCGCCGACGCGCAGCGCTATGCCGTGCTCGAGAACAAGCGCGCCGGCCGCGATGCCATCATTGATTTTTGCGCCGCTACATCGGTCACTCCGGCTACGCTTAATGACTACCTTGTCAGCATCAATTCCAGCCCGATGAAGCAGGGCTGCAAACTCGTCGATGTCATCACCCGCCCCGGCGTAGAACTATCGCGCTTGGCCGAGTGTGTCCCGGCGCTCGCCGACCTCATCGCCTCGCTCCCCGATGATTTGCGCTCCGAGATAATCGAGGCCGCCGAGATACTCATGAAATACCGCGGATACATAGAGCGTGAGCGCCTCATCGCCGATAAGCTGCGCCGCCTCGAAGATGTAAGGATACCTCGCTCCTTTGACTTCGACGGCATAAAATCACTCTCTACCGAGGCGCGCCAGAAGCTCTGCCGCATACGGCCCCTCACCATAGGTCAGGCTTCGCGCATCCCCGGCATCTCGCCCAGCGATGTCAATATCCTGCTTATCTTGATGAACAGATAATTTTTGTTTCACGTGAAACAATCACACCTCCAACAGCAATAAAATCAAACAATTAACTCATACAAAACAATGGAATACATCAAGTCAAAAATCCGTGACGTCTATGACTTTCCCACCAAGGGTATCGTCTTCAAAGACCTGACCACAGTGTTCAAAGATCCGCGTGCTCTGCATATCATCGGATGGGATCTCTCGCAGCTTTATCGCGACAAGGGTGTCACCAAGGTGGTGGGCATCGAGTCGCGCGGCTTCATTGGCGGCTCTATCCTCGCCTTTGAGTTGGGCGCCGGATTTGTGCCCTGCCGCAAGCCCGGCAAGCTCCCCGCCGACACTATCCGCGAGGAGTATGACAAGGAGTATGGTAAAGACGTGATAGAGATACATCGCGATGCCATCACCCCCGATGATATCGTGGTAATCCACGATGATGTCCTCGCTACAGGCGGCACCATGGCGGCCGCTTATCGCCTCGTCAAGAGCCTCAACCCGAAGCAGATTTACATCAACTTCATCATCGAGCTCTCGGCTCTCGGCGGCCGCAAGGCTATGCCGGCCGATGTAGATGTGAGCAGCCTGATAGTGTATTAATATTTGCTTTCATATCCGGGCCGGCGCTTCTCTCCGGCCCGTTTTGTTTGCTCTATGCTCGAGAATAAACCTCTGTTGAGAGAGAAGGTGGCTATACTGCCTTCTTCGCCCGGCGTATATACTTACTACAACGCCGACGGCGTGGTGATATATGTGGGTAAAGCCAAAAACCTCAAGCGGCGCGTGTCGTCATACTTCAACCGCGTGCACGAGAGCTTGCGCACTAACCGCCTTGTGCGCAACATCGCCGATATGTCGTATATCGTGGTGCCCACAGAGCAAGATGCGCTTAATCTCGAAAACTCTCTCATCAAGGAGCATCGCCCGAAGTACAACGTGCTGCTCAAGGACGATAAGTCATACCCCTGGGTCGTAGTCACCAATGAGCTCTATCCTCGCGTCTTTGTCACCCGCCGGCATGAGCGCGACGGCTCTAAGTATTTCGGCCCTTACACCAATGCCACCATGGCGCGCACCGTGGTCGAATTGATACGCGAGCTGTATCCTATACGCACCTGCCGCACGCCCATCACTGCCGAATACATCAGCCGCAAACGCGGGCGTCTGTGTCTGCAATACCACATCAAGCGATGCCGCGGCTGCTGCATCGGCGAGATCTCGCCGCAGGAGTATGCCGAGTGCATTGCGCGTGTGCGCCAGATTTTGCGTGGCGAGGTGTCTGAGCTGATGCAATATCTGCGCGACGAGATGGGGCGCCTCGCCGCAGAGCTCCGCTTTGAGGAGGCTCAGGAGCTGAAGGTGCGCTATAAGCTGCTCGAGAATTACTGTTCCAAGAGTGTCATCGTCAGCCAGACGGTGGGCGACACTGATGTATTCGGCGCCTACGACGATGTCTCTGATGTATATATCAACTATATGCACGTGCGCAGCGGGGTGGTGGTGCGTAGCCTCACGCTGCGCTATAAGCGCAGGCTCGATGAGCCTCTGCCCAGGCTGCTGTCGTATGCCCTCGCCGAGGTGGCGGCAACACTGGGTGTGCACTATGGCGATGTGGTGGTGCCCGAGATGCCTGAGGTGGCTATGGAGGGCGTGACATTCATCGTGCCGCAGAGGGGCGACCGTGTCAAGCTCCTCAAGGTGTCGGCAAGCAATGCGCGGCAGTGTCGCATTGACGACCTCAAACACCTTGAGCACACCGACCCCGAGCAGCGCACGCAGCACACCCTCGAGCGCATACAGGCTGACTTCAGACTGTCGCAGCTGCCTACACATATCGAGTGCTTTGACAATTCCAACATACAGGGCACCAACCCGGTGGCATCGTGTGTGGTCTTTCGCAACGCGCGGCCGTCAAAAAAAGACTATCGCCATTTCAACATCAAGACGGTGGTGGGGCCCGACGATTTTGCCTCGATGAAGGAGGTGCTCACACGCCGCTATACGCGCCTTATGGAGGAGGGCGAAGAGCTGCCTCAGCTCATCGTCGTAGATGGCGGCAAAGGGCAGCTCAGCGCTGCCGTCGAGGCCCTCGACGAGATGGGGCTGCGAGGCGTCATCGCCGTGGTGGGCATCGCCAAACGCCTTGAGGAGATATATTTCCCCGGCGACAGCGTGCCGCTGTATATCGACAAAAATTCTGAGTCGCTGCGCATAGTGCAGCAGCTGCGTGATGAGGCTCACCGATTTGGCATCACACACCATCGCAACCGCCGCAGCAAAGCCCAGATAGCCGGCGCTTTGGATAATATCAAGGGCGTGGGGCCGGCCACGGCGCAGGCCTTGCTGCGACGCTTTAAGAGCGTCAAGCGCATACGCCTCGCTTCGCTCGATGAGCTGGCCGTCGAGGTGGGCAAAGCTAAAGCAATGATAGTATATAATGCGTTAAACACTGATAATCAGCAAGATGAGAATAGTAATACAGAGGGTGAGCAGCGCTGCGGTGTCAATTGACGGCACCACGGTGGGCGCTATCGCCAATGGTGTGATGGTGCTCGTAGGTGTAGAGGTCGGCGACACCATCGATGACGTCAAGTGGCTTGCCGCCAAGACGGTGGCGCTGCGCATCTTTGATGATGATGCCGGAGTGATGAACCGCTCAGTGGCAGATGTCGGCGGTAATGTGCTGGCTGTGAGTCAGTTTACACTCACGGCATCGACCCGCAAAGGCAACCGCCCGGGCTACACCCGTGCTGCCGGTCACGACCTGGCCGTGCCGCTGTATGAGGCATACTGCGCCGAGGTGAGCAAGGCCTTGGGCCGGCCTGTGGAGTGTGGCCGTTTTGGCGCCGATATGCAGGTGTCACTGGTCAATGACGGGCCGGTTACCATCATCATTGACTCGCGTCTGCGCGAATAGTAGCGTGGCGTGGCTGTGTCACGCCGACACCTGCACCATGATGCCCGTGGCAGCCGTGATGCGCCGAGCTATGTCGTCAAGCTCCTCTTTGGGCACTCGTTGCAGCGAGCGCTCCGGCGTGGGGCGGTCAATGGTGTAGATCATCACCTCGCGCGGATTTATCCGCTTGTAGGCCTCAATCAGCGCCTCTATCTCGCCGGGCGTGGAGTTGTCAATCGCTATGCCGTCGTGGGTGCCGCGAGTAATCATAGTCTGGATTATGGCTTTGTCGCCAAACTCGGCGAGCCGAGCTATTACCCACTCTGCCGTGAATTGAGGCTGCACCGGGCGGTCGAGTAGGGCGATGGTGCTATCGATGGCGCTGTCGAGCTTCAGAATGCAATTATCGGCCTTTAGCAGCGCTGTGGCCACAGCGCCGTGGCCCAGCATCGTGGAGTTGCAGAGCACACTGATTTTGACCTGTGGGTAATACCTGTCGCGCAGCTCCGTCACATCGTCAATGATGCCGGCAAAGTCCGGATTGACGGTGGGCTCGCCGTTGCCTGAAAATGTGATGACATCTAACGGCTCGCCGGCAGCGCGCATCGCCGACAATCGCGCCTCTAAGAGCGATGCTACGGCAGCGCGGCGCGGCATGCCCGTGGTGCCGGGCCCTTGGGCGTTGTAGCCCGCCTCGCAGTATAGGCAATCAAAGGTGCACACCTTGCCGTCGTTAGGCGAGAGGTTGATGCCCAGCGACACACCTAAGCGCCGTGAGTGTATAGGGCCGAAAATTGTCTGGTGGAAGAGTACGCGTTGCATTGTATTTCGAGTAAATAAGATTTGATTGTGTGTATGTGAGTCCATAGCCCGGCTACGGCTTGGCGGCTGCGGCGGCAAAGGCGCGCGCCGTCAGCGAGGCAATCACAGCCACCGCAAATATCAGCCCGGCCACTATGGCGATGTCAGAGGCCACCACCACCACCGGGTATGTATCTACGGTGAGAGTGTCAGGGTCGGCGGCGAGCTTGATGAGCCCGCCATATTGCTGCGCCAGAGAGAGTGCCACCCCAATGACGATGCCACACACGCCTCCCGTCATTGTCACGAGCCAACCCTCGGCCATGAAGATGCTCTTGACCATATTGCGCGAGGCGCCCAGCGACAGCAGTGTGGACATATTGTCGCGCTTTTCGATTACCAGCAGCGACAGCGTGGAGATGATGTTAAACGAGGCTATCACCAAGATGAACGCGAGCATCAAGAAGGTCACCCACTTCTCCACAGCTATCATTCTGAACGACTCTTGCTGCTGGCGCTGCCTGTCGGCCACGACGTATCCTTCGCCGAGGGCGCTCTGTATGCGCCCGGCTATGCTCTGAAGGTCAGCGCCATCATCGGTGCTTACCTCGATAGCCGTGGCCTCGGTGGTATAGTCCAGCAGGCGCCGCGCCGCCGTCAGGGGTATTATTATGCGGTCAGCGTCATACTCCAGCTGATCCACTTGCGTGATACCCGTCACCATCAGCTGTGCCCCGCAGAAGGCCGCGGCGGCGTTGGCCGGATTGATGCGCCCGCGGCGTCGCGGCACATATATCTCGGCTATGCTTTCAGCCGAGGGTATTATCCGGGCGCTCGTAGCCACGCCTACTGACAGCTGCGAGGGATAAGGCTCGAGCGTGTCTGTGGCAAACACCCCCTCTCTGACGATGCTGTCGATGGCGGTGATGCTGCGATAGCGCTCATCAGCGCTGTTGAAGACCACCGGCAATTGGCGGTCGCCGCATATCAGCAACGCTCGCTCGGTGATTGAGGGCATCGCCTCTCTCACGCCGTCTATCGCCTTTATCGCCGCCGCCAGCGAGTCGGCATTGGCGATGATGTGGCCGCGAGCGGGCGTAATCTTCAGCGGAGGGTCAATCTGCGAGGTGTGACGCGCCGACAGGTCGGCAAAGCCGTTGAATACCGACAGCACCACCACGATAGCCGCCGTGGCCAATGCCACACCGGCTATTGAAATAATAGATATTACGTTGACGGCGCTATGCGACTTGCGCGCCATCAGATAGCGCACGGCTATCTTCAGCGAAAGCATCATCGGGCAGAGTGGTGGAGGCTACGGCTCAGCAGGGCCCGCTTACTTGGCGAGCAGCGAGTCGATATTGTCAATATAGTCGAGCGAATCGTCGAGGTAAAACTGCAGCTCGGGAGTCTTGCGCAGCTGATATCTCACGCGCTGTGCCAGCTCGTAGCGTATGGTGCGCGACGACTCGTTGATGCTTTTCAGCATCTCGGCGCCCTGCTCTGAGGGAAACACCGACAGGTAGGCGCGAGCTATTGACAGGTCGCTCGTGACCCTGACGGCGCTCACTGACACTAACAGCCCGTGGGTCTTGGCCGTCTGTTGGCGAAAGATTTCGCTTAACTCTTTTTGCAGCAAACGTGCTATTTTAGCTTGGCGTGTTGTTTCCATATATGTCGTTGTTGGAGGGTGTTTTTTATGACCCGCTATCGCGAAGTCGATGACAAAGTTAGCAAAAACATTGCTATTTTGGTCCACAAAATTGAAAAATCCAAATTATATCGCTAACTTTGTCAAAAATACATACATCACCAACCCAAGCTCATCTCATATACCATGCGCACAAAATACAATCGCGTATTGCTCAAACTCAGCGGCGAATCGCTGATGGGCAACCAAGGCTACGGCATCGACACCGAGCGCCTCGCCTCTTATGCCGAACAAATCAAGGAGATAGTAGATCACGGCGTGCAAGTCGCTATCGTCATCGGCGGCGGCAACATCTTCCGCGGCGTGGCCGGCGCCGCCAAAGGCTTTGACCGCGTCAAAGGCGACCAGATGGGCATGCTCGCCACCGTCATCAACTCTCTCGCCCTCTCTTCGGCACTGTGCGACATAGGCCAGCCCGCCAAGGTATTCACCGCAATCAACATGTTCCCCATCGGCGAATACTACAGCAAATGGCACGCCATCGACGCTATCATATCAGGCACCGTGGCAATCATTGCCGGCGGCACCGGTAACCCCTTCTTCACCACCGACACCGGCTCGGCTCTCCGCGCAATCGAGGTCGAAGCCGACGTCATGCTCAAAGGCACACGCGTCGATGGCATATACACCGCCGACCCCGAGAAGGACCCCACCGCCACCAAATTCACCGAAATCACATACGACGAAATCTACAACCGAGGCCTGCGCGTCATGGACCTCACCGCCACAGCCCTCTGCAAGGAAAACCACAAGCCCATCATCGTCTTCGACATGGACACCCCGGGCAACCTCGCTAAAGTAATCGCCGGCGAGCCCATCGGCACCCTCGTATATTGACCCCCAACACCAAACAATCAAATAATTACTAACCAAATAACACCCCTCAACACACCATCATGACTGACCCCAAGACATACCTCAACCCCGCTGAAGAGAAGATGGAGATGGCCGTGGCTTACCTCGACGAAGCTCTCGCTCACATCCGCGCCGGCAAGGCTAATGCCAAAATCCTCGATGGCATCAGAGTGCCTTACTACGGCAGCAATGTGCCCATCTCCAACGTAGCAAATATCAGCGTGCCCGATGCTCGCACTATCGCTATCACCCCGTGGGAGAAATCAATGTTCAAAGAGATTGAAAAAGCAATCATCAACTCAGAGGTGGGCATCACTCCCGAAAACAACGGCGAAGTGATACGCCTGTCAATACCGCCTCTCACCGAAGAGCGCCGCAAGACCCTCGTCAAGCAATCAAAGGCCGAAGCCGAAAACGCCAAAGTGTCAGTGCGCAACGCCCGCCGCGACGCCATCGAAGGCCTCAAAAAAGCCGTCAAGCAAGGCATGCCCGAGGACGTTGAGAAAGACGCCGAGGCCGATGCTCAGAAGCTCCACGACAAATACCTCAAGAAAATCGACGAGCTCTTTGCCACCAAGGAGAAAGAAATCCTCACCGTCTGAGCCACCCCTCCCCCCCCGCACTTACACAACCCATTAGCAGCAGATGCCGCGCCCGCCACCGGTCGTGGCATCTGCCGCATCACCCCCGCCGGCCGCCACACCATTGCGCAAAATGCCTAAAGATTATTCAGAAGCGCAATTCGTTGTCCATTACTCCCAAAGTTGAGGATATAAAAGTGGTGCACAAATGGATTAATACATACAATGTCCCTCACTTCTATGTCCAGGTTTTCTTTGATAGAGTATATGGCATCTCATTCCGGCATATCTTAGAACTCATTTCGACCCCGGAATTGGAAGACAAGAAATATTACATAGAACAGGATATAAAAAACCAGAATAAGACAACGATTAAAATCCCTTCGCATAATGGCATTTGTCTTGCAGAGAAAGTGATAGAGCCTGATCATCATAGCGTAAGAAAAGAGCTCAAAAAAGGCAGATTGCTATTCTATGTGAAATTTGACGGCGGTGAAGCATCTCTTGACTCGCATAATTTTGAGTCTTTGTTTGGTATAAAGCTTTAAAATGATGACACTTGAGCAGCGCTATATTACATCGGTGTCGTTGACGCATCGCAAACAGTACGGTCAGTTCTTTACGCCTGAACGTATTGCGGCGTTTATGTGTCAGTGGGTAGTGCAGGGCAAGCAGAAAAGGCATGCCCTTGAGCCGGCATATGGCTTAGGTGTATTCTCGCGTATGCTCGCTCGGCTCGGTGATATCTCTGTTGACGCTTATGAGCTGGACCCTTGTATCTTTGCGAGCGCTGTGGCGGCACGGCCTTCCGGCGTTAACCTATCCAATGATGACTACTTTTCAAGTGACTGGAATTGTAAATATGATGCTATAGTCTGCAATCCGCCATATCTGAAATTTCATGATTATGACAATTCCAAATACATTGCCGATGTCAATAATCATCTGGGTATAAAACTCAATGGCTTTACTAATATGTACACGCTGTTTTTGCTGAAATCCATAGCTCAGCTTGACGATGGTGGCAGATTAGCGTATATTGTGCCATCAGAATTTTTGAACTCTGATTATGGCGTAGAGGTGAAGCGCGCTCTTATTCAGAGCCATACATTGCGGCATATTATTGTGGTCGATTTTACAGCCTGTGCATTTGACGAAGCTCTGACGACGGCTTGCATCGTGTTGTGCGAGCGGAGTGATAGCGCTATACATCACGTGAGGTTTTCTCTCGTCAAAGGGATAAATCAGCTGGACTCATCGATGGACAATTATGTGGAATATAAGGCTGATGCGCTTGATGCATCGACAAAATGGAAGGCTTATTACGAGGAGAGTAATAGCAGCAAATACAGCCATTTGGTGCCTTTCTCTACCTTCGCTAAAGTGACAAGAGGTATTGCTACCGGGGCTAATAGCTATTTTACTTTCAAGCCGTCAAAGATTGACGAATATGGCATTCCGGAATATTGCTTTCATCGCTGTATTTGTCATGCCGTCGATGTGCAAAATCCTATCTTTACTGACCGCGATTTCGAGGTTATTGCGCAGAAAGACAGAGCTGTATATCTATTCAATGCATGCGCCAATCCCGATGATAGGCATGTAAAAAACTATATAAGCATAGGCGAAGATAATGGCGTAAATACAAGGTATCTCACGGCTTGCAGAAATCCTTGGTATGCTCTCGAAAGGAGAGAGCCTTCACCTATCTGGGTGTCTGTTTTTAGTCGCAGTGGCTTGCGTTTTATAAGGAACAAAGCCGGCGTGTATAATCTTACCACATTTCATTGTGTATATAACGTTAGCTCAATTGATACCGACATTTTGTTTGCATATCTTGTTACCGATATCGCAAAAGAAATATTCCTCGACAACTCTCGCCAGTACGGCAATGGTTTGGTTAAATTTGAGCCCAATGATCTAAACAAAGGATTGGTCGTGGATTTGCGCCGGCTATCCGATGAAGAACAGACCTTCGTCTTAAGAGCCTCTGAGAAACTACAATGTAATGGGACTGCCTATCACAAGGCCGTCGAAATCCTCAATGATTTCTTTAGAGAGAAATATACAGAGGGCCAAATTGAATTATCCGATTTCCAAAGCAGATTAAATTCTATAGTAGAGCAAGAACTCCCCAATACAGCCACCATTAGGTCGAGAAGGGTAAGGCAAGGCAATATAATCGACCTATTAGACATCTATGCCCAACCCCCATTGTAGCGTAGAGCCGGGCGATTGGGCTTTTGCAACGAGTTGTTTTTGTAATGATGTTGGGCATAGTTTTTTAATTCTCATCATGGCGCCGCAGCGTTTTATATATGGTCAAGGTATATAAGTCGGTAGTGATAAGCTAAAAAGGGCGGAAAGAGGGGCGCCGATTGTCGTTTTTTATTGTAGATTGGAGAAGATTTTGTAACTTTGCCACTATGGCAAAGAAAATCGTTGAAACACCGCTGATGTCGCAATACCTCGAGATGAAACGCAAGCATCCCGATGCGGTGTTGCTCTTCCGTGTGGGCGATTTTTACGAGACTTTTTCTGACGATGCCATTGTGGCTTCGGAGATTTTGGGTATCACGCTCACTCGCCGCGCCAATGGCGCCGCTCAGCACGTGGAGCTGGCCGGCTTTCCTCACCACGCTCTCGACACCTATCTGCCCAAATTGGTGCGCGCCGGCAAGCGTGTGGCCATCTGCGAGCAGCTCGAGGACCCCAAGACCACCAAAAAGCTCGTCAAGCGAGGCATCACCGAGCTGGTGACCCCCGGCGTGGCGCTCAACGACAATGTGCTGTCGCATCGCGAGAACAATTTCCTCGCTGCCGTGCATTTCGGCAAGAGCTCCACGGGCGTCGCCTTCCTGGATATCAGCACCGGCGAGTTTCTCACTGCCGAGGGCTCGGCTGACTATGTCGATAAGGTCATGGCCAATATGTCGCCCAAGGAGGTGCTGTTGCAGCGAGGCCTGAAGCAGCGCTTTGAGGAGGCTATGACAGAGCGCTATCTCACCTTTGAGCTTGACGATTGGCTCTTCACTCTCGATGCTGCCAACGAGCGTCTGCTCAAGCAGTTTGAGACGTCATCGCTCAAAGGCTTTGGCATAGAGCGCATGCCCGATGCCGTCATCGCCGCCGGTGCTATCCTGCACTATCTCGACCTCACGCAGCACACCAAGATACAGCATATCAACTCGATATCGCGCATCGAGGAGGAACGCTATGTGCGCCTCGACCGCTTCACGGTGCGCAACCTGGAGCTGCTGCAGCCCCTCGACGAAGATGGCAAGAGCCTCCTGGGCGTCATAGATCGCACGGTCACCCCTATGGGCAGCCGCAAGCTGCGCCGATGGTTGCTGTTTCCGCTCAAGGACCCGCAGGCCATCAATGACCGCCTCGATGTGGTGGAGCACTTCTTCCGCACTCCTGATGACTGCACCGCGCTGTGTGAGATGCTGCAAGGCATAGGCGACCTGGAGCGATTGGCGGCCAAGGTGGCATCGGGGCGTATCCTGCCGCGCGAGATGCTGCAGATGCGCAATGCCCTCAGCGCCATCGAGCCTATCGCCGCCGTGTGTGTAGGCTCGGGGTTGCCCGCTCTCAAGGCCATAGGCGATCAGCTCAATGCCTGCCCCACCATACGCGACCGCATCAGCCGCGAAATAAGAGAAGACACCCCCAATGCCACCTCTCGTGGCGATGTGATTGCCGCCGGCGTCGATGCTGAGCTCGATGAGCTGCGCGATATCGCTTACAGCGGAAAGGATTATCTCATGAAGCTGCAGGCGCGCGAAATAGAGGCCACGGGCATCCCATCGCTGAAAATCGGCTTCAACAATGTGTTTGGATATTACATTGAGGTCACGAATGCCCATAAGGACAAAGTGCCCGGGCAATGGATACGCAAGCAGACGCTGGTCAATGCCGAGCGTTATATTACCCAGGAGCTCAAAGAATACGAAGACAAAATCCTCGGCGCGCAAGACAAGATAGTGGTGATACAAGACCGCCTCTATGCCGCCTTGGTGGCTGCTGTGGCTGCATACATCCCTGCGCTCAAGCTCGATGCCGAGCTGTTAGCGCGCCTCGACGTGCTCAACGCCTTCACGCGCGTGGCCGCCGCTAATCACTACACGCGCCCCACGGTTGACGATGGCCTGACACTGCGCTTGCAAGCGGCGCGCCACCCCGTCATTGAGCGCGAGTTGCCGCCCGGCGAGCCTTATATCGCCAATGATGTGGAGCTCGACAACGAGAAGTGCCAAATCATGATGATTACCGGCCCCAATATGTCGGGTAAGTCGGCGCTGCTGCGCCAGACAGCTCTCAATGTGATAATGGCTCAGATAGGCTGCTTTGTGGCTGCCGACAGCGCCCATATCGGCGTAGTAGATAAAATCTTCACTCGCGTGGGAGCTTCCGACAATATCTCGCTGGGCGAGTCCACCTTCATGGTGGAGATGAACGAGGCTGCCTCCATCCTCAACAATATGAGCCGGCGCTCTCTCATCCTCTTTGACGAGCTGGGGCGCGGCACCTCCACCTACGATGGCATCTCCATAGCGTGGGCCATCGTGGAGCATATCCACGACCATGGCGATATGCACCCCAAGACGCTCTTTGCCACTCACTATCACGAGCTCAACGATATGGAGCGCACTCACCCCCGCATCGTCAACTACAATGTGTCGGTGCGCGAGATTGACGGCAAGGTAGTGTTCTTGCGCAAGCTCGAGCGCGGTGGCTCAGAGCACTCGTTTGGCATCCATGTGGCCAAGCTTGCCGGTATGCCGGCCTCGATAGTCAGCCGAGCCAACGATGTGCTGCATCAGCTCGAATCGGCAGCGCAACGTGCCGACTCAGGCACGGCATCTGTGGCGCCCGCCGATGTCAAAATCGATGCGCCCGTGGGCATGCAGCTGTCGTTCTTCCAGCTTGACGACCCGGTGCTGGCTCAGGTGCGCGATGAAATCATTGGTATTGATATCAATAGACTCACCCCCTTAGAAGCCCTTACCAAGCTACATGACATACGCAAAATACTCACCGGTAAAGACTGACGGCCTTGCCGCCAAAGCGTGGCGCAGCATCGCCGCCATCGCAACAGTGTGCTGCTCGGTGGCAGCACTGACGATATGCCACATCGGCGCCTATGCCAAGACATACACGCCCGCCGAGGTGCCCAACGTGCAGCTCCAAGACCGCACACGCTATCTCAGCAACCCTGACGGCATCATCTCGCCGCAAGCGCAGATGCAGATTGACAGCCTACTCTCTGACGTGCGCCGCACATCTACCGCCGAGGCTATGATGGTGGTCATCGGCGATATGGACCCGGCCGATGTCGATGCCTTCTCCACCGAGCTCTTCAACCTCTGGGGCTTAGGCAAGAGCGACAACAACAATGGCGTGCTCATCCTCGTGGCCAAAGATGCTCGCCGCGGAGTGATACGCACCGGCTATGGTGTGGAGGGCGTGATGCCCGATATCTTGTGCGGCCGCATCATTCGCCGCAGTTTCGAGCTGTTCAAGGAGGGCGATTTTGACGGCGGCTGCGTGCTTGCCGCCCGCAATGTCCACACTCTGCTCACCGACTCCGTGGCCGCTGCCGAGTTGCGGTCAGAGTTAGGCGTCGGCGATGCTGATGATGACGAGGGGCTTTTGACCTCGCTGTTTTATCTCGCTGCTCTCATCGCCGTGGTGCCCTTGCTGGTGTTCTTCGTCAAGTTACGCGGAGTGCGCAACCTCTCTGACCGCGAGAAGTATGACACTATGGTGCGCTGGCGCTCGCCGCTCAAAATATTGTCAATCTTCACCCTCGGCATAGCCCTGATAGGCTTGATACCGCTGCTGTCAAAGCTCAAGGAGTGGCGTGATAAGCCCCGCAAGTGCCGCGGTTGCGGCACTATGATGCACAAAGTAGATGAGGAGCATGACAATGACTATCTCTCCGCCGGGCAAGACCGGGAGGAGCGCCTCAAATCCGTTGACTATGATGTGTGGCTATGTCCTAAGTGTGGCGAGACTGAAATCATAGCATACAAAAACCCGCAGACGCTCTACAAGGAGTGCGAGGTATGCCACTTCACCACCGCCAAGCTGATGTCAGAGCGCATCGTCAAGCAGCCCACCACCACGGCCGTGGGTCGCGGGCTGCGCCAATACAAGTGCAGCCATTGCGGCAAAGTGTCGTATGTAGAGTATGAAATCCCCAAGGTGGCCGATGCAGCTGCCGTGGGCGCCGCTGTGGGCGCTGCAGCGTTAGGCCGTGGATTTTCAGGTGGCGGTGGCGGCGGCTCTATCGGCGGCGGTTTCGGTGGCGGTATGACCGGTGGTGGCGGCGCTTCCGGCGGATGGTAAGCAGCCCTCCGCGGCGGCGCCTTTACTCTTTGGCAATCTTGGCGCGTATGCGCGAGAGAGTCTCCGGCGTGACGTTGAGATATTGCGCCACATACTTCAGCGGTATGCGATTGATGATTGACGAGCGTATCTTGAGCATCGTCTTGTAGCGTTGTGTGGCATCGCAGGTGCCTATCCACACATAGCGGCGCTCCAGACAATACACTTGCAGCAGCAGCACCGTGCTCCACCAGCGCATCAGGTCGGGCCTCTCGTCGATGAGCCTGCGGAAGTCGCTGAACGTCACAGCCAGCGCCGACGAGTCCTCAAGAGCCTGCATCGAAAATTGAGCCGGCTCGCCGTTGACAAGCGAGTGCACCGAGGCAAACGGGTCTCCGGCGATGCCGAAGAGCAGCGTATCTTCCTGCCCGTTGTACAATGCGGTGCCGCGAAACAGGCCTCCGGTGATGAAATATATGTGATTTGAACGCTTGCCTTGCTCCACGAGGTAGTCCATCTTCTTGACGGTGACCGTCACGGCCACATCTTGCAGCGCGCGTGCTGAGTCTTCGCTAACCCCGGGATAATCGACACGTAATATTTCAAGTAGGTCCATATTTCTAACGCTTTTTTAATCAGTGTGTAAAATTACAAAAAACTTTGCAATGCGCGAAATAAAACCCGCCACTCCGTCACAAATCCCCGATTTTTTAACGTATTAGCATATAAACCGTAGTTTTTTAGTCGGCGGCTAACGGGCGTTCTTGATATATTCCGAGGGTGAGATGCCAAACTCCTCTTTGAAGCACTGGCGGAAGTTGCCGAGGCTGCTCATGCCCACCATATATGCCACCTCTGACACGGTGTGGCTGCCCTCGGCCAGCAGTTCGCCGGCGCGGCGTGCTCGCAGTTTGCGCACCAGCCCCGCCACCGACAGCCCCGTCACTGCCTTGACTTTGCGGTATAGCGTGGAGTGGCTCATATACATCTTGTCAGCTATGAAGCCCACGTCGAGGCCGTCGTTGGATATGTTGGCGTGAATTATGTCCTTCACCTTCTGCAAGAATTCATTGTCGGCGGCGCTGAAGGCTGATACAATGATGCCCGTAGCGGCTTCTGTCGCGGCATCGGGCGCTTGTGGCTGCGGCTCTTGGGCGAGGGTGGCCGCTGCAAGGCGGTGGCGCATATTCAGCAAGTTGCTGAGGCGTGAGCGCAGCAATGATGACGAGAAAGGCTTGGTGATGAACGAGTCGGCACCGGCCTGATAGGCTTGGATACGAGCCTCAGTGGTGGTCTTTGCCGTGATGATGACCACGGGGATATGCGAGGTGTCGATATCAGCCTTGAGGGCCTTGACCATCTCGATGCCGTCCATTTGTGGCATCATAATGTCGGTGATTATCATATCTGGCTTTTCATGACGCGCTTTGGCGAGGCCATCGGCACCATTTATGGCGCTGATCACCGAGTAGTCATCGGCGAGCGTCTCGCACACATAGTTGATGATGTCAATGTTGTCTTCCACTATGAGCACCAGGGGCTTGGCATCAGTGGGCTGTGAATAGCCGTGGTCGCTCTTGTGGCTGTCGGCCTTGCCGGCGGCGGCAGATACTGACGATGCCGGGGCGCTGTTGAGGCGTGTGGCGTCGGGGTAGGTGTTGAAGGTGCGCAGGCGGAAGCGGAAGGTGGTGCCGCGGTGCAGCTCGCTCTCCACAAAGATTTCGCCCTCGTGTATCTTAGCCAGGTTATATACCAGAGCGAGGCCTATGCCGGTGCCGAGGCGCTGCTCGCTGTTGCCGTCGCGGTAATATCTGTCGAAAATGCGCGGCAAGGCCTCCGAGCTTATCCCCAGCCCGGTGTCGTGAACCATCACTTCGGTGAATGGCACTCCCGACTCGGAGGTGTGGCGCAGCGACAGCACCACTGAGCCGTCGGCGGTGTACTTGCAGGCGTTTGACATCAGATTGTCGATAATCATATACACCACATCGCGGTCAAACCATAGCTTGTAGCCATCATCGGCGCCGTCGTCGCTGTCGTGCTCCACGCGTGTGGTGATTTGCAGCGCCGTGTTGGTGTTGAGCTGGCTATAGCGAGTGCCTATATCGTTGACCACTTGCGCCAGGTCGCCGTAGGCCACTTTCAGCTCGCGGTTTTGGGTCTCGGTCTTGCGAAACTCGAGTATCGTGTTGATTAGCTCGAGCAGGCGCGATGCCGACTTATGGATGACCGAGATTTTCTGCGTTATGCGTGCCGACAGCCCCTTGTCGGCGAGTAAATCCTCCAGAGGGCCTATGATGAGTGTCAGGGGTGTGCGCAGCTCGTGGGTGATGTTGGTGAAGAAGCGCATCCTCTCTGCCATTAGCTCATGCTGCCGGCTGTTGTTCTTGCGCTCGAGGGTGAGGGCATACTCCAGCGCCAGGCGTTTCTTGTAGAAGAGCACTGTTGCCAGCACCACGGCGATGCTGATCAGCACATACAGCAGCTTGGCCCACCAGGTGGCGTAGATCGGCGGCTTGATGACGATGGGTATCACCGTCTCGGCCTCGGTGGCGGAGTGGTTGCGTATCTTTGAGCGTATCACTATCTTGTAGGAGCCGGGAGGTATGTTGCGAAATGATATGGCATCATCGATGCCTACCTGCACCCATCGTGAGTCAAAGCCGTCGAGTTTGTAGCGGCACTCCATCAGCCCCGCTACCGAGGCGTCAAGCACTCCGAGGCGCATCTTGAATGTGTTCTCATTGTAGGGCAGCTCTACCGTGGCGCCATCATGTACATATATCTCGCGCGGAGGCTCATCGGCGTAGCCATATACCATAAACGAGCTCACCACCACCTTGCGTGCCTTGACGGCCGATGTAGTGGATTGCGGGTCAAAGCGCCACAGCCCATAGTGCGAGCCAAAGAAGATATTGCCCGAAGGCTCTTTAGCCACGCACCTGCAGGCAAAGTCGCCGCCCGAGAGGCCATCGCCCATGCCATAATTGCCCACCACCTCAAGTGTGGGTGATAGCACACTCACACCCGTGGCAGTGCCGGCATACAGGGTGCCGCTGTTGTCAAATACCAAAGAGCGCACGCCGGCATTGGCGAGGCCGTCACTGGTGGTAATTATGCGCGTAATCTGCAGTGACGGTGATATTACCACGAGACCATCGTCGGTGGCTGCATACACATTGCCGTTGCGGCCGAGGACCATGTGATTGATGGTGTTGGTGTTTAATCCGGATCCTGAGCTGAAGGTCTTGAGCCGCCGCATTGTGGATAGCTCATACACCGAGATGCCGTCGCCGAACGAGCCTACCCACAAGTGTCCGCGGCCATCATCGAGCAGCGCTCTGACCCATGTCTCGCGCAGCTTGCCCTCTGCTTGGTAGTATTTGGTGATGCTGCCGTGGCGCCCGTCGTAGATGGCGATGCCGTAGCCGTTGCCTATGGCGATGCGTCCGTCGGCGAGCTGTGCAAAGCATCTTACATCGGTTGACGGCGAGAGGGCCACCGTGGTCATGCGATGTGAGGCCTTGTCGAGCCGCACCACCTGGCCGGTGTAAGTGCCGAAGAGCAGATACCCCTCAGTCGATGCTATCGATGCGAGCACGGCATTGTCGCGTAGCGCCGAGTTGGTGTTATCGTAAGTGGCTATGCGCCCGCCGGTGTTGATCACGTCGATGCCGCCGTCGTCAGTGCCTACATATAGGGTGCTGTCGGCCATGCACAGCGACATCACGGCGGTGTAGCTGATATCGAATGGCTTGGTGGTGGTGTCGTAGAGGGTGAAGGGCATGCGCCGCTTGCTGAAGACGTCGATGCCATCGCCATAAGTGCCTATCAGCACATTGCCAAAGGAGTCCTGAAACACACAGCGCGCCGTCTTGTTTGAGATGCCGCGGCTGTTGTTGCCCTCGCGCATGGCGAGGTTGGTGAAGCGCGCCGCCGTGTTGCCTATGTCTTTGGCATCGAGGATGCTCACGCCGCCGTTTTCGGTCGTCACCCACAGCTTGTCGTCATCGGTGAGGCACACGTCATACACCGTGTTGGAGAGCAGCGACCGGGGGTTGGCGCTGTCGTGGCTGTAGGTGACAAAAGAGCCGCGCTCGGGATTAAATAGCGACAGGCCGCCGTTTGAGCCTACCCACACATGGCCGCGCTTATCCACATAGACGCATCTCACCTGGTCATCAGGGAGGCCGGAGGTGGCGGCGCGATAGTTTTTGACATAGCCGGTGGAGGGGTTGAACACGGTGAGGCCGGCGTTGACATGCCCCACATATACATTGCCCGTGCCATCGTCGGTGACGCACCATAGCTGATCGTTGGGCCAGCCGCGGGTGGTGCGCGTGTTGTAGTGGGTAAATTGACCCGTCTTTTTGTTGTAGTAGTCGAGGCCGTCAGTGTAGGTGGCTACATAGATGTTGCCATCGCCGGCGCGCGTCACATCGGTGACGCCATCGCTGGCCGGCGAGTCGGCATCGTTGCTTTGATGCACATAATTTGTAAATTGGTAGCTGTCGCAGTCAATACGACACAAGCCATGGCGCTGAGTGGCAACCCACAGCGCATTGTCGGTGTCATCATAGCAGATGCCGTTGAGCTCATTGGCGGGCAACGCGGAGTTGAGCTTGGTGAATGATTTGAAGCTGAGTCCGTCAAAGCGGTTGAGACCTGACTCTGTGGATACCCACACAAAGCCATAGCGGTCTTGGGCGATGCCCATCACATAGTTGTTTGACAATCGCTGCTCGGCGGCAAAGTGCATAGGCCGGCTGTTGGTGTCTGTCGCCGACAGGCCGGCTGTGCCTACCAGCATAGCCACATATATAGCTATCGCTCGCTGCTTCATGGTTATAGATATAGGTGTAATGGCGTTAGATGAATTCTTTTAGCACAAAATTAGTCATTTCTTCGCTTAAAATCGTGCATCAAAGCTATTTTGCCGAAAAATGATGTTCAGATGACGAGAAAACGGCGGCTTATCGCGCGCATTATCTCTATTTTTGCAGCATAATTTACCATTTTAAAATTTTTTTAACCCCTAAATCTTTTACCGATAATGATAATGAACGTAAGATTATCAGTTCTCAGCGGACTATGCGCACTGGCGCTTCTCGGTATGACGACGGCATGTGACGACGACAACGGCGATTGGCCCGTGGTCGATGGCAATGCCCCGACGATAGCCCTCGAAGCCTCGCATATCCAATCAGAGGTGGGTCGCACCTTCCACATCAAAGGCAAAATCGCTGATGCCGACGGCATCAAGAGTATCAACCTGAAGTGCCCGGCGCTCTATCTCGACAAGACAATAGATATCATAGGCATCTATGAGGAGCCCCTCAAGGAGTATGACCTTGACTACCAGTTTACCACCGAGACCAACGAGGTGGGCGATGCTTTTGTCGTGGAGGTGACCGTTATCGACGTGGCTGATAAGGCTACAACAGAGAAAGTGTCAATCTCGATGGACGGCGATTTCGTGGCCCCCGTGTTCACTATCGCTCCTCCCGAGGAGATGACAGTGCTCATTAAGGAAAATCCCACTTTCGACGTCACATTTACCGTTACCGACAACCGTGGTCTCGCATCTGTCAAGGTGGCTATCGACGAGCTGTCTTACCTCAAAGAGGTGACCGAGTTTGCCGACCCCACTACTTACACCTTCCAGGAGACTCTCACCGTGCCTTCGGCTATGGCTACTTACGCCATGACAGTGACGGTGACTGACCTCGCCGGCAACACCGTGGAGCGTCTCTCCAAGATTAATGTAAGCAATATGCCTGACTTCAGCAAGATGTGGCTCAGCGATGTGGAGACTGCCGCCGAGCTCAATAGCGACGTCTTCGGTGTGCCGATGCTCATCGACCACGTGGGCGAATACCTCTATGACGCTCGCTACTACAATGCCACCGCCGGCACCAAGATATTCTTTATCCCGCAGCGCACTGACTTCACACCTATCTGCTTCGGTCTTGACCCCAACGACAGCAACCGCCTCGTCTCTGACCCCGCAGTGGCTCAGCCTATCGTGCTCGACCAAGCCAAGGTGTACTATCACTTCCGCTTCAACATCGCCACCGGCGACATCACCATCGACACCTATTCTGTTGAGGAGGCCATCGACCCGATACCTCACCCCTTCGGCTCTTACGAGATGGATATCTGGGAGAACGGCTCCGAGTACGGCGAATTCTACTTCGGATATATGACTGACAATCCTCGCAGCGTGGATCGCTTCACTCAAGACCCCGACAATCCCCACCGCTTCTGGCTCGACACGCCGCTGTCGCTCGATGCCGGATATCGCATGGCATTCATCATCCACAACTATCATCAGGACGGCTGGTGGAACTATTGCACCTGGCGTGCCGACAATGAGGACGACCCCGAAATCATCGGCTACTATGGCAACTTCACCAACCCCGCATGGACCGGCACTCGCGCCAAGGACCTCTGGATTAAGCCTACCGTGGCTGTCACCGGCAAATACAAACTGTATTTCGATGCTCACCTGAGCCGTGCCAAGCTTGTCCCCTATAACTAATCTACAGCACACTCACAATACTCGAAACAATGAAAAGACATATTCTTTCACTGATATTGATGGCGTTGCTCC
>JBJEDF010000064.1:0-6392 GCA_051871765.1 Muribaculaceae bacterium
GGAGCCAGCCCAAATTTTTCATCTGCCTTCAAAATAGTTTAGCGGACAGTAATAAATCAATATATTGCCCACACATCCAACCTCGCCCCAATTAGCCCAATCGCCACCGCGCCCATCGCGGGTGCACCTCGCAAACATTTGCTAATCAACAAATAAGCATTGCTATTGTAGCCAAGGTTTCGCCTTTCAGGCTTTATGAAAATGCTGACGCCAACCGAGGGCTTGCGCCCCCGGCTAATGCACAGCGGCTTGACAGCCGCTGTGGTTTTGCCTTCCAGGCAACATCAGCCCCCGGATCCCGGCCCCTACGCAAAAAGTCTGCAAAGACGCCACCTTGGCTACTTTAGCAGGGCTTATATTTTTGATTAACAATCGTTTGCGAGGGGCAAGGTGTCGCCTTTCAGGCTTTATGAAAATGCTGACGCCAACCGAGGGCTCCGCCCCCGGCTAATGCACAGCGGCTTGACAGCCGCTGTGGTTTTGCCTTCCAGGCAACATCAGCCTCCGGCTGATATGCGTGCCACGCATCGCCACAACACCATCAATGCCACAACTTGTAGGGGCGCAAAATATTGCGCCCCTATATGCACATTTGCGTGGCGTTGTCAGGCAACATCTGCCGGCGGCTGATTGCGCGCCCGTGGCGGCTCGTTTTGTATGTGCTGCTTTGAGTACTTCGTATCTTTAGAGTGGGTTGCCATTATCAATATCTATTGAATGTGGTTCTATTCTACATTCTGCGGGAGTGTATCCGAGGTATCCCCATAATAATGTTTTGAGAGAGTGGGGGGGATAAAACAGCAGGCCCGGGCGCACTCGCGTGTACCCGGGGCCTTGATTCTCGATTTGGCTGTTTATTTTACTTTGATTGATTGTCCGGGTTTGAGCTTGGAAGTGGTCTTGAGGCCGTTTAGCTTGCATAGCTTCTGCACGGTGGTGCCGTTGCGCGAGGCTATGCGGCTGAGGGTGTCGCCTTTGCGCACTTTGTAGGACTTGCTGCCCTTAGATGATTTAGACGAAGATGACTTTGATGAGCCGTACTCCACTTTGTGGGTGCGTTTGTACTCTTGAGCATAGCGGTCGTATTCGTCGGGCGAGAAGTTGCGTGCGTTCATGTAGGTGTTTTTGTCAAACACGTATATGTCGGTGTGCGTGGTCTGGTTGGCGAAGTCGAAGATGGCGGCAGGGTTGATGGCGTAGCCCATGTAGCGTGTCTCGAAGTGGAGGTGCGAGCCGAAGGAGCGTCCGGTGTTGCCGGCGAGTGCAATGGGGTCGCCGGCGCGAACGTATTGGTTTTCGTCAACGAGGAATTTTGAGAGGTGGCCATATACGGTTTCGAGGTCGTTGGTGTGTCGGATTACCACGTAGTATCCGTATCCTTTGCGCTCGTATTTTGTGAGTCGCACACGGCCGTCGAAGGCGGCTCGTATGGTGTCGCCGGTGTTAGCTTTGAGGTCGATGCCTTTGTGCATTCGGCGGAAGCGTCGGCGGTATCCGTAAGGCGATGTTACATAACCGGGGTGTGGCATGTGGTACTTGGCCACGTTGATTTTAGCGGTCTGCGGCACAGCCATGCCGTTGTAGCAGTTGACGTATTGGCTCTCCCAGCCTTCGGTGTAGATATCGTGTTCGGGCTCTTCTTCTTCCTCGAAGAGCTGCTCCATATACTTTGTGGTGTTGTCAACTTTTAGGCCCGCGTTGTTTTGGTGTGCGAGGAGGTCTTGGTGCTGAGCGTTGTGCTGACCGGGGAGTCTCACGGTCTGCGCATCAGCTGCCGATGAAGCAACGACTAAGGTCGCTGCTGATACCAAAATTGCACTTAATTTTCCAAGGAGAGACATTTTTGATTATTGTTATCGCTTAGAAGTTATCGCTCATCGGGAGCGTATATTGAAGAAATATTGGTTATGGGGTAGTCAAAGATTTCGTCGGGCGAGAAGAAACGTGCGATCTCGGCGGCAGCGTTTTCGGGCGAGTCCGACGAGTGAACGATGTTTTCTTGCGAGCTCATGCCGAAGTCGCCACGGATTGTGCCGGGAAGAGCTTTGCGGCAGTTAGTGGCTCCGGATAGTGTGCGGACCACCTCGATAGCGTCGTCGCCTTTGAGGACAGCGACGATAACGGGCGAAGCCATCATCGAGCGCAGGAGGCTTGGGAAGAAGGGCTTATCCACGAGGTGAGCGTAGTGCACACGGAGGATATCCTCAGACAGCTGCATCATCTTAAGCGCCACAATCTGGAGGCCTTTGCGCTGGTATCTGGTGATGATGTCACCGACGAGTGCTCGCTGTATGGCTCCGGGCTTGATGATGATGAATGTTTGCTGCTGCATAGCCAAATGTTAAAATCTTTAATTCCTCATTTTTGGTTTGACCAAAGTTAGCGATTATTTGGGTAAAAAGGAATTTTTTTTGTGATAAAATTTGCTAACGGTGATGATGTGTTGTAAAAACGATGCTGTATAGATTTGATTATTAGAGTGTTATGCAGAAATATGTTTTACAGCATATTTTTGTAGCAATAGTATAGAGCAGCGGGCGAGTCGATTAACAAATGTAAAAAAACGGGGCAAAAATTAAAAATACGGCATTACGGATGGCTCATGACGAAAGCGACCGCTCCCTGCTGAAGGCGAAAGCCAAGCAGGGGGCGGAAGAAAATGATGGCGAAGCGCCACGGTCAGTCGGGGCCGTGTCTTAGAGCATCACCTTGTTTTTAGCCACGATATAGAAGCCTGATGGCAGAGCTATCGAGTTAAATCCGGTGTGGATGGTGACGGTAGTTACCGTGCCATCGAGTCGGACTACGGGCAGCGTCATGTCGCAGTCGCTGATGACGATCAGCTCTCCACGGCGGGCATAAATCTGCAGGTTAGAGAAGTCAGCGGCGAGAGTCTTGACGCCGGAGTAGTCTTCTTTGTAACCCGAAGATGTATATACAGCGTTGTTCTTAAGCTCGAGGTCAGATGTCTGAGTGGAGCCGTTGTTCCAGATAATCATTAGCTTAGAGTTAGCTGCGGAGTACTCAAACGAGTACTTGAAGTAGCCCTTTTCGGGGTCCTTCTCTGTGACGGCCGTACCGGGCCAAGCGCCGGCGATTTGCTTGTTGCTGTTGCCCTCATCCCAGATATATACGTTGACATTACCCCAGCTTGACGAAGAGTTGTCAAAATATACGGTGTATTTACCGTCAGAGAGGTCACCGGGCTGCGGGTCGGGATCGGGGTTAGGCTTCACTTCGCCTGCTCCTTCGATAGTCTTGACATAACCATTGGCGTTGTAGTAACCGCCGTTGACCCATTCGAGGTCACCGGTCTGCGAAGAGCCGTTGTTGAAGATCAGGCCTGCACCATCGGGTATCATGCCGGAGCCGGTGTAAGTGAATTTCCACACCTTGTTGCCCAGATAGGTAGCAGCCTGTCCGGGCCAGCTGCCGGTGTAGTTGTTGCCATCGCCCCAAGCGTAGCAGTTGATGACGCCGCTCCAGTCAGAAGAGTTTTCGAAGAACACGGCGTTCTCGCCCTCTGCCATCGACGGAGTGATAGGCTCGTCAGGTTCTTCGATAGGACCAACGGGGCCGACGTCTTCGGGGAGAGTGCCATCGTCAGTCTTTTCCTCCTGTGTGCCATCGTAGGCCTTCTGAGTGACAGATGCCGCTGAAGTGTTGTAGAGGTATTTGCCGTCTTCGCCAATCTTGCCGGGTGCTTTCGTTAGCGATGTGCTGAGCACATAGATGCGCATATTACCCTTGCCTGAGCAAGTAGCTGTGAGAGAGCCGTTGGTGACGGTCTTTACGTCGCCGGTGATAACGTCAGTGTATGTACCATTCTCGATGCCGGTGAATGTGGCGTTGCCAGAGATTGTGACGAGGGCATAGGAGTCGGTAGTGGCGTCGGTGTAGCGGCGTTTGAAGGCGAAGCTGCCTGAGCATCCGGTGGTAGAATACTGGCCTTTGCGTAGCGCGGGCACTGCAGCGCGGATTTTGTTGAGTCGCTGGATGTGCATTGCGAGGGGGTGGCTCAGCGTAGCGGCGATGTTGCCGGTAGCGCCGGAGTATGTAGCGAAGTCAGTGACGTTGATGCTGCCTTTGATGTATCCGCCGAAATAAGCGCGTCCAGATTCAGAGCGGGGGAACTGGTTGGGGTCTCCGTCGATGGTCTTGCCCTTGCGGAACTCAATCTCCGAACCGTAGTAGATACAGGGAATGCCACGGAAAGAGAACATCAGCGAGAGGTTTTCGGCCCAGGTGTCTTGGCTCTGTGCGAAGCGCTGGCTCTCCGGTGCACCGTCGGGGGCATAGTCGTGAGAATCGACATACACCACATTGTAAGAAGCGTCGTTGTAATACTTATCGCCGCTCTTTACAGTGAACGCCTCGGCGGCGGTGCGGAAGTTCCAGTGCATAGGGAAGTCGATAACCGAGAGGCCCGAGTACTGCGAGCGGTCGGGTGTGTGGTATGCATTGCCATTGAGGAAGGCATTGTCAGATGTGCGGTTGTCGCTGTGCTCACCCACATAGTCAGAGGCGAAGCGGTCCACCGATGTGACGTTTGTGTGCGATCCTTTTTCGCCTTCCATCACCACAACGTTGTCCCACGATGATGTGCTTGTGTCCCACGCGTAGTCTTTAGTTTCCTTCCAGGTGTAGAAGTAGCACGAAAGGTTGTCGTGGTTTCGATAGGTGACGTTGCGGTCGCGCGAGCATACCTCGGCAAACATGAAGAATGGGCCGTTGTTGCGTTTTGCCTTGTACTTTTCGGCAGCAGCGGTGAACTGCGGGAGGAAGTTTTTGTTGAAAGTGAGGCGCGAGATGTGTCCACCGGTGTCGATACGGAAACCGTCGCAGCCCATCTCGATGAACTTGGAGTAGCACTCCACGAGATAGTCAGCCACGGCCTGGTTTTCGGTGTTAAGATCGACGCAGTCGCCGGCTATTTGTGCCCACCAGCGGGTGTCATCGTCCCAGTTGAAGCTGCCGAAGTGATGCCAGTGGTTGTGTGTGTCGTGGTTAACGCCGTCGGTATTTTTCATTTGCGCCAGACGAGCAGCATACTGGAGACCACCGGTCAGAGAAGCATAGTTGTCGGGGAGCTTGCCGCCATCTTTCTGGGTGAATGGCGTCATCGACTTATTGATGTCGGCCGGTGCATCCCAGTTGCGGTTGAAGAGCTTGCAGAGATTTTCCTCGCCGAAGTTGCCTGTGTGGTTAAGTACGATGTCGATGATAAGTTTCATGCCCTTAGCGTGGACAGCATCGATGAGTGTCTGGAGCGTGCAGTTCGAGCTTTCGTATCGAGGGTCCACCTTAGAGAAGTTAGAGGCATGGTAACCGTGATAGTCATATCCGGAAGCGTTCTCCACGACGGGCGTGATCCAGATAGCAGTGAAGCCGAGGGCTTTGATGTAGTCAAGTTTCTGGATGAGTCCTTTGAAGTCGCCACGCCACAGAGGGTCACCTGCGTTGAGGGGGTAAGAGTCCCAAGTGTGGGTGTTGTTGGATGCGTCTCCATCGTAGAAACGAGTGGTCATAGCAAAATAAATTGTCTCGTCGCGGAAGTCGTTGCGATCTCCCACGAATGTAGCCGCTGAAGCAGACAAGGCAGAAAGGCCAAGCATAGCAACAGCGCACATTTTGGCAATGTAATTCATGGCAATTTGTTAAACCTGGATTGAAGTATGTAAGTATGATTAGAATTGATACAGCAAAGGTACGAAAATAAGCCATGTTGGCAAGCAAATATGTTGTAAAGCATATTTTTGTGGCATTAATTCGGCTTTTTGATTTAAGCGCCGGGGCCTGCCGGTATGTTTTTGTGTTAAAGGGTTAATAATCGGGTTAATTGTAAGGGGTAAAAGGGGTTGATAATGGGGTTAGTACATACCGGCAGGCGGATGGGTTTATGAAAGTGCGGCGCTAAGGGGGCGTGGTGGCGGATGAGCGGGGCGCGGCGGTGGGAGCGCGCCGGGCGGCGTGGCGGGTGGCGCGGAGGGCGAGATTAGTCTAATTGGGGATATGATGGGTGAGTGTATATCATTGATTAGCAGGAGATTGTGGAGGGGATGGTGGGGCAAGGTGACGTCTTCCAGACTTTTTAGGTAGGGGATGCTTTCCGAGGGCTGCGGTCGCCCCCGGCGACCTTGCCCCCGGCTATTGCACAGCGAGCCCTTCAGGCTCGCCGTGGTGACGGCTTTCAGCCTGAAGTTAGCGGCGGCTCTTGGGGCGCGCGGCCTTACGGCGCGCGTGGGCGGCGTGGTGGGCGTGTGCGTGGTGTGTGTGGTGTGCGTGGGCGCGGCGGACGCGGTGGGCGGCGCGATGGGCGCGGTGGACGTGGGCGTGGTGGGCGGCGTGGTTGATGCGGGCGCAAAATATTGCGCCCCTACAAATTGCGGCGC
>JBJEDF010000065.1:0-6083 GCA_051871765.1 Muribaculaceae bacterium
GCCATGGTATATAGCCTCGGGGATGCCATGGGGGTTGTCGATAGGGGTTGTGGTTCCGTTTACAGCTATTCGCGCTGTCACCTTATAATCAATGGCTTGGGTGGTGATTGTGGCGGCATATACCCCCATAGACCAAGCCAAGATGCATATCTCGGAGTATTTACGAGTGAAGCTCCAGTCGATGTGCAGATTGCGATAATCCCAAATCACGGCAATGTCATATCCCGGACGGTGGAGGTGAGCAAAAGGCTTCTCGTCCATAGCCCATCCGGCAAAGAAGAGTATCAGGCGAGGATTTGAGTCGCTATGCCCTTCGAGATTATTTGTATTTAGCAATCTATACTGCATTAGCGTCGAGGATATTGTGGAGAGGCTCGATGTCAGAGATTTGAAGATTGGAAGAGAGGCTGAAGCGGAGGCGGTCAGTGCCCGGTGGCACCGTCGGTGTGCGTATAGGCAACACCTTGTATCCCACTTGTAATAGCGAGTCGGAGAGCTTGACGGCCAATGTGGGATCACCCACTATCAGAGGCTGAATGTGCGACACCACCGGCGAGCCTATAGCCTTGGCTAATGCCTCTGCAAGGGCGCGGAGGTGGCTTCGAGCCGAGTCCATATATAGCATTTTTGAGAAAACAAAGCGGCTCCAGACTACATTGACAGGCGGCAGCGAAGTGGAGAAAATAAAGCTGCGTGCCCTATTAATCAGGAAATCGCGCATTTGGTCAGAGACGATGGCGAATGCCCCTATCGAGGCGAGCGCTTTGCCCAGGGTGCCGATTACTATATCCACATCATCAGCCACGCCTGATGCTTGCACTAATCCGAGGCCGTTAGGTCCGGCGACCCCTACCCCATGCGCTTCATCGATATACAATATAGCGCCGGGAGTATGGCGTTTGATGTCGGCGAGGCGTTGGATATCAGCTGAGTCGCCGTCCATCGAATAGACACTCTCGGCGATGATGAGGGTGTTGTCATACTGTGGCGCTTTAGCGGCCAGGAGGCGCTCTAAGTGGTTGTAGTCATTGTGGCGAAAGCGCTCGAAAGGCGCTCCGGACAGCTTGATGCCATCGATGATGCTTGCGTGCACGAGCTTGTCGGCGACGATCAGAGTGCGATTGTCGGCCAACGCCCCGATAATGCCGGTGTTGGCATGATAACCGCTGTTGAATAGCAAGGCCCCGCGGCAATAGCACTCGGCAAGCAGGCCCTCAAAAGCGGCATAGCACTCTTGGCGGGCGGCGAGCAATCGGCTTGCCGACGAAGTCATCATATCAGCTCCGTTGCCGCGGGCCAATAGCTCGGGCAACACTGTTTGCGCAAATTCCCGATACAGATCGGTGTCGGCTGCAATGCCCAAATAGTCGTTTGATGACAAATCAATCAGAGCTTTGCCATTAGCCTCGACCGGGGGAATTTGCCGGAAATTGCCTGCAGCATGTAATTTTTCGAGAGTGGCCTTGATGTCCATTGCTGTCAGAGAGTCTTAACGATTTCAAGCATTTGCCTGCATAAAAATCTGAGCTGATCATCGGAGATGACGTAAGGCGGCATGATATATACATTGCGGCCGAAGGGGCGTATCCACACCCCGCGGCGCACACATTCACGTTGGAAAGCCCCTACATCAACCGGCCGGCGAGTCTCAATGACGCCAATAGAGCCGATAGAGCGCACATCGGCCACCTGTGTGAGTTGCCTTGCCGGGGCAATCTCCTCGGCTATGATGGTGTGTATGTGCTCAATTCGCGAGGCCATATCTTGCTCAGCAAGCATATTGAAAGACTCGAGGGCGATGGCGCAAGCCAGAGGATTGGCCATAAACGTGGGCCCATGCATCAGCACTCCGGCCTCGCCACGCGAAATAGCGTCAGCCACCTCGCGGGTGGTCATCACGGCGCTCATAGTGAGGTATCCGCCAGTGAGGCCTTTGCCGATGCACATAATGTCGGGGGTCACGCCGCTATGCTCCAAGGCGAAAAATTTGCCTGTGCGCCAAAAGCCGGTGGCTATCTCATCAAAGATGAGCAGCACGCCATATTCGTCGCAAAGGCGACGAGCGCGGCGCAGATATTCCGGGTGGTAAAACCACATGCCACCGGCGCCTTGCACCACAGGCTCCAATATCAGGGCTGCAATCTCAGAAGCGTGAGCCTCAAGGACAGCGCGTAGCGGCTCAACGTCATCGTCATGCCATTCGCCATCAAAACGAGATTTGGGTGAAGGCACAAAATAGCGTATCGGCAGAGCCGAGCCGAAAGCGCCGTGCATGCCCGTGACCGGGTCGCAGACGCTCATGGCATTCCATGTGTCGCCATGGTATCCGCGGCGTATGGTCACAAAATTGGTCTTCTTGTGGTCGCCGGAAACAGAGATGGCATATTGCACCGCCATCTTCATAGCCACCTCTACGGCAACGGAGCCGGAGTCGGCATAAAAGATATTGTGCATCTCGCGCGGAGCCACCGAGAGCAGAGCCTTGCCGAGAGCTATTGCCGGCTCGTGAGTAAAGCCGCCAAACATCACATGGCTCATCTTAGCGAGTTGGGCGCATGCGGCAGCATTGAGGCGCGGATTATTGTAGCCATGAATTACACACCACCATGACGACATGCCATCAATGAGCGTGGTGCCGTCGCAGAGTGTGATAGTAGCGCCATCGGCGCGATCCACCTTATATGTGGGCAAGGGATCTATGGTAGAGGTGTATGGGTGCCATAGATGCTCGCGATCCCATGAGTCAAACACTGTCATTTCAGCATCAGTATAAATCATAATGCAAAGGTACAACAAATCTGCGATATTTTGCGTACCTTTGCAATAGATATAATTGACCAAGACACTATCAATGGTACAACAAATAGCCCTACAACTATTGCCGGAAGACGCATACGAGCCTATGCGGCTGCAAGTTAAGATATCCGCAGCTCTGAATATCGATGTCAACCGCATACGCAAGATGCAGATACGCAAGCGCTCTATTGATGCTCGCCATCGTAGAGTTATGGTCAATCTCACCGTAGATGTGCATATTGATGCTGTAGATAAGGCGGCTACGATATCCACACCGGTGCATTACGGCGATGTGAGCGGCAGGCCTCAGGTGGTAATTGTCGGCGCGGGGCCCGGCGGGCTCTTTGCCGCCTTGCGTCTGATAGAGCTTGGTTTGCGCCCTGTGGTCTTGGAGCGCGGCAAGGATGTGGATAGCCGTCTGCGCGACCTCGCCGCACTCAATCGCGAAGGCAGAGTAGATCCGAATTCCAATTATTGCTTTGGCGAAGGTGGTGCCGGCGCCTACTCTGACGGCAAGCTATACACTCGCTCCAAAAAGCGCGGCTCGGTGGAGAAGATACTGAATGTGTTTCATCAGCATGGCGCCCCGGAGGATATACTCATTGATGCGCACCCACATATCGGCACTGACCGCCTGCCATCGGTGATAAAAGCTATGCGACAGACTATCATAGCCGGCAGCGGTGAGGTGCATTTCAGCACGCGAGTCACCGAGCTTGTATATGATGCAGCCACGGGCGTGGTCAGCGGCGTGCGCACCGATGGCGGCGTGGAGTATAGTGGCCCGGTAATTCTTGCCACCGGACATTCGGCACGCGATGTCTATGAGATGCTGTCGTCAGCCGGCATAGCCCTTGAGCCTAAAGGCATAGCCGTGGGCGTGAGATTGGAGCATCCACAAGCATTAATAGATAAGATACAATATCACTCGCCTGAGGGTCGAGGCCGCTATCTGCCCGCGGCTGAGTATTCTATGCTCACGCGCGTAGATGGCCGAGCCGTGTATTCGTTTTGTATGTGCCCGGGTGGCTTTGTCATTCCGGCGGCGAGCGCTCCCGGCCAGCTTGTGGTCAATGGTATGTCACCATCAAATCGCGGCACCAAATGGGCCAACTCGGGCATGGTGGTGGAGATACTGCCTGAAGATGTAGATGATGATGCCGAGCCGCGCGAGCTGAAGATGATGCGCTATCAGCAAAGCATAGAGCAACGCTTTTTTGCCGCTTCCGGAGACACCCAACAGGCCCCGGCGCAGCGAATGCTTGACTTTGTCAAGGGCAAGGCGTCAGCCACTCTACCCCGCTCGTCGTATGCTCCCGGCTTGATCTCAGCGCGTCTTGACACCTTGCTGCCTCAGGGCGTGGCTCATAGGTTGCAGCAAGGCTTTGCGGTGTTTGGCCGGCAGGCGCGCGGCTTCCTGACCAATGATGCCGTGCTAATCGGCGATGAGACACGCACGTCGTCGCCGGTGCGCATACCGCGCGACAGCGTCACCCTGAGCCATGTAGCCGTGAAGGGATTGTATCCCTGCGGCGAGGGCGCCGGATATGCCGGTGGCATAGTGTCGGCTGCTATCGACGGCGAGCGGTGTGCCGAGGCCGTGGCTCGATACCTTGGCGCCGAGGATGCCGTCTGAGCGCACAACACTAAAGCCCAAGGCCTTCAAATCACCATCTAATTTATGCGAGATGGCTGATGTTTCGCAAAAAATGTATAAATTTGCAAACTCAATAACGGAAAATATAACTAAATAACAACTTTATCACAATGACAAAAGAGATTAAGGTATTGCTCAACGACAAAGCGTGGGCGCGCTGGACAGCGCTGGTGCTGGTGGCGCTGATGATGTTCTTCGCCTATATGTTTGTCGATGTAATGTCGCCGCTTAAGACGTTGATCGAAGAGAAATTGCAATGGGATAGCAGCACATTTGGCACCTATGCAGCATCAGAGTATTTCTTGAACGTGTTTGTAGCGTTCTTGATATTTGCAGGTATCATCCTCGATAAGATGGGAATACGCTTCACGGGCGTTCTGTCGGCCTCGCTGATGGTGATAGGTGCCGGTATCAAGCTCATCGGCATCACCGAGTGGTTTCAGGGCACAGGGCTGTGTCATTGGCTCGACAGCTGGTGGGTAGCCCTCCCGGGCAGCGCCAAGATGGCCTCGTTGGGCTTTATGATTTTTGGCTGCGGATGTGAGATGGCGGGCACCACAGTGTCAAAGGCCATAGCAAAATGGTTTGAAGGCAAGGAGATGGCCTTGGCGATGGGCCTGGAGATGGCCATTGCTCGCCTGGGCGTGTTTGCCGTGATGTGGATAGCGCCGATGATATCTAAGCATTTCGACACCTCGCTTGTGGCTCCGGTGGCATTCTGCTCGCTGCTGTTGCTGGTGGGCCTTATCACCTACACCGTCTTCACCTTTATGGATCGCAAGCTTGATGCGCAGCGCGGCAGCGACACCGCCACCCAAACATCGTCAGATGAGGAATTTCACATCTCAGACCTTGGCAAGATATTCAGTAGCCGTATGTTCTGGATTGTGGCTATGCTGTGTGTGCTGTATTACTCAGCTATCTTCCCCTTCCAGCGCTATGCGCCCAATTTCCTGGAGACGACGCTCCACATTGATGCCGAGTCGGCAGCGCAGCTGTTCAGCTGCTTCCCCATCTTGGCCATGGTACTCACACCGTTTCTTGGCGCTTTCCTTGATTATATAGGCAAGGGCGCCACGATGCTTATGATAGGCGCGCTCATCATGATAGGCTGCCACCTGAGCTTTGCCTTTGTGCTGCCGTTGTTCCCATACAAATGGCTTGCCGTGACGTTGGTCGCCACATTGGGCGTGTCGTTCTCTCTCGTTCCCGCCGCATTGTGGCCCTCAGTGCCCAAGATTATCGAGAATAAGATATTGGGGTCGGCATACTGCGTGATATTCTGGATACAAAACATCGGCCTATGCTTGGTGCCGCTGCTCATAGGCGTAGTGCTTGATGCCACCGGCGGATATCGCGTGCCGATGATAATATTCTCATCATTTGGCGTACTGGCATTCATCTTCACATTCCTGCTTAAGATAGAGGATCGCCGCAAGCATTACAAGCTCGAAGAGCCCAATGTGAAGAAATAAACGTGATGAGCACACTACTCTAATCATAGTTTTTTTGAGCATAACGCCCGCCTGCCATCTCTGATGTGGCAGGCGGGCGTTTCGTTGAGCTATGTTTCAGCTAAATAATTGTTTCAATGATGTTTGATACATTTGATAAAAAAGGTCGATTATTT
>JBJEDF010000066.1:0-28411 GCA_051871765.1 Muribaculaceae bacterium
CGAAAAGTTAACTGCAACATTCACCTCACAAGGAATGTCGCAGTTAATCAAAGGCACATTTTATCCTGTTTCAGAAACTTAATTAATGCTAATACATCTTTAATATACGCCAATATTAAAGAATTTAGTTAAAATATATTGAATTTTCAATGACACTTAAAAGAGGCTGTTTTTGTACCACATTTTGACCCCTAAAGGTCAAAGTGTACCACAAATTGTGGTACAGTACCACAAAAACGTATTTCATAACTCTCTGTGGCACAATTGACTATGAAAATTTTTGTGACCGCACTCGGATCACTCCAGGGTCATCACCTACTACGGGTGGTGGCTCTTTTTTTTGTGTCTATACTTGTCTATCACTCAGCGACTTACATTTTGCAACTATTTGTCTTATAACGATTTAGGGCATAGTGGGGGGGGGGGGGGGGGGAGTTTCGCTGTAATGTGTATGTTATTCATAAAATTTATTATATTTGCATCATTAAATCTCACTTACTATTATCATGAAAAAATTTACTTTCTATTCTTTCTGACGATAGCTGTATTTGAGGCTATCTATGCTCTCGAGCCATCAGGCTCCTTGCCGGTGTTAGTTATTGACACCGAAAATCATCAACAGATTTATTCAAAGGAAAATTACATCAACGCCACCTATTATCTCGATCCTCGTGGTTGTGATGGTGTGGAGGCTTTCGGCTCTGCCGAGAATCCCTTGGCACTTCAGATAAAGGGACGAGGCAATTACACCTGGACTTTCAATAAGAAGCCTTACCGTCTGAAGCTTGACAAGAAAGCGGCTCTTTTGGGTATGGAAAGCAGCAAGCACTTTGCTCTTATGGCTCACGCCGATGATAGCCGTGCTTTTATGCGCAATCTTACCGGCTTTGAGGTCAGCCGTATGTCAGGCCTGCCATGGACACCGGCAGATCAGCCTTGCGAGGTAATTCTCAATGGCGATTATATCGGGCTATATTTTCTCACTGAGACTATTAGTTTGACAAGAAACGCATTAACCTCAGCAATCCTGACGATAACGTAGAAGCGTGGCTTGAAGCTAATGCTGACAAGACATATGAAGACTACCCTTTCACCGATGAAGACTATACGGGAGCATGGCTTATAGAGTTTGACAACAATAAAGATGCCAATCAAGTAGTAGTGCCTTGCCTCAAAAGTGAAGGCGCCGAGCTATGGATCACATATAAGACGCCGGAAGACTATGTTACAGATGCTCATCGCCGATGGCTGTATGATGAGATTGCGGCTATTGATGCTATGGTGTATGCCGAAGAGCATGCTGCCGGTGCGTGGGCCGACAAAATAGACCTCACCGATGCGGCTCGCTTCTTTGTTGTCAACCAGATAATGAACAATTATGAGTCATACTCCGGTTCTTGTTATCTCTACAAGGACAAGGGCGCAGCAGAGAAATGGCATTTCGGGCCGGTGTGGGATTTTGGCTCTTCGTTTCAGGTATCGCGCGATGTGACAAAATGGATATGGGATAGCCAATATCCTCAGTATTGGATAAGAAATATGTGGGATTATCCCGAATTCCAAAATGAGGTGAAGCGCATCTTTGTGGAGATGGATACGGAGGGCTTCGACCGCATCTTTGATTACCAAAACGAATATGCTGCGCGCATCGCTGAGGCTGCTTATCGTGATGCCGAGCGATGGAGCGCCGACGGCTATGGCAACCCTGATATGGCGACTCCGTTAGCCGAGGTACAAGACCAACTGCGACTGGCAATCAACAGCTTCGGTTATAATCTCGGCGTGGAGGGTTATGAAGCTCCACCCGTAAGCATCTATCTGCGAGGCGATGATATTAACAATTGGCAAGCAGTAAATGATTACAAGTTCACTCCACTCGAAGATGGCAGCTACCGCCTCAATATAGCTCTATTATCCGGCCAATTTAAGATTGCAGACTCCACATGGAATGAGGTGGACCTTGGCAGCACTAATTCCGAAAAGATAAATCTCGATGCCCCTTATCAACTGACTGTAAAAGGAGGCAATCTGATGCTCGCTGATGGGGCTGCAGAAAATGTAACACTCCTTCTCGACATTGATAACGGCTTACTCACCGTCACCAATCAATCAGGAGTGCAATTAGTCGTGACGCAGGCCGATGATGCTAAAACCGAATACTACAACCTGCAAGGGATACAAATCACTGCGCCCCAACACGGCGAGATATACATCACAAGAGCATCGGGTAAGACCGCAAAGGCTATCTACCGCTAATCGGCGTTTCGGATCTCGGATGGTGTATCGTCATAACTTTTACAAAAGCGATTGCACAATGTGCGAGCGACATAGTTATTAGGTATCTATTGCGGACTTATTATCGCAAGAGGGTGTGTCAGAAGACGGCACGCCCTCTTTTGCACTGAATATCCCAGCATCAAGCCTCTGAAAGGGCACGGGTAGCATTAGCGCTGTATGGAGCATAGATTGGAAGTGATGGTTCATTTTGGTTCATTTTTATGTTGTTAAACATATTGCATTATTTGTCAGAACGTCGAAATGTTTGTACTTTTGTGGCGTAGATATTCAAAACACTTGGGATTTTATTACTAACCTATCATCAATTTCCAAACTATGTCACAATTAAAATCGGGCGTCATCCTACGCCCCGGTGAAGAGCTTGTCATCGAAATGGAAGCCCAACTGTGGGCCACAAGCTCAAACCCTATCGCTAAGCTCATCGGCAGCATCCTCAAATTCTTGTATCTGCTCATCGGCGTGCGCCGCGATGGTTATGTGGTGCTCACCAACCAGCGCGTCATCGAGGTCATCAGCTGCAAGGCTTGCTGGGTGTTCAACACCAGCAAAAACGTGCGCTATGTGCTGCCCAGCTCTGTCAAGGAAGTAGGCTATAACAAAGAAGGCACATTCCTGGGCTGCTTCTGCCAGAACTATGTGCTCTACTATGATTCATTCACTCAGCGCACTGCTATCCAGCTCGACATCGTGGGCGGTGACACCGAAGCACAAGCCTTAGTAGATAAATTCTACGCTACTATCAGTGCCGCACAATAAAGCACACCACACAACGGCAACACACGGAGCCGCTCATCATCGTGGCATAGCCACCGGGCGTCGCTTCATATATCTTCAAAGCTATGCCTTCCTCCTTATCGCTATGGGGGGAGGCATAGCCTTAATCATTCTATATTTGTATGACCGGCTCGGTATCCTGCTGATAGGACTTATGGCAGCTGCCGGTCTGCTGTGTCTTAAAGGCGGCATATCGATATTAGCGTCATGGCCTGACAAAAAGCGCAAATATCAAATCTTGATGGAGCGCAACGCCGGCGGCTTCAGGCCCGATACTTTCACCGAATTTATGCAGGCGCCATGTGGCCGGCTGCTTTGCCGCATAGTGCTAAAAGACCTCGGCATCGCCCACCGATACAGCGAATTGAGGCATCTGCGCAAGCCTTTTACAGCCTGGCTATATGAGAACTGCCGGCCGCGCCACACGGTAATAACATACCACCGCACTATATCCGACGAGCAGCACTCTGCCGGCGACAGCAACGCCTCGCGCGATGACAAATAGCATCATTTTTCGGGCTTGCAACGATGAGGCTTAGGCGGGCTATATATGCTCGGCTACATTTCAAGCCTATTTTCAGGTCTTTTATACTTTTGGCGCTCTTATTGTCAGCTTTTTTGTGTAACTTTGCCCCACAAAAAACCAACGACTAACAATGGACATAATAGATAATCTTGTAAATTCGCTCAAAGACAAAGTATTGCGCGGTTTGGACCTGACCGAAGACGAGGTGTATGCCTTATGCGATGCTGTCGGGCACAAATCGCTGCGCGATGCTGCCGCCGAGATATCGGCAGCCAGAGCTTCACGCAAATTTGACGCTTGCTCTATCGTCAACGCTCGCTCAGGCAAATGCTCTGAAAACTGTAAGTGGTGCGCCCAATCAGCACACTACCACACCTCATGCCACACCTACGACATCATAGACCACGATGAATGTATGAAGGCAGCTCGATACAATGCCGAGCGAGGCGTGCACCGCTTCTCCTTGGTGGCCAGCGGCCGCGCCGTCCACGGCGAGGCTCTTGAGCGTATGGCATCAATGCTGCGCGAGGTCAAAGACACCACCGGCATGAGCGTGTGCGCATCGATGGGCCTGCTCAACAAAGATGAGCTGCAGAAGCTTTGGGACAATGGAGTGCGGCGCTATCATTGCAATCTGGAGACAGCGCCTTCACATTTTGCCAAGCTATGCACCACTCACACCATCAACGATAAGCTGGCCACCATACGCGCTGCGCGCGAGATAGGCTTTGAGGTGTGCTGCGGCGGCATAATCGGCATGGGCGAGACTATGCGCCAGCGCGCCGAATTTGCAATCACGCTGCGCGAAGTAGAGCCTCACTCCATACCTATCAACGTGCTCGCGCCGATACCCGGCACCCCCTTGGCCGATACGCCTCTCATCAGCGAAGACGAAATCCTCGACACTATAGCAATATTCCGCTTTGCACACCCCACCGTGGAGCTGCGCTTTGCCGGCGGGCGCGCGCGCATCTCTCGCCAGGGGCAGCTTGAAGCTATACGCATCGGCATGAATAGCGGCGTAGTAGGCGACCTGCTCACCACCGTAGGGTCAACAATCGCTGAAGACAAAGCACTAATCGATGATGCCGGCCTCCAGTCATTCTAATAATAATGTATAGGCCCTACCTATTTGATGACAAATAAGCAGATACAACTCATCGCCGGCCTTTCCGACGTCAAGCACCGTCGCCGCACCGGTCTTTTCAAGGCCGAAGGCCTCAAGTGCGTGACCGACACCATCGGCCACTTTGAGTTGCATCACCTATATGCCACAGCTGATGCCGCCCTGCCGCCGGCCCTTGATGATAAAGCCGAGAGGGTGAGCCGCAGCGAGATGCAGCGCATGTCATCACAAGTCACCACCCCACCGCTGATTGCAGTGTATGCCATACCCGACAGCGCCCTGCCGCCATGCTCCGATGACTTGGGCCGCCGCACCTCCGACATTATTGTAGCGCTCGACTGCATTCAAGACCCGGGCAATTTGGGCACTATCATTCGCACATGCGACTGGATGGGCATCTCACACATCATCGCCTCTAAGGATAGCGCCGACTGCTGGAGCCCTAAAGTGGTGCAGTCAACTATGGGAGCTATCTCACGCGTGACCATAACATACTGCGACTTGGCGGCCACACTCCATCAATATCAAGGCCACGCTCTGAGGATAGGGACATTTCTCGATGGCGAAAATCTTTACACCGCCGACACTGACATAGCCCCGCCACTGCAAGCCAAGATACTGATAATGGGCAACGAGGGCAATGGCATCAGCCCAAGCGTAGCCGCAGAGACTGACAGGCGAGTACTGATACCATCATATCCGCCCGAGCGCCCTACATCCGAGTCGCTCAACGTGGCCACAGCCACGGCCATGGCATTAGCCATCATGCGCCGGCACGATTTCGCTCCGAACTCTTAATCATCACCCCACCCTATGGCACCCAAGACTAAAAGCGTATGGTACTGCTCATCATGCGGCGCTGACTCGCCCAAATGGGCCGGTAGATGCCCTGTATGCGGCGAATGGAATACTATGGTCGAAGAGCGAGTCACTGCCGGCCCCTCTAAGACATTCACCACAAGCCGCCGCGGGGCAACGGCAGAAAAGCCGCGGCCCGTCAACCAGATTGATGCAAACGATGCTCCTCGCATCACTATGCCATCAGCAGAGCTCAATAGAGTGCTTGGCGGAGGCCTGGTGCCGGGCTCATTAGTCCTGATAGGAGGCGAGCCGGGCATAGGCAAATCCACCCTCGTGCTCCAAAATCTCCTCGCCATCAAATCCAAGACCATACTATACGTCTCCGGCGAGGAAAGCGCCACCCAGCTCAAGCTCCGCGCCGACCGTATCGGCAGAGGCTCTGACAATGTGTACATCGTCTGCGAGACATCACTCGAGAATATCTTTGAGCATATCGAAGCGGTGGCTCCTGCCATCCTTATTGTTGACTCCATTCAGACCATCGCATCTGAGGCTCTCGAATCTGCCGCCGGCAGCATCAGCCAGGTGCGTGAGTGCGCCGCCCGGCTGCTTAAGTATGCCAAAGAATCAGGTGTGCCCGTGCTGCTGATAGGCCATATCACCAAGGAGGGCAACCTCGCCGGGCCCAAGGTGCTTGAGCACATCGTTGACGCCGTATTACAGTTTGAGGGCGACCGCCAATATATGTACCGCATCTTGCGCCCCATTAAGAACCGCTTTGGCAGCACATCAGAGCTCGGCATCTATGAGATGTGCCGCCAGGGCTTGCGCGAAGTGACCAATCCCTCTCAAATGCTGCTGTCGCAGGCTGACGAGGCACTGTCAGGCGTAGCTATCGGCGTCACCATCGATGGCGCTCGGCCGTTTCTTATTGAAGCGCAAGCATTAGTCAGCAGCGCCGCTTACGGCACACCGCAGCGCTCGGTCACCGGCTTTGATGCCAAGCGCACCAATATGCTGCTGGCCGTGCTCGAGAAGCGCGTCGGCTTCAAATTGGCTCAAAAAGACGTGTTCCTAAATATCGCCGGCGGATTGCGCGTCAACGACCCGGCCCTTGACCTCAGCGTGATAGCCGCCGTGCTCTCCAGCAATGTAGATATGCCCATCACCCACGATTGGTGCATGACAGGAGAGATAGGCCTCTCCGGCGAGATACGCCCCGTGGCGCGTATCGAGCAGCGGCTCATGGAAGCGGAGAAGCTCGGCATGAAACACATACTGCTGCCACGACACAATCTTAAAGGCATCGACACCTCCAAGCTATCAATTCAGATCCACGAAGTATCAAAGGTCGAAGAGGCATTCAGAGCATTATTCGGCTGATATAAGGCACATAGCCTACCCCACACTCTCTTAGGCACTACAATGCAACGCGCGTCGGGTGGAGTTGCTACTCACGCCCTACGCGCGTCACTTTCTTTTTTACCTTATGTGGCACGGCTATCGCTCATGGAGCGGAGCCCGCCGCCATATCGTTAGCCAAACTTGCTAATGCGCCGCAATTGCGGCTCATTGATGATTTTAATACGCCGGCCATCCACTACCAGCAGACGCTCTGCCACAAAAGCCGACAATGTGCGTATGGCATTAGCAGTGGTCATATTCGACAGATTTGCCAAATCCTCGCGCGACATATATATCTTCAGCGTGGATTTGTCTTCTTCATATCCATAATTATCACGGAGCACCATCAGCGCCTCGGCAAGGCGGCCGCGTATATGCTTCTGTGTGAGATTTACTATCTTGGTGTCAGAGCCGCCAAGGTTATGAGACAGCTCTTTAATGAAAAACCAAGCCAGCTGTATATTCTTGGTGATCATAGACTTCACCAAGCTCATAGGCAACGTGCCCAGCACCGAGGCTTCAAAAGCAGCCGCGCTTGACACATAAGGCTCTTCGGCAAAAGATGCTCTATAGCCGAAATACTGCACCGGACGCACCAGCCTCAATATCTGAGCTCGGCCACCTACGCCCTCCTTGTATTTCTTTACCTTGCCTTTGAGAAGACACCAAAGAAACTCCGGCTCATCGCCTTCGGCATAGATAAGCTGATTTTTTTTGAAGCTATGCACCTCAAAATTGTCCAGCACGAGACGCTTCTCATCGCCGTCAAGCAATGACCATATTTCGGCCATATCCTCATTTATCGCCTTTTCTATAGCTGTTTTAATCATTATTATGCCTCATAGATATGTTTTACAACACAAAATTACAACATTTTTTCGCATATTCAAAATAATATTACACTTTTTCGCTATTAGTGGCATTATATGTTACAATTCACCGGGTATTAGCCCTCGTGACTCACACTTTTTGCTCACTATCACTCTCGCTAAGCTACAATAATGCACTATGCCTCGCAATAATAATGACATTTTTTAGCTCAAATAGCGTTTTTATGTTTTCAAACATAGTTTTCTATAATAGTTTTGTCAAAAAAGATTTATAAATTGCGCCTCAAAATAAAACCAACTCTGAAAACTTATAAACCCTAATAGCATGAAAGTTTACAAAACTAACGAAATCAAGAACATAGCCTTGCTTGGAAGCAAAGGCTCAGGTAAAACCACACTCGCTGAAGCTATGCTCTACGAGTGTGGAGTTATAAAACGTCGCGGCACTGTCGAGGCCGGCACCACCGTGTGTGACTACTTCCCCGTAGAAAAAGAATATGGCTACTCGGTATTCTCTACCGTTTTCTACGCCGAATTTCTAAACAAGAAGCTCAACGTCATCGATTGCCCGGGAGCTGATGACTTCGTGGGCAATGCCATCACCGCTCTCAATGTCACCGACACCGGCGTGATTGTCATCAACGGCCAGTACGGCGTTGAGGTCGGCACACAAAATATCTTCCGCACAGCATCATCGCTGAAAAAACCCATCATCTTCGCCATCAACCAGCTCGACGGCGAGAAAGCTGACTATGAGAATGTCATAGAGCAAATGCGCGAGGTCTTCGGCCCCAAAGTGGTGCCCATCCAGTACCCCATAGTGTCAGGCCCCGGCTTCAATGCCATGATCGATGTGCTGCTGATGAAAAAATACTCGTGGGGCCCCGATGGTGGTGTGCCTACCATTGAGGAAATCCCGGCCGAAGAAATCGAACGTGCCAACGAGCTCCACAAAGCCCTCGTCGAGGCAGCAGCCGAAAACGATGAGTCACTGATGGAGAAATTCTTCGAGTCAGAGCACCTCACCGAAGACGAAATGCGCCTGGGCATCCGCAAAGGCCTCATCGACCAATCCATATACCCGGTATTCTGCGTCAGCGCCGCTAAAGACATGGGCGTGCGCCGCATGATGGAGTTCCTGGGCAATGTGGTGCCTTTCGTTGAAGATATGCCCGCCCCGGTAGATACCGCAGGCGATGAAGTTAAGCCTAACGATGACGGCCCGCTGAGCGTGTTTATGTTCAAGACCACTGTAGAGCCTCACATCGGCGAAGTCAGCTACTTCAAAGTGATGTCAGGCGTGCTCAAAGCCGGTGCCGACTTAGACAATGTGACGCGCGGCAGCAAAGAGCGCCTCGCTCAGCTTTACTGCGTATGTGGCCAAATCAAGACCCAAGTTGACGAGCTCCACGCCGGCGACATAGGCGCCACGGTCAAGCTCAAAGATGTGCGCACCGGCAATACGCTCAACGAGAAAGGCTGTGAGATAGAATATGACTTCATCAAATACCCCGCGCCCAAGTACCAGCGCGCCGTGCGCCCCGTGACAGAGAGCGACGCCGAGAAGCTCAACGCCATACTCACACGTATGCACGAAGAAGACCCCACATGGCAGATTGAGCAATCTAAAGAGCTCAAGCAGACCATCCTCTCAGGCCAAGGCGAGTTCCACCTGCGCACCCTCAAATGGCGCGTCGAAAACAACGACAAGCTGCCCATCATCTTCGAAGAGCCCAAAATCCCCTATCGCGAGACCATCACAAAGGCAGCGCGCGCTGACTATCGCCATAAGAAGCAATCAGGCGGCGCAGGCCAGTTTGGTGAGGTTCACCTGATTATTGAGCCTTACACTGAAGGCATGCCGGCTCCCGACACATACCGTTTCGGCAACCAAGAGTTCAAGATGAGCGTGCGCGACACCCAAGAGATACCCCTCGCCTGGGGCGGCAAGCTCGTGGTGTGCAACTGTATCGTAGGTGGCGCTATCGATGCTCGCTTTATCCCGGCCATCGTCAAAGGCCTGATGGACCGCATGGAGCAAGGCCCGCTCACCGGCTCGTATGCACGCGATGTCCGTGTATGCATCTACGATGGCAAGATGCACCCGGTTGACTCCAACGAGATATCGTTCCGCCTCGCCGGACGTAATGCCTTCAGCGAAGCATTCCGCAACGCCAATCCCAAGGTGCTCGAGCCTATCTATGACGTGGAGGTGTTTGTGCCCGCCGACGTGATGGGCGACGTGATGAGCGACCTGCAAGGGCGCCGCGCTATCATCATGGGTATGTCAAGCGAAAACGGCTTCGAGAAAATCAGCGCTAAAGTGCCCCTCAAAGAGATGTCAAGCTACTCTACGGCGCTGAGCTCCATCACCGGCGGCCGTTCGTCGTTCTCTATGAAGTTTGCTTCTTACGAGCTCGTTCCCGGCGACGTGCAAGAGAAACTACTCAAAGAGTACGCCGAAAAGCACGCCGACGACTAATCACAGCGGCAACATCACACTGCCGTACACTTTCATCTCGTCAAGGCTGCTCCTTTCAACGATAGGAGCAGCCTTACTATTGAATAATATATACCGCGTCACAAACATTAAAGCCAAGCTAATTGTTATATAGAATGCAAATTTTTTGCAAATATTCAGTCGCTGTAGCCAATTTTATTACTCTAAGTAGCAGCCATACCATTTATTTTTAGTATTTTTGTAGCTAAATTGAGTTTTTATTTGTGAATGTCAGAGAACAACGATATATCAAGCATCATCATTGATGCCATTCAAGACCTCAAAGGTCGCCGCATATCCATAGTGGATCTATCACATATCGACACCGCCGCTACCGGCCGCTTTATCATCGCCGAGGGCACTTCGACCATGCAAGTGTCATCAATCGCTGACCGTGTGAGAGAGCGGCTCTTGGCTGATCTCGGCGTAAAGCCTTACAATGCCGATGGCCAGGCTAATGCCGAGTGGATAGTCATTGACTATGGCCACGTATGGGTACACATATTCATACGCGAGAAGCGCGAGCTCTACAACCTCGAATCACTATGGAGCGATGCCTCCATCACCGATATCCCTGATTTGGATTAAACCATAACATCAATTGACAAATAAAGTTTTTGCTACTATTTTTTCACCTTACCTACCCCTACCCGATTGATTAACCCATGACACCCAACAATAATAAACCCAATGGAGGACGACAGATACGTTTCAGCATGTGGTGGATGTATCTCGCCGTATTATTGGTCCTCGGAGGAGTATATTACCTTGATGATAACTCTGTATCACAGCCGGTAAGCTATTCCGAATTTGAAAGCATAGTGATGAATGACCATGGCATCACGAAAATCGTGGTGATGACCGACAAAAAGCAGGCTGAAGGATACCTCACTGACTCTATCGCAGAAATCGTATATAAGCGTCACGGACAAATCTTCACCCACGGCATCGGCATCGTGGCTAAAGTATATACCGACATCCCCTCGGCCGACAAGTTTGACACCAAAATCGATGAGTGGCGCAAAGCCGGTGCCTTCTCCGGCGAGGTAAAGTATGAACGGTCAGGCGAATTCAGCCGTATGTTCTGGTCTATGCTTCCGTTCATTGCGCTGGTGGCTATCTGGATCTTCTTTATGCGGCGTATGTCGGGCGGAGGCGGCGGCAACGGCGGCGTCTTCAGCGTAGGCAAGTCCAAGGCTATGCTCTTTGATAAAAACAACGCTCAAAAAGTCACCTTTGAAGACGTTGCAGGCCTCTCGGAGGCAAAAACCGAAATCGAGGAAATAGTAGAGTTTCTCAAAAACCCCAAGCGATACACCGACCTCGGTGGCAAGATACCCAAGGGAGCGCTGCTCGTAGGCCCTCCCGGCACGGGTAAGACTCTCCTGGCCAAGGCTGTCGCCGGTGAGGCCAATGTGCCCTTCTTCTCCATGTCAGGCTCTGACTTCGTAGAGATGTTTGTGGGCGTTGGCGCTTCACGCGTCCGCGACCTGTTCCGCCAAGCCAAAGAGAAAGCCCCCTGCATCGTATTTATTGATGAGATTGACGCCGTGGGGCGTGCCCGCGGTCGCAACGCCAATATGGGCTCTAACGATGAGCGCGAAAACACGCTCAACCAGCTGCTCACCGAGATGGATGGCTTTGGCAGCAACAGCGGCGTGATCATCCTCGCCGCTACCAACCGCGCCGACATCCTCGACAAAGCATTGCTGCGCGCCGGGCGTTTTGACAGGCAGATTTATGTAGATTTGCCCGACCTCCCCGACCGCGTCGCCATCTTCAAAGTGCACCTGCGCAATATCAAAATCGACCAATCGCTCGACATCGATTTGCTTGCTCGCCAGACACCGGGCTTCTCCGGCGCCGATATCGCTAATGTCTGCAACGAGGCAGCCCTCATCGCTGCACGTCACAACAAAAGCTCTGTCTCCAAAGACGACTTCTCGGCTGCTATTGACCGTATAATCGGCGGCCTCGAGAAACGCTCTAAAATAACCACCAACGAAGAAAAACGCTCCATCGCTATCCACGAAGCCGGACACGCCACCGTGTCGTGGCATTTGCAATACGCAAGCCCGCTGGTCAAGGTCACCATTGTGCCGCGTGGCAAAGCCCTCGGCGCGGCATGGTACTTGCCCGAAGAGCGCCAAATCACCCCGGCGCAAGCATTGCTTGATGAGATATGCTCCACCTTGGGAGGCCGTGCAGCCGAAGACCTCTTCCTCGGCCACATATCCACCGGAGCCGCCAACGACTTAGAGCGCGTCACCAAGCAAGCTTACGCCATGGTTGTGTATTATGGCATGAGCGAGCGTCTGCCCAATATATGCTACTACGACTCCACAGGCCAGGACTATGGCTTCTCAAAACCATATAGCAATGAGCGCGCTAAAGTCATTGACGAGGAAGTGTCGCGCATCATTTCACAGCAGTATGAGCGTGCTAAAGAAATACTGCGCAAATACGCCGCCGGGCACGCCGAGCTGGCGCAAGTGCTGATTGACAAAGAGGTGATTTTCACCGACGATGTGATACACATCTTCGGCGAGCGCCAATGGAAATCTCGCACCGACGAAATCCTCGCTGCAGGAGATGCATCAAAGCCCAAAATCGAGGCCAACGACACGGCCAACACGCCACTCGCCATTCCCGAGTCAACGGATAATGACACCTCCGAAGGAAACGATAGTAATAACGATAATAATGACAACACTAAAGCTGACCCTAAAACCGACAAAGGCAGCAACAACTAATTAAATACCAACAAAGCACCTCAACACTATTAAATCCACCTACAACAGAATGAACCACAACCACTTTGACAACTTAGACCTCAAAATACTGGGTATGCTGTCTGAAAACGCACGTAAGCCATACCTCGAGATAGCCCGCGAATGTGGAGTGTCGGGAGCTGCTGTGCACCAGCGCATACAAAAGCTCACCGCCTCCGGCGCCGTTCAAGGCTCGGAATGTCTCATCAACCCCGAAGCCATAGGCTATCAGACGTGTGCCTACGTAGGCTTTTTCTTGCGCGACCCGGCGCAGGCCCAAAATGTTATCGAAGAGATTAAAAAGATACCTGAGATTGTAGAGTGCCACTTCACCACCGGCCAGTATGACATTTTTGTCAAACTATATGCCAAGAACAACAACCACCTGCTGAGCATACTCCAAGACCAAATCCAGGCTCTGGGACTTGCTCGCACCGAGACCGTAATTTCATTCCAAGAGGTATTTAAGCGCCAGCTGCCTATCATGTGATGCAGCCGCTACATCAGCGGCCGCAATAGGCGTGCTATGCCTCGGCCTCCGCATGACGTATAGCAAAATGCTATGCGCAGCAAGCATCTATGATATGCGCCCGGCGTATGGCGCAGCACATCATCGCGCAACTTATATGCAGCCGGAGAATGCTTTCGAGCACCAACTCCGGCTATTATCATACGCTTAAGCTGTATCCAATGGGCGCGCCCCGATCCCAGAGTTTGCTCTATTCGCGCCAGAGCGGTATCAATTCGCGAAATATTGTCATGTGTCTCGCCCATGGTGAGAGAGTCGGCGCCGAGATATACATCGGCCGTCGGTGTGCCCTTGATTTTATATATACGCGATGTAGCCTGCAACAAGCGAGCGCCAAGCTCGATATCGTCCCATACTCCGACTTCGTCAGCCCAGCCCCCTACCGAGCGTATCAGCGCTGTGCGCACACAATATCGCAGCGATGACATGGCCCCATGCATCAAGCAATTGTACTGCACATCACGGGTGTAGAATTTATACAGCCTGTCGATACCACCGGGATAATGATACCTCAAATCCCAGCCCATGATATCATAATCCTCACCATAGCTATTTATGGCATCAATGACTCGCTGAATATGCTGCGGCTGCATAGTGTCGTCAGAGTCAAAAAACATCAGCCACGGCGTGGTCACCGCAGCCAGCCCCCGGTTACGAGCGGCGGCGGCGCCCCGGCGATGCTCGCTGAGCACCATCGTGGGTATATCACGGTGGCTATCAGCCCATCGCTGCATCACGGCTATGGTAGCATCGGTCGAATTATTATCCACCAAAATCAAGCTAAATCGGCGCGTAGTCTGCGCCTCGATACTGCTCAAGGTGCGCGACACCACTCCGGCTCTGTTATATGCCGGGATTACCACAGTGATGATGCTCGACGTTGCCGCCTCCATACTCATAGCTGAAACATCGGCCTACATCGGCAGGCTCAACATCTGCTCTATATAATCGAGGATTTCAGCACGGCCGCGCCCGTCAGCTGCCGATGACTTGAAGATTGGCGGCAGCTCTTCCCACGTCTCGGCGAGGGTGGCGCAGTAGTCGGCGATCATCTTCTTCCCGGCTGACGGTGATAATTTGTCGAGCTTGGTGAAAACGATACTGAAAGGCACGCCATTCTCGCCAAGCCACTCCATAAATTCCAAATCAATCTTTTGCGGCTTGATGCGTGAGTCCACAAGCACAAACAGGTTGGTCATCTGTCTGCGTTTGAGCACATATTGCGATATCATCTGCTCGAGGCGCAAACGGTCGGCCTTGCCACGCCGCGCATAACCATAGCCCGGCAAATCAACTATATACCAGCTATCATTCACAAAAAAGTGATTGATAAGCATAGTCTTGCCGGGGGTTGACGATGTCATGGCCAAGCCCTTATGGCCGGCGAGCATATTGATCAGCGATGACTTGCCCACGTTTGAGCGCCCGATGAAGGCAAACTCATGACAGTCAGTGTCAGGGCACTTATCCACCGAGGGGCTACTTATCTTAAAGACAGCTTTGTTGATAATCATATTGCTTCATTTTGTAGATATACACATCATTTCATAAACAGCACACGAGCAGCGAGCCAGGTATAGCGCTTGAACAGACGATTATGATAATATAATAGCTTCATCCTCAACTTATATGATGTTGAGCGTAGCGTGGATTGGTATAGGCGCTGCGCATTGGCCTCATCGCCCTCCCTGTGATAATGCGCGGCAAGCACCACAGCCCTCATATCCAGCCATTTGAGCAAATCGCCTCGGCCGCTGTCTATGCAGCTCTGCCTACACTGCTTTAGCGATGCCTCCCAGCGCTCCGGTGTCTCGCTGAACCGACTGCGAGTTATCGAATCAGCTTGCACATACGTCTTCACCGTAGGCGGCCCCGGCAGCTTGGCCACCACCGGATGCTGCAGCAACAGTCGCACTCCGAGTTCAAAGTCATTCCAGCCCGCTATGCTTTCATTCCAGCCGCCTACGCGCCTTACCAGTTCGGTCCGCGCCACATAGCGCTGTGTCGAGAGCGAGCCCAATGCCAAATGATAAAACATTGCATTGCGAGCCACGAAACGCCCCCTTTTCACCTTGCCGCCATGCAGATGCATCTCTATGTCGCGACCGAGGATGTCACAGCCCGGATTATCTCGCAAGCCCCGGGCAAAATCCGCCACATGGCTCGGCTCCATCACGTCATCCGAATCAAAGAACATCACATAGCGAGTCGTCACCTCGCGCAAGCCACGATTTCGCGCTGCCGTAGCGCCGGGCTTAAGCTCCTTGACTGACAACGCATGAGCATGCTTTGACACCCATTCCGCTATGATGTCAGCTGACCCATCGGTAGAATTATTGTCAACGAGGACCACGGCATCAGCCTGCACCCGCTGAGCGTCAAGCGACGCCAGCGTCTGCCTGAGCGTATGCGCTCTATTATAGATGGGTATCACTATGCTGATGTCGGTATTCATATCTGTTCCGTTTGATATGGCAAATTTAGCGATAATGCTCGAAGTAACCAAATTTCAGACTATTTAGCCCCATGCTCACGCAGCTCGCATCAGGCAATTTGCGCCATAGTCGCCGAGGCCCACACTTTGGCACATCTTTTGCTATCTGCTATATAGCATTGTTGCGCAATTGCATATAATGCCCCTTAGCAAGACATTTTCAAATTCATTATTCTTTTCATTTTGAACACCGAACAACCAGTTATGATGACGATGGAACAAATCGAGATCGATGCTACACGCTTCAACACCGCTGCTAATGAGCTTGATTTGCCCATCTTACCCACGCGCAACCTCGTGCTCTTCCCCGGCATCACGCTCCCTCTGTCGTTAGGGCGAGAGAACTCTATAACCACCGCAACCATTGCCTCTGAAAAGGCTATACCAATAGGCATTGTCTGCCAATTGTCACCTGACGAGGAGTCGCCGTCTGTCACTACAGGCCTGTACAAATATGGCGTAGTTGCTGACGTGCTCAAAGTGATGAATATGCCTGATGGCACCAAGACGGCTATCGTGCGCGCTCGCGATAAATTCCGCATTATGGGGCGCGGACAAGGCGTCACTATGCCCGAAGCCAAGCTCTCGGCTCGAATTAAGATCATCAACGAGCGCCACATTGACGACATGGACTTCTCCGTGGTCATGAAAAACATCAAAGACGCCATACAGGAAATAAACAACATCGCATCCGACAACGCTGCCACCGATTTCATTTCAGCACTGAAAAACTGCCACGACGACATCGAGCGCGTCAATTTTATGGCCACACACATGCCATTCGAGACCGCCGATAAGGCTACCATGCTGTCAAAGCCAACTATCAACAGCCGCGCCTTTGAGCTACTGAAAAACCTCGTTGAGTTTAGAGAAAAGCTCGAAATAAGCAACAACATCATGCAGCGGGCAAAGCGCAACTTAGACGAGGGGCGCCGCAATGCCTTCCTGCAGCAGCAGATGGACACCATACGCGAAGAGCTGTATGGCGACTCTGACGACGCCGAAAACCTGGCGCAACGTGCCGAGGCTGTCAAATTTCCCGATAAAGTGCGCCTCACTTTCAACAAGGAGCTCGAGAAGCTGCGCCGGCTCAACCCTTCTACCCCGGACTACTCCGTGCAATTCTCCTACCTGGAGACATTGCTTGACCTGCCTTGGGGCATATACTCTGACCCCAACCGCAACTTCAATAAAGCTAAAGACTCTCTCGAGACACGCCACTATGGGCTCGAAAAAGTCAAGCAACGCATCCTCGAGCAAGTGGCAGTGCTTACTCACAACGCCTCCGTCAAAGCGCCTATCCTCTGCCTCGTGGGCCCTCCGGGGGTGGGTAAGACTTCGCTCGGCAGGTCTGTTGCTGAGGCCTTGGGGCGTAAATACGAGCGTGTATCGCTCGGCGGCTTGCACGACGAGGCTGAGATACGCGGGCATCGCCGCACATACATCGGCGCCATGCCCGGGCGTATTATCGATGCGATGAAACGTGTCGGCACTGCCAACCCGGTGCTCGTGCTTGATGAGATCGACAAGATAGGCCACGACTTCAAAGGCGACCCGGCGGCCGCCCTCCTCGAAGTCCTCGACCCCGAGCAAAACTGCCACTTCCACGACAATTACGTAGATGTGGATTTCGACTTGTCAAAAGTATTGTTCATCGCTACGGCCAACTCCCTCGCTACCATTGACCGCCCGCTCCTTGACCGTATGGAGATAATTGACCTCAGCGGATACCTTATCGAAGAAAAAGTAGAAATCGCAAAGCGTCACCTCCTGCCCGACATCTTAAAGGAATACAAGGTCCACGACATCGACTTCAACATATCCGATGATGCTATCGTAAAAATCATCGAAGACTATACGGCCGAAAGCGGCGTCAGACAACTCCAGAAGCAACTCACCTCGCTGGTGCGTAAAGCTATTCTCGCTCACGAGAGCAAGAATGATTTTCCCTCAAATATCACGCCCGATGACGTGTGCACGATATTAGGATTGCCTACCTACAACAAGGAGCGCTACGAGGGCAATAGATACGCCGGCGTTGTGACCGGCCTGGCTTGGACACAAGTGGGCGGCGAGATACTGCTCGCCGAGTCATCGCTATCGCCCGGCAAAGGCGACCGCGTGACTATCACCGGCAACCTCGGCGATGTCATGAAAGAGTCGGCCACCATTGCCCTGCAATGGGTCAAGGCCCACGCCTCAGAGCTCGGCATAGATGCCGCGCTGTTTGACAAATACAACCTCCACATCCACTTCCCCGAAGGCGCTATCCCTAAAGACGGGCCCTCGGCCGGCATCACCATTGCCACATCAATAGTGTCATCATTCACACAGCGGCGCGTGGCCGAGCGCATAGCCATGACCGGCGAAATCACCTTGCGCGGCAAAGTGCTGCCCGTAGGCGGCATCAAAGAAAAAATCCTCGCTGCCAAACGCGCCGGCATCACCGACATCATACTCTCAGCCGAGAACCGCAAGGACATCGAAGATATTGCCGAAAAATACCGCACGGGCCTGACGTTCCACTATGTCGAGACTGTCAAGCAGGTGATTGACCTCGCCATCACCGATGAGCCGGCCGACGATGCCATCACGCTTTAAGACCTCGCCTACATCAAGCACAACAATAACTCAGCCGCTGCGGTCCACACTGCAGCGGCTGCTTGTTTCTTTTGCGCAAATATATATCAGGAGAATTGGGAGGGGCGCAAGGGGGGGTCAGAAGCCGGTGCGCTCATGCAATCCAAACAGCAGGTTCATAGCATGCACTGCCGTGCCGGCACATCCTTTGAGCCTCTCATCGATGGCTGCGGTGATCAGCAGCTGATCGTCCTGACGATGAAGGCCTATCATACACTTATTGGTGCGCATCACGGCATCAGTCGATACGGTGCCTGCCGATACGAATGTAAAGCGATGGTCATCAAAGAACTCTCGATATAGTCTGAGCAACTCATGCTCATCGACGGTGCACTGCAGATGGATCGAAGCCAAGATGCCATGCTGAGATGGTGTACGCACCGTGAGCACATCGATATCCGAGGCAAAACTGGATTGCAACTCGCGCATGGTCTCTGCAACGCGCACTGCGACAGGCGACGATGCTGCAGTAGTTTCGAGCGTGACGGTGGTCGCGCCGTAGGTGGTATCGAGGACATCTACATAGATGTGGCTATTGAGCAAAAGGTTCTTGGCCAATGGCAGCATCGCAAGCTCTATGAGGCTCTCGGTAGCCGCCGGGATAGCCACGTGCATGCCGCCGCGCACCATTGCTTTGCGATTGAGCTCGGGCAGACCGTGGATATAGTCGCTGCCCGCCGGCTTATTGCCCAGCGCTATCACGCGCAGGTCCTTGCGCGCGTTAGCCTCTGAATTTTCATCCGGCACAAAAGGGGCAAACAGCACATCTATGTTGCTGTAGTCAGGCTCGGCGACGTAGCTCATATCAATATCGCCTATAAGGTCAGCGAAGACGCTATCTACGCGCCGGCCGGCGTGGGTGGCATCAGATATCCACATTAATTCGACATCAGGGTGATGCAAGAGCAAGCGTATCAGATCGCCTGTAATGCACGCTTCGCCACTGATTATTCCTGTTTTGATCATAGTTGTGTTGTAGGAGAGTTTATATTATTGATGAGGAGAGTGTTGTAATAATTAATGCCATATCACACACCAAATAAGTCGGTGTATATCACATCTGTAGCGCCGAGGTGCTCCTTGATATATCGCGCGGCTGCAGCGCCGGCATCTGCCGTGGCATGCCGATCTGACAGCAAGCTGTCAAGAACAGCCGCAGTCTGCTCGGCCGACTTGACACAAAAGCCGCCACCGCAAGCTTGCAAGTCGGCAGCTTCCTTAAACTTGCGATTATTAGGGCCAAACACCACGGGCGCCCCATACACGGCGGCCTCATTGATATTGTGTATGCCGGCGCCAAAGCCGCCACCTATATAAGCCACCGTAGCATATCTGTAAAGGCTGCACAGCAACCCGAAGCAATCGACTATCAGGTATCGCACCGTCGGCGGCAAGGTGCCATCGGCGGCACACTCCGAGAGCAAGAGCGTGTGCTCGAGCCCAAGACGCTCACGCAGCGCCTCAAGGCGGCGACCGTCATACTCGTGCGGCGCTATTATCGCGCACACATTGTGATGGCTCATAAGCCATGGCATGTAACAATCTTCATCGGCCGGCCAGCTGCTGCCCGCGATGAGCGTAAAGTCATACTGCGATGATAGATTGCGCGCGGCAGCCACATCGACTATTGACCGCATCACATCGGTGACACGGTCAAAGCGTGTATCGCCGGCCACTGTGACATTGTCAACGCCTATGCTCGACAGCAACTCGCGTGAGCGCTGATCTTGCACATAGAGCCTATCGTAGCACTTGAGCATCTTTCGCCACATCGACCCACCGGGGCGGAAGAAGCGCTGCCCGGGGCGGAAGATAGCCGATATCAAGTAGAGCGGTATCCCGCGGCGATGTATTGCGCTGATATAGTTAGCCCAAAACTCATACTTGACGAAAACAGCCATCTTAGGGCGGGCGGCATCAAGAAAGGCTGACACCTTGGCCGGGCTATCCATCGGCAGATATGTCACCGCATCGACCTGAGCATAGTTATGGCGCACCTTATAGCCCGATGGCGAAAAGAAGGTGAGCAATATCGTGGTGTCGGGGCGATGTTGCTTGAGGCGCTCGATCAGCGGACGTGCTTGCTCAAATTCGCCGAGCGATGCCGCATGAAACCACACATCAAAGCCGTCTATGCCCAAGGCCTCGCGGCGAGCGCGGAGTGTAGCGATCGCCTCACCCTGCCCTCGCAGCATAGCCTTGACTTTGGCGGAGCGCAGCGCAGCTACGCGTGCTGCCAGGCCATACAGCGCTATACCGGCGTTGTAGAGCGGATTACTCATTGGCGGGGGTGATACGCTGCAATCCCAGACGCAAGCGGCGCAGTGTCTCCTCCTTGCCGAGCAAGGCCGTGATATCAAACATGTGCGGACCCTTGCACTCGCCTACCACACACAGGCGGAAAGCGTTCATCACATTGCCCATGTGCAAGCCATTGCCGGTTATCCAATCCATCACGGCGGGCTCCACGGTGCCATCTATTACGTCAAAGCCCTCAAGCAGCGTCACCAGCTCGCTGATATGCGCCGGCATATCGGGTGTCCAGCGTTTCTTCACCGCCTTAGGGTCATAGGCCTCCGGTGCTTTGAAGAAGAATGATGCATTATCCCACAAGTCCTTGACAAAGTTGATGCGGCTCTTCACAAGCCCCACGGCTTTGGCTATATATTCATCGCTGAAGCCGCTTGGGTCTATGCCATGCTCTTGCAGCACCGGCTTAAACAATTGGGCAAGCTCCCGGTCTGAGATATTCTGAAGATAGGTGTGGTTAAACCACTTGCCCTTCTCGAAGGCAAACTTTGCGCCGGAGCGAGAGCAATGGTCGAGCGAGAACTTGGCGATAAGCTCGTCAATCGACATCACCTCAGTGTCATCGCCGGGATTCCACCCCAACAATGCCAGGAAGTTGACCACCGCCTGTGGCAGATAGCCGCTCTCTCTGTAGCCCGAAGATATGTCGCCGCTCTTGGGGTCATGCCACTCCAGGGGGAACACCGGGAAACCGAGGCGGTCGCCGTCGCGCTTGCTCAGCTTGCCCTTGCCGTCGGGTTTAAGCAGCAGCGGCAGGTGCACAAACTCAGGCATCGTGTCGGCCCAGCCGAATGCCTCATACAGCAGCACATGCAGCGGTGCCGACGGCAGCCACTCCTCGCCTCTGATCACGTGTGACACTTTCATCAGATGGTCATCAACGATGTTGGCCAGGTGGTATGTGGGCAGGTCATCGGCGCTCTTGTACAGCACCTTATCATCAAGGATATCACTCTTTATTACCACCTTACCGCGAATGAGGTCGTTGACCTCTACTTCACGACCCGGCTCGATGCGGAAGCGCACCACATACTTATCGCCGGCGGCGATGCGGCGCTGCACTTCGTCGGGCGTCAGCGTCAGCGAGTTGGTCATCGTCATGCGCGTGGAGGCATCATACTGGAAATTAGCTACCTGAGCGCGGCGCGCCTCCAGCTCGGCAGGCGTGTCAAAAGCGATATATGCCTTGCCTGCATCAAGGAGCACCTTGGTGTATTCGCGATAGATGTCGCGGCGCTCGCTTTGCTTATACGGCCCGTAAGGCCCGCCCTCGCGCACGCCTTCGTCAATATGAATGCCCAGCCACGCCAGCGCTTCATTGATATAATCCTCGGCTCCCGGCACGAAGCGCTGCGAGTCGGTGTCCTCGATGCGTAATATCATTTTGCCGCCATGCTGACGCGCAAAGAGATAATTATATAGCGCCGTGCGGACTCCGCCTATGTGCAGCGGACCCGTGGGCGATGGTGCGAAACGCACACGTACTTCTCGTGTAGTATTGTCCATTAGATGGGTATTTATATCTAATCCTTTAATCTATTATTAACCTGTTTTGCTTACGCTCTGCAAAGGTAATAAAAAAACTTGATTATATTCTCCCGGCTGGCATACAAAGTAGCAATAATGCACACTAATCAGTCATCTCTCGCCACACTACAATGGCAGCTACTGCGCGGCATGGCATCAGCTATCTTTTGCAGCTCCTCGCAGCGCGATAGCGACGCGGTTGACCGTCACCACCGTCAGCACCGTCAGCACCAAGCCGAAAGGCACCAACAGCCGCCCCCAATCATTCATCGCGCCCCACAGCGTGGCCACGTAGCCGCCGCCAAGGATGGCCGCCAAGAGATAATCCTCCAGAGGGAAGCGGCGGCGTACCCGCCAGCGCCTCACTGCCATAGCCACAAAGGCCAGCAGCACTACCCACACCGCTGCAAACGGGAAGTAGATATACTTGGTGTAGTCATGCCCTATGTATTCCAAATACAGCACGTTGTGAAAGAGTGTCGTGACAAAGTGCTCGAGGCGTATCTTTGTCAGGGCTCCGGGGTGCGCCTTCTTGACATCCTGCACCAGAAGATATGAGTTTAGGACACCAATCTCGCCGAACTCTCGATAATAGTTGCCATAATCGGTCTTTTCTGCAAGGTATATGCGGCGCAAATCATCATCGACAATATCATTGGCATCAATGATGTCATGCTCTCTGAGCATATAGTAGTCATTTATGACTTGCGCGCGCGTCATCACCCCCTTGAAGTTGCACTTACGCTCTATGGCATACAGATAGGAGAGCACGCCTACGCCACATAGCATCGCGGCCACGAGGCCCACCACTGCCGACCTGCGATAGCGCTTGCTCGCTATGGCCACGAGCCAAAACACCGCCATGACAACCGGCAGATACACAAACACCGGCTTAAGCATTATCAGCACAAACGTGATGATGCCTATGTGCACGGCTTTTGACTTAGATGGCGCGGCGAGATATGCCACGGCGCGCTCCACCAGCCATATCAACGCCACAGCGCAAAACTCCTCGGGCAAGACTACGGCTGTAAACAGCCAAAACGATGGCAACAAGAGCAGAGCCATCGCGATATGGCACACCTTGGCTGAGCAACCATATTGCCGGCTCACTCTCAGCACCCCCAGCGCGCCTATGACCCACGCCACCCATTGCAGCGCCACGAGCACTTTGCCGCCGGGGCCCATCAGTACATCATCGATATACGGCAACTGCAAGATATGCAGCAAGATGGGATATACCGGAAATCTAAAATCATCGCAAAAGATTTCATTGCGCGAAGCCGTGCAGTATGATACACTATCGCCGGCCTCTATCGGCGCGAGGCCGAAAATCATTTGCACCATATACGCGATGGCGGCAAACGCCACCATCGGTACTATGGGATGCAGGTTTCTGATGCTTTTCAATGCCATCTAAATATTGATAAAACTATTGCCCGCCGCCGTGGTGTGAGGCCGACCTATCAGTAGGTGCGCTTTTGGCGCTTGGAGGCCGGCAGGTCATTAGCGTTGACGGTGGCCAGAGGCCGCAGATTGCCATCTACTATGCCTAAGATCACACATGTGGTGGCCGTCACATCTGTTGAGGCGTGCTTCATCAGCGTTTCTATCTCAGCCTCTGTGAGTTTCGAGCAGTCAAAGTAGCTGCCATTCTCGCCCTGCGTCAACAGTTGCGAGCCATAGTTGATAGCGTCATTGGTCACTTTCAGGCGGCCTCGGCTTTCGTTGTTAAACGAGATGTAGGGGTGCACTTCGTGAGACAGCACCAGGAAGCCGTCAATGATGCGGGCAAAGTAATAGCCGAAAGTCTCAAAGCCGTCAGTATTGACGAGCGCAAAGCTCCTATAATCCGGCCGGCTGAAACCGGGCTTCTGCCACGAATCGTAGCCGAAGTAGCCTTCGCGCTGCAGCATCTCGGGCGTCACCGGCGCGCATTTATAGGGCTTGGCAAATTGCTTTGAGATATAAGCCACGAGCCCGCCCACTACGATGCCATACCACTCAGGCATCTCATCTACCACGATGTAGGTATATCCCTTCATCGCGCGCTCCACATAGGAGTCCGTGCCTTTGCGCTTGAGCGCCGGGTCATTGCTCCAGGTATATGAGCATATATCGGTCTCGGCCTCACATACTCGGGTGAGCTTGGGCGCCGTGGTGCTCGGCGACTTGCGCAGGTTCACATTGTCGCCCGTTGATTGCACTATCTTGCTCAGCTGAGGTATCATCACAGAGTAGATAGGTCGCTCAGCATACGCGCTCTGCCATATTATGCCCATCAATGCAGCCACTGTAAAAATGTGTTTTCTTAAAGCTATCATTTTACTAATGGTATTAAGGAGAGGTTGAAAAAAGTATGAATTATCACACTGACAAAGGTAAGACAAAAAATGCAATCTCACAATACTCGCATCATCTTAGCCTCGTAACGCCGACGCCCTTTGGCTCCCCACCCCGGCCTCACAGCTCTGCGCTGTGGTGCGCGCGGTAGTCGGCATCAAAGATGATATTGAGCACATGCGCCAGGCGCAGGCCGCCCAGCAAGAATTGCCGCTCAATGGTGGTGGTCCATCGCGCTATATGATTGTATGACGCCTTGGTGCCGGGCTGAAAATACACATACTGCTCGCGCGCCAACAGCATGGAGGCTCGCGCCCAATCGTCGATATTGCCGGCCACGGCCGCTGCCATATCGTATGTGGCGGGGCGGTCAATCTGCTGCTGCCACTCGCTGTAGCTCCACTTATGGGCCGCCTCAGGCAGCGAGCTATCCCACAGCGCATGCAGATTGGTCTCTTTGCCAAAGAACTTCACCTTCACCTCATTGCCGCCGCGGTCAGACAGATGCCCCAGGTGCATAGGCTGATGCAGATCGCCCATCAGATGGATTACAATCTTCAGCGCCTGCCGGCTCTCGGCAAGCTCAGCCTCAGCGCCGCGGGCAAGCACGCCTATCTCCCGGCGCAATGCCGTCACCACATCGCCTTTAGGCTCTTGCACCGCCTGCTCATAGTCACAGCCGGCCTCCACATTTTTGTAATGCCACGTCTTGGTGTAGCTCAGCTCCGGCTGATGCGATGCATTGTCGAGCCAATTGGCCCAATACACCATTGATCGCCCCTCCAGCAGCGAATCCACCGCCGCGGCTGTCGCCGCCGTGAGATGCTGCTCGGCGATATATGCCGTCACATCGTGGCCCTTCTGGCTCCAGCCCCACAGAGGCTGCATCGCCGCCATCGCGGCCGTCAGTAATATCACTGCTCGCTTCATATTATCTTTTCACTATCATTCGATATGCAAAGATAATCACTTCTCGCCGCATATCCATAGTCTCTGACCGGAAAAATATCGCTCTGCTATCATACACACAGACAAGCCGGGGCGTATCAGCCGCCCCGGCTTGCATCAAAAGCAACAAACTTGGTTTATATAAGAAAGAGTATGTATGCGGTCGGTGACGTCACATCAGATGCGAGCATCGTGCACGCCTGAGGTTTGCTCGCGCAGCACCTTAATCTGCTGCTGCAAGGCCTCGTCATCAGGGAAGGCGCTCTCCAGCACCGTGCACATATAGCGCGCCATAGCATCAAAGGTTGCAAACACTTCCCAGCCATCAGCGCTTGAGGGCGTAGCCTCGCACTTGGCGCTGTAGCTGTCACAGATATCTATGGTGCTATCATCTACAATGCTGCTGATGCGCATCAGCGAGCCATCGAGGCTCTGCAGCTGCACCTTTTGGGCAAACATTGTGCTGTAGCAGCCTTGCAGCGTGAGCACACCGGTGGCAGCATCGTAGCTGTAATCGGAGACAAGCATCAGAGCCTTGGCGTCAGAGTGGCCTTCGAGATAGCGGCCCCACGCGTCGCTGATTATGCTCCAATCAAACGTTGCGCCTGTGGGCACGGCATACTGCATATCGCTGAAATACACCTTGCCGTCTAAAAAGCAAAGATAGTCAGGAACCGCCTTGGGTGCTCGAGGCAGGAAGTCCTCAGCCTGAACTTGCGTGAATGCCCCTCCAGTGAGGCTGTAGTAGTCGCATCGCGAAAGCTCGAAAGCACCCTGATAAGTGCCATCAGCAAGCGCCGACGATGCGGTGGGGTCAACATTTGACGGGTCAAACACAAAGCCAGGCAGCTCGGCCCCTTCCTCAGACGTTGCAGCAGAGCTATCTCCGCCGGAGTTAACGATGTCAGCACGGCTATCCCCTGACTTTGGCTCATCGCCATCGCTGCTCTGGCATGCACTAAGGCTCAGAGCGGCGAGCATTAATAGTGAGTAACGAATTTTCATAATGCTATATATATTTATGTAATACAATTTTCCTCTTCGGTTGCAAATATATCCAATTATTCAATATTTCACAACCTTTTTCTCGATTTTTTTTGATGAACAAGTTAATTTTTTCTCTTGTAAATCAAATTTTCCGATTTTATCAGTTGTCAGACTTAGCCGTTACCCCTATAAACGCTACATTACTAAATGTAGTATAATCGTTGGATTGGCTGTTGCTGTCGTACCAACCTTGCTCAATCCCATTACTGTCAGCTGCCGGTATCTGGTAATCATACAAGTCCTCAATAAACCATCCATTACATTTACCGTTTCTACCCCAATTATGGTGCAGATACGCATGTATCTCAGTATCAGTAGAGAGCAAATCTCCGTATAAAATTCCGCCTTGAGCACTTTGTATGCCAAAATAAGTCTTTATTGTAAACTCACATTTTTGATAGCCATCACATACCCAAGCATGCCCGGTGCTGTGGCCGATTCTGCTTCCTGACACATAGCACGGAGCATTTCTTAAGGCCTGATATATTTGTTCTTTGTATGGTGCGCTATAGTTTATTGCTTCTACATCATAGTCCGGCAGCAATTCGGCGAGAACATTTTTAGCATGATATGATGTACTCGTTGTATAATTTGTCTGCCACCATGATTCTTCTGAAGTTGCCTTTGGTGGATTAGGTAAATAGCTGCAATCTTCCATAATGCCTATTTGACGACAAAGCAAGGCCAACGTTTGTTGCCCCTCGTTTTGAGGAGATGGAGGTGTCTGAGCAGTGTAATATTCAGACTGCGTATGCGAGTTTACTGCGTCCCAATCAATATTTAATACCTGACCGTTATATTCTGGTATCGTAAGCGTGATTGATGTCGGCTGATTTAGGTATGACAGAATCATAACTGTTGCTAAAGGTACACAACCACACATGTGATTGGGGCAATATATACCTTCGGGCCACACCTGACCCCATCTTTTAGCAGCACGACTTCTATAGTCTAAAACGTTTTTTTCAACTACCGTGAACGTATCACACATTACTATAGGTTTATTAATAGTAAGCGAGTCCTTGAGTAGTGCATAGCTCTTAGCGCTCTCAAAGGTTGCAGTGTATCCATCATCTATTTTTAGATCCTCTTCCGAGAAGCGGCCTTCATCAACTATTCCAAGCAATGCTATCTTATCTTTACGTGCAGATACGATTGCAAAACCGTTGTCATCTTCGTAATTGACTACATACAACAGCGTATCTTGATTTCCAGATCGTGATAAGTGATTTGTTATCACCACCACATCATTTTTCGCTGTCCTTGCAATGCCTCGTGATGATTCTCCGCCGAAATATTCAGCTGCATTGTTAGCTACATTGATTACCTCATCAAGGCTTCTGATAGCAGAATTAGCCTCAGATTTTGTAGCATCGGTGGGCACATTAGCCACATCATCACTACAACTTATTATGATAGCTGATATCATAAATAAGTAAATTAGATTTTTGATCTGCTTCATATCTTTTATTATTAGTGTATTTACATATGTGAATATTCGCCTGTGTATAAGGCATTATCTGTCTCTATTTCTATGGTATAT
>JBJEDF010000067.1:0-5934 GCA_051871765.1 Muribaculaceae bacterium
CTGAACATTGATTGAGCAATGTGATTACGTAACGATTTCAGCCATCGGTTCATGCTATGGCCCATCATTAAGCGTCGCCGAGTAAACCCACGGCCGATGCCACGACACAGCTGCTGTATCGTGGCCATATGGTTCGGGGCTACCGCTCATATAAGAGCGTCACTCAGCGATTGTCTCGTGGCAGTGTGGGCAAATTTTAGTGTCGGCGCTAATAGAGCATCCGCACACCGGGCACTTGTCGCCGGGAGTAGAATAAAAAAATCAGATGGCTGAAAAACTATCGGATGAGGCACAATATCGCAAGGCGACTGCATGTGTCCGGGCATTAATATCTGAGCATGAACGGGCTCCTGCTGATTGTCACTTAAAATGTCTCTGACCAGCGTGAGAGCCTCCGTCATAGAGCAGACATCATTGAAGAGGCCGACACGGAGCTGCTCGAGAAGCTCGCTAAGCCTCACCCTGCCAATGGGCAATCCTGACGTCTGATTATACTTGCCACATAGGTATCTGTCCATTCGCGTTTGAATACCGCTCGGAATGATATCTAAAGCTGCAGTGTCTGCTGACTGCCGTACAGCGTCAATTGACATATTCTGAAGAGCATCAAGCCTTAACGCTATGATGCTGTGAGACGGGTTGATGTTGCCGCTGTTAATGTGGAGCAGTGGAGCATCGATGTTGACGTCCATCCCGTCAATGGACTTAAACAGAGAGCCTGCCGCAACAAACGTATTCCAAAAGCCATCACAGCGGTATCCGTTGCCGGATAAGAATGGCAACACCGCCGACTTATATAGCGATAGCCTGCACGCGCAGACATAAGATTTGCAGAGGGCAGAGAGCATGACATCCCGACCGAAAGCCTTTGCCGAAACGCGATCAGCGTCAAGCTCCATATTTGCACTTACTACCTTATAATCAGCAGCGCTGAAAGCGAAAATCAAATCAAAAATGAAGCTAAAAGCCTTGCAGAACAATCTTGCCGGCCAAGAATAAATATGTGACATAAGTGAGCCAAACTCGCCCTTGGCGGCGAATATGCCGTTTTGACCGATACTTGCCGTGATATTAGAGATGTGAGCCAGATAAGCCTTTTGCTTGGCCTGAGGCTGGGCGAAATGGGCGAGTTCGTGGGCTATCACAGCCGCGAGCTCATTTTTAGAGAGGACATTGCATAGCGACACGCCTACAAAAAGATTGGGCTTAGGGCTATGAAAAAAATTGTAGATATTTGTGTCGAAGCCTACACTTACCGACATGCCGGGCGTCAATATCACCTTGTCAATATCGCTGCCACATCCCGTCAATTCTGCTACATCATCAATCAAATCAAATAATAGCGGAGCGCTGCTTTTAGTGACTGCTATGCCGCGTGATGTGTGAGGCCTATAAGCAAGAATAACCACAATAGCGATGCCCACACATAGTATGGGGAGCAGCGCAAAAACATATATTTTGCTATAATTACTAAAAAACACATGGAGACAGTAAGCGAGCAAAACGGCCAAGACTATCCAGCTGATAAACATTGTGATAATCAGGCAATAGATGGTGGCTAATTTGGCTTGTATCTTAAATATAGGGCTATGACGTTCCACAGGAGCTATCTCACATGAGGGAAAATAGGAGTACCATAAGCAGCACACAGGCTACTACAATGATAAAAGGCAACAACGACGAAGAGCCTGATTTCTTCCCGCCCCGGGTAGCGTCGGTGGCTGTGTCGGCGGTTCCCGTTTCGGAGGAATTGGCCACATTGTCATCGCCATCATATTGATCGTCATCTATTTCATTGAATGCCGCCGCCGAGGTGAGCTCGCCGGGTTTGCTCGTGCGTAAACTATTAGCGCAGGCTATATTAGCAGCTTGACCGCACAAGATACCGGTTATATCGCTGCGTATTGCCTCCGGCTGCTTTCTGCCGATTATCTCACGAAGCTTATCAGCAGATAAATGCTTCATAGCAATACCAAAATCAGCATTGTCCTGCCGGGCTTCCTTGCATATTCCCGCAACAGTTATGGAATAAATTTTTAAGTCGGCCGCAAATTTGTCATCAGACTCAAGTCTCTTTTTGAACTCACCTTGCTCAACCTCAGAGAGCTCTCCATTGAAGTATCTGTCAAATAAGTCAAATATATCAATTCCTTCCATTGCTATTGCGTTTTTTGGGTTGAATGTCAAATCCGGCATTTTTAATGGCATCGGACACTCTCTTGATTAAATTAGTCATGCATCGGCTCTTTATAGTTTTGACAGTTTTTGCGTTACGATAGCCGGTGGCGAGAGCTATTTCGTCCATGCTCATTTCATCATAATAATAGTAACGGATAATCGAAGCGCATGGCTCGGGTGTGTGCGTCAATTCATTCCCCAATATAGATTGCACCTCGATATTTTCAGCTAACGACACCTTATCATCATCGGGCATTGTTGCCACAATGCGTTGAGCCTTTGCGGCGATGCGAGAATTGACATTCTCATCATCATCGTCAACGCGGTCAAAATCAATGGGATCAGTAATGCCTCTTTTACGCATCGCATGATTTGCAATGTTAGAGCCTATTGTCATTACGTAACTACGCCAATTAGTATCTTGCCTTACACGTCCGTCGGCAATGTTGTCGTAAATGGCGATAAACGTATCCTGGTAGATATTTTCGGCATCTTCCAGCGTAAGAGCGGGGAACTTAAGAGTGAGCCTTCTCAAGAATTCCGGTTGAAGCCGCATATACCAATCTCTCACTATGTCTTCGTAATTTTGAGTCATTGCAGTGACTATATTTTTGATGTTACAAAGATAACAAAAAAAGTGTTTTTTAAGCCCATGAAATAAAAAAATGTGTCGCGATGATCTCCCGAGCGTTGCCACTCGAAACTTGCAAGTCGCTCCGGGGGTCTCCGGCAACTACGCCCCTGTGGACTTGCACCACGGATGTATGACGTGCCCGTCATACTAAAATGGGGGGCGGTGCTCGTGTGAGCATCGCCCCCGGGATGTTTGGGTTGTAGCGTTGAGCTTATGCTTTCTTTACAGCTTTTTTGCGGCGGCTGTCGGTGAGGAAAGCTACCGGTGCTGCAAGGTAGATGGTGGCAAAGGTGCCGATGATGACGCCGCAGAGCATTGCGAAGATGAAACTGCGGATGGAGTCACCACCGAGGATGAAGATCACCACAAGCACGAGCAAGGTCGAACAGGAGGTCATGATTGTACGACCTAATGTGGAGTTGATTGACTTGTTGATAGTGGTGAAGAAGTCTTGCTTGGGGTAGAGGCCTACGTTCTCACGCACACGGTCGAAGACTACCACGGTATCGTTGATCTGATAACCGATTACGGTCAGGATAGCGGCGATGAAGGTCTGGTCAATCTCCATAGCGAAGGGCAGCACTCCGTAGAGCAGCGAGTAAAGGCCTATGATTGAGAAGGCGGTGAAGGCTACTGCTGCAAGGGCACCGAAGGAGAATGCTACGTTGCGGAAGCGGAGCAAGATGTAGAGGAACATGGCGATGAGCGCTATTGTCACGGCGATGTAAGCCTCGGTGCGCATATCGTTGGCCACTGTCGGGCCTACCTTTTGCGAGCTCACGATGCCTTGGGTGGCGTCGGTGGTGGAGAATTCCTTCTCGGTCATGTCGGGCGAGAGGTAGGGCTTGAGCACCTTGAACATCTTGTCGGTGATTTCTTTCTCGGTGCCGGCGTTCTCATCGTTGATCTTATAGTTGGTGGAGACGCGCACTTGGTTAGAGCTCTCGATGGTGATTACCGAGGTGGAAGCGCCCTCAAACTCAGCGGCGAGCTTCTCCTGAAGCTCAACGGTGCTGACGGGCTTCTCAAATTTGACTACGTAGTTGCGACCGCCTGAGAAGTCGATACCTTGGTTGAGGCCGCGCATAAAGAGCGAAGCCACAGCCACGATGATGAAGATGCCAACGACGGTGAAGCTAATCTTGCGCTGGCCCAGGAAGTTGTAGTTCGAGTTGACAAACATCTTGCGCGACAGCGCGGTGGAGAATGTCTGATTGGCAAAGCTCTTGCCCCTACCGAACCACGCGAAGAAGAGACGGCTGAGGTAAACGGCGGTGAAGAACGAGCAAACGAGGCCTATGATGAGGGTGGTGGCGAAGCCTTTGATGGGGCCTGTGCCGAAGAGGAGGAGGATGATACCGGTGATTACCGATGTCAGGTTAGAGTCAAAGATTGCAGAGAAGGCGTTGCTGTAGCCATCGGCGAGGGCGGTGCGCACGTTCTTGCCGGCGCGGAGCTCTTCCTTGGTGCGCTCGAAGATGAGCACGTTGGCGTCAACGGCCATACCCAGAGCCAGCACGATACCGGCGATACCCGACATGGTGAGCACGGCCTGGAACGAGGCCAGAATGCCCATCGTGAAGAAGAGGTTGCAGATGAGGCAGAGGTTGGCAACGAGGCCGGGGGTGAAGCCGTAGAATACGCACATGAAAACCATGAGCAGCACCAAGGCCACGATGAATGAGATGAAGCCGGCCTGAATGGCTTGCTTACCGAGCGACGGGCCGATAACCATGTCGGAGATGATGTGCACCTTGGCGTCCATCTTACCTGACTTGAGCACGTTGGCCAAGTCTTTGGCTTCCTCGAGAGAGAAGTTACCGGTGATTGATGACTGTCCGCCTTCGATAGCGGTGTTGACGTTGGGAGCGCTATATACTTGGTCGTCGAGGACGATAGCCACCTGGCGGTTGATGTTGGCGGCGGTGATGCGCGCCCAAGCGCGAGCGCCTTCAGAGTTCATGCGCATGGACACTTCGTTGCCACGCAGGGGGTCGTATTCGCTGGAAGCGTCGCTGACGGCCTTGCCATCGAGGGCGGGCTTGCCGCCGTTGGCCTTGAGGGCATAGAGGGCATATCCGATGGTGGTCTCTTTGCCGTTGGCGTCAGTGCGCACGTCAGCCTTGACGGCCCAGCGGAGCTTGAGGTCAGAGGGGAGGATGCTCTTTGCGACAGGAGTGTTGAGGAGGGAGTCAACCTGGGCCATAGCGAGGGCATCGGGGGCATATCCCACTGTAGCGCCATATCCGCCTTGTGCTACGACAGCGGCGAGGGGAGCCACATTGTATGTGCTGTCGGCCTGGAGGCGCACCACGGTTGTCTGCAGAGCGCCGGCGATGTCGGCAGCGGTGTAAGTCTCGTAGAACTCGAGGTTGGCCGAGCGTTGGAGCAGCTCGCGCACGCGCTCGTGATCCTTAACGCCGGGGAGCTCGAGGAGGATTTGACCATCCTTGCCTTGGAGCACCTGAATGTTGGGCGAAACGACGCCGAATTGGTCAATACGATTGCGGAGGACGTTGGTAGCCGAGTTATCGACACGGTCTTTGACCTCAGCTTTGAGCTTTGCGCGCACCTGCTCATCGTTAGCGCCGGAATTGATGAGGCCTTGGAAGATGACCGAGAAGTCAGCTTGGGGCTTGCGCTGGCGATATTGCTGCACAAAAGCGCCGACAAAGTCATCGGTCTCGTGGTTGGCTACGAGATTGTTGGCAGAGGCGATAGCGCTCTCAAACACCGAGTCGGTGTCGCCGCTCTTCATAGAGCGGAGCATATCAGGCATATCCACCTGCAGGATTACGTTCATACCGCCTTTGAGGTCGAGGCCAAGGCCTACGCCCCATTTGCGCACTTCGTTGAGGGTGTAGCCCAGGTACACTTTCTCCTCGGCGAGCGAGTCCATGTAGTGTTTGTAAGCCTGGTTGTATGCAGCGTCGTCATTGTCGCCCGAGATGGCGAGTGCGTACTTAGCAGCGGCGTCCTCGTGCTTAGTGGTGACAAAAGAGAACGACAGATAGAAAAGACACACTAACACCAGAAACACGGCAATAACACCTGCTACGATGCTACCTAAATTTCCTTTGTTTTGCATGAATTAAGTATGGTTTAGATTGTTAAAAATTTCT
>JBJEDF010000068.1:0-27685 GCA_051871765.1 Muribaculaceae bacterium
ACACACAATTATGAACACACACCCCATCGCACAAAAAATCAAAGCCGCCTACCTCCGCGCCGTCAACAACGAGATGGTCGGCGACTACCAACCCTCATTCGTCGCCAACCTCATGCGACGCATCGTCGAATTGATCTTCCGGACCCCCGACTTCGCCATCGAACTCCCCATCGAGCCCCAATGGCGCGACTACTACGCCACCGCCCTCTGCATCTCCGCCTACCTCGGCTACGTTCAATACACCCTCGCCGCCGACGACACCCTCGCCGTCATCACCCTCACCGACCCCTACCGCACCCAAATCCTCGCCGCCACCACCACCGCCGCCGCCACCACCACCACCGCCGCCGCCACCACCGCGCCGCCCACTGCGCCGCCCACTGCGCCCACTGCGCCCACCGCGCCCACCACGCCCACCGCGCCCACCACGCCCACCGCGCCCACCACGCCTTCCACCACGCCCACCGCGCCCACCACGCCTTCCATCACGCCCTCCGCGCCGCCCACGCGCGCCGGAGCCGCCGCTAACTTCAGGCTGAAAGCCGTCACCACGGCGAGCCTGGAAGGCTCGCTGTGCAATAGCCGGGGGCAAGGTCGCCGGGGGCGACCGCAGCCCTCGGATAGCATCCCCTACGTAAAAAGTCTGGAAGACGTCACCTTGCCCCACCATCCTCGCTACAATCTCCTGCTAATCAATGATATACACCCACCCATCATATCCCCAATTAGCCCAATCTCGCACGGCGCGCTGCCACCGCCGCGACCCGCACATCCGCCACCACGCCCCCTTAGCGCCGCGCTGACGTAGCCACAAACAATAGCCTGCCGGTATGTACTAACCCTATTACTAACCCATTAACCCCTACAATTTACCCTATTATTAACCCATTAACCAAAAACATACCGGCAGGCCCGGCGCTAAATAAAAAATCAGCCAAACCAATTTCTGCATTGTGTCAATTGAGTTATATTTCTAAGCATATTCGATTGCCATATCAAAAATTCTTTGTAGCTTTGTACTTAAAGTTACAGGAAATCTGAGCGCGGCCGATATAGCTTTTCAGCATATCGGCAGCAGAGCCCACGTAGCCATCAGAATACTAACTCCATTGCAGCCATTACAAGCTCAAGCGGCATTCAGACAACTGTCAATCGCACATATCAGAATGATAGCGCAGACTATGACAAAAACAAAGGCTAAGCCCTTTCTCAAATGGGCGGGTGGCAAGTCGCAGTTGCTCCCCACCATCAATTCATTCCTCCCTCAATCTTTCGGCGACGCGAATGAGATAACCTACATTGAGCCATTTGTAGGGGGAGGGGCTATGCTCTTTTATATGCTCCAAAAATATCCCAACATTAATAAGGCGGTAATTAACGACATCAATCCTCACCTTATTAATACCTATTCTGTTATCAGGGATGAGCCCATTGCTCTCATTAATATTCTAAATGATCTGCAGCACTCGTTTAGGAACCTTGCTAACTATGACGTGCAGAAAGATTTCTATCTTGTCATCAGATGCCAATTTAATCAACAAAGTTTGACAGACATTCAACGTGCTGCATACATGATTTTCCTTAATCGAACCTGCTTCAACGGTTTGTATAGAGAAAATTCTAAAGGCTGCTTTAATGTCCCGTTTGGTCGCTACTCTAACCCAACAATATGCGATGATGAATTGATCCTTGCCGACAGCGAGTTATTACAGAACGTCGAGTTATTGAACGGCGACTTCTCAAACACTGCATTACACATTAGCGGATACACATTCTTTTATTTCGATCCTCCATATCGCCCGCTCGATGCTACCTCAAGCTTCAATTCTTATGTCAAGAAATCGTTTGATGACAATGAGCAAATCAGGCTTAAAAATTTTTTCTCGGATATTACTGCAGCCGGTTGTTATGCCTTGCTCAGCAACTCTGATTGTAAAGGCCGTAATGCCGAGGACGTTTTTTTGACACATTGTATGAAGACTTCTTCATTGAAAGGGTATATGCTAAAAGATGCATAAATGCTAATGCTTCTAAACGAGGTACTCTAACCGAACTTTTAATTAGAAACTACGACAAATGCCTGGATATTCCGGCTAATCACTCCAACACTTAAGCTATGTCAGTCCGTTTTAACGAATTCATGAACCAGCTCAAAGAAACCCATTTCTCCCTCAAGGATTACGTGGATTTCAAAAAGGTCGCTGCAAATGTCGAAGCCATATCTATATGATAGTTCCATTCTATAAGTCAGACAATCGTGACTTCACCATTGTCAATGGTGACTGCTTTTATGTGCTGCCTCAGTTTGATTTTAAGTTTGATATGATTTTTGCAGATCCCCCTTATTGATCCACTGCTAATCAAAAAAAACCGGTCCAAGCCAATTTGATTATTATCGGTGGGTGGACATAAAAAAAGGTCGCAAGCCCCGGGGCCTGCGACCATGGTGACTCGCACAGGATTCAAACCTGTAACCTTCTGATCCGTAGTCAGATGCTCTATTCAGTTGAGCTAGCGAGCCTTGCTTCGTTTTGCGAGTGCAAAGTTAATATGAAAATCCGGTATATGCAAGCGCTTTAACTTATTTTTACACAACAGCTGCTTGTGTGGCTTATTCTCCACTATTCCAGCGGGCGTTTTGGCGCGAGGCTATGGTGTCTTCTTGCGGGTTTGAAGCCGGGTTGTAGAAGCGTGTGCCTACGAGAGCATCGGGCAGGAATTGCTGCTTGACAAAGTTGCCGGGGTAGTCGTGGGCGTATTTGTAGTCGTTGCCGTAGCCCATCTTCTTCATCAGCGCCGTGGGGGCGTTGCGCAGGTGCAGCGGCACCGGCAGGTTGCCTGATGTCTCTACCTGCGCCAGTGCGGTGTTGATAGCCATGTAGGCCGAGTTGCTCTTGAGGCATGTGGCGAGATAGATGGTGCACTCAGATAGGGGTATTCGCCCTTCGGGCATGCCGATTTTTTGTATGGCGTCGAAGGTGGCGTTGGCGAGGAGTAGGGCGTTGGGGTTAGCGAGGCCTATGTCTTCGGCAGCTACTATCACGAGGCGTCGGGCTATGAATTCGGGGTCTTCGCCGCCGGCAATCATACGTGCAAGCCAATATACGGCGGCATCGGGGTCGCTGCCGCGTATGCTTTTTATGAATGCTGAGATGATGTCGTAGTGCATCTCGCCGTTCTTGTCGTAGGCAAGCGGGTTTTGCTGGAGGCTGTCGGTGACAGTGGCGTCGTCGATGACTATGGTGTGTCCGGCGGGCGTCGATTGCTCCAGGAGCTCGATGATGTTGAGCAGCTTGCGGGCGTCGCCGCCGGCATATCTGAAGAGGGCATCGGTGCTGCGTATGTCAAATGAGGCTTTGGCGAGGACTGCATCGTGGGTGATGGCGTGGTTGAGGAGCTGTTGCAGCTCGTCGGCATCGAGGGGGTTGAGGGTATATACCTGGGCGCGCGACAGCAGCGGGCGTATTACCTCGAATGAGGGGTTCTCGGTGGTGGCGCCGATGAGTGTGACGGTGCCGTCTTCGACAGCTCCGAGCAGGCTGTCTTGCTGTGATTTGCTGAAGCGGTGTATTTCGTCAATGAAGAGTATGGGGCGGCCTTCGGCAAACATTGATGCGGCATCGTGGCGGCAGCGGTCGATGACTTCGCGCACGTCTTTGACGCCTGATGTCACCGCCGAGAGGGTGTGGAAGGCGCTGCGCGTGGTGTTGGCGATGATGCGCGCGAGGGTGGTCTTGCCCACGCCGGGAGGTCCCCATAAGATGAATGAGGCGACGCGACCGGTGTCAATCATGCGGCGTATCACGCCGTTGGGCCCTACGAGGTGCTTCTGGCCTATGTAGTCATCAAGGGATTGCGGTCTGAGCCGCTCGGCGAGGGGTTGCATAGTAGGTGAGTGTGGAGTGGGGGGGTAAATTGCAAGGCGGCATCTCTCTGCGTGTGAGGGAGAATTGCCGCCTTGCTGATGGGGGTGATGTGAAGTATGGCGTTTGTGCTCAATCAGCGGTGTGGTGAGCTGTAAGCCGTGATGGGGCTTATTTGCCCATGAGGGTCTTTACTTCGTTGAATTTAGCACCGAAATCGGCGGCCTTATCCTTGTCGGAGTTCTGATAGAAGAGGTATGAGAACTGGTATGCCTCGAGGTAAAGGCTGAGCTGATTGTTGGCATTAGCGGGGTCCATGTTGGCGGGGTCTGTGTTGAGCATATCCACCATTTGGGCGTATGTGGCGATGGCGCTTTCGTCGGGCTGGTTGGCGTTACGAGCCAGCTGGAGGCGTGCCTTGCGCTGGAGCAGCACGGGGCTGGGCTCAGCGGTAGCCATAGCTTTTTCGAGGTAAGAGAGGCCCTTGTCGGCGTCGGCGATGCGGCGTGCTTCATCGTCCTTGTTGGTGGCGGCGGCGTTGAGGCAGCGGCCGGTGGCGGTGAAGTAGTCGTTGGCCGAGGGGTCGGGCAGCTTGTCAACGTAAGCGCAGTAGGCATCAGCGGCTTTGTTGTACTGCTTGTCGGCGGTGTACATTGCGCTGAGCTCTTTGAGCAGGTCGATGTTGTCGGGGAATGCTGCTACGGCCTTCTCGTAGGTGACCACAGCGGCTGAGTCCTGACCCAGTGCGCTCTGCAGGCCGGCGAGGGTGGTGTAGTCGAGTGAGGTGAATGAGGCGCCGGCATTCTTGGCGAAGAAGTCTTCGGCGGCCTTGAGGCCCTCTTCGTTGCGGTTAAGGGCAGCGAGGTCGAGCATCTGCACGCGTTGCATGAGGAAGTTGTTGGGGTTTGCGCGCAGGAGCTCTTGAGCCACATCGAGCGAGCCTTGGAAGTTGTCGCCGGCATAGAGGAGCACGGCGTAGCGGCTTTTGTCCTCGGGGAAGTGGTTGGGGTTTTGTATGTAGCGGCCATACTGCTCGGCAGCTTTTTTCCAGTGGTTGCCCTCGTAGTATTTCTCGGCGAGCTCACGCTGTGCGAGCGCAGAGTTGGGTTTCTTGGCGAGGAATTCTTCGAGCTTTGAGATGGCGAAGTTGGGGTTCACGTTGAAGTAGGCGTTGGCATATTTCACGAAGCCTTCGGGGTTGCCCTCGTCGTAGCTGATGGCCATCTCATATTTGCCGGCGGCGCCGCCGTAGTCTTGGGCGTCAAAGAGCATGTCGCCCTCGAGGATGTAGATTGACGGCTCGGTGTGCTTGGAGTCTTTGTGAGCTTTCTCGAGGTATTTAGTGATTTCCTTGGCGTAGCGCACCTTGTCGGCGTTGTAGTAGGCGCGGGCGATAGCCACGGTGATCTCATAGTTTTTCTTGTCGAGGCCTTGAGCTTTCTTGAAGTAGTCGGCAGCGGTAGAGGGCACACCATTGAGGAGGTCGATGGCGCCGAGGCCCACATAGTTGTAAGCATTGTTGGGGTTTACCTCTATGCCCTTGTCAAAGAAGGTCTTTGCTTGAGCTTTGTTGCCTTTAGCGAGCTCTACCTGTCCCAGGTAGTAGTATGCCACTGACTTGTCAGTGCCGGCATCGTTGAGGGTGCGGTCGAGGATGGTCTTGGCGTTGTCAACCTGTCCGGCCTTGAAATATTCGATGCCGTCTTGATAGCCTTGGCTCTGAGCTGCGGCAGAGATAGCGCCGGCAGCAAGCAGTGTTAGGAATAATTTGATTTTCATTGTGTCGGTTTATGTTTGAGCGTTTATAATTTTCGCAAGAGGTAAGGAGGAGGTGGTGATGCTAATTAGATAACGAGGATGGCTGAAGGTTTATTATATCTATATCAGTTATTCGACAAGCTGCACCACTTGTATGGAAGTGCGAGCCGGGAGGATGCCAGTCTTGAGGATTATTTTCTGACCCACGTTGCCGGTGACAAAGCTATAAAAACCGCTGGCCAGGGAGCCGGGGTTGCCGGTGGTGATAAGGAAGATCTGGCGGAACATGGGGTATGTGCCGTCGAAGATGTTTTGCTGGTAAGGCTTGTAGGCTCGAGCTTCGTCGTTGCGGTAGATCTTGAGCACTTTGATGTCGTCAGAGAGCGATGCGCCTTGGACCACGGTGTCGGATAGCACTTCTTTTGCGAGCTCCTCTTGCGTGAGGTCGGCATTGCCCATGTCGGTGGTGATCCAGCTTACGCCGAGCACACCGATTGCGTTGACGTTTTCTTTGACGGTCTTAAACACGGCGGGGATAGAGCCTTGGGCATACACGTTGGGTCCCAGCTCGGCGCCGTTGAGGAGCGAGTCGCGCATATAGGTGACGAGGCTTGAGCCTTTGTCGTCAAATATCACGGCAATTTTGCCTTTGGGGGCGTTGGGCTGGAGGTCGGCCCACTCGGTGGTGCGCCCGGCCATGATGTCGGCCACTTCGCCGAGTGTCAGCTTCTCCACGGGGTTGTCGTTGTTGACGATTAGCGCCACGGCATCGACGGCTATTTTCATAGAGCGGGCGTTGCGGCGCTTGCCCTTGAGGTATTTCTTTTCTTCGGGGGTAAGGTCACGCGGGAGCACCACGGTGCGGGTGTTGAGGCTCAAGAGGGAGTCGAGCACCACGCTTTGCGGGGCGTAAGTGGCCAGGACGTGTGCATCGCGGTTTTGGTATTCGAAGACATCTATTTCCTGCGCCATGATGTTTTCGAAGGTGTTGTCGCAGGCTATGGTAGTGGTGCCTGTGGTGGAGGAGTTGGCTTTCTTCTCATATTTGAGGCAGCCGGAGCAGAGCGCAGCTATAGCCACGGCGGCGATGATGGGAGTGAGTGAGTGTTTCATTGTAGCAAATACAGAGTCAATGATCTGATAAGTATTATGGTGAATAAGATAAATGCTGAGTGTCAATAGGGGCTGTCGATGCCTTTGTACTGGCGGTATCCGCGCCAAAAGCCGTAGATAATCATGACTACGCCCACTACATAGCGTGTCCATGCCCATTCGCCGTACCATTGAAAGAAGTTGATGAGCAGCAGAATACCCATACCCACGTAGATAATCACCATGAAGATGCCGAATGCGGCACGAATGATGGTGTTGATGCGCGCCATGCTGTCGGGCTTTTTGCGTTCGGGCTTGCGAAGCTCGCCATCGGGTGATAGCTCGGCGTGAGTGTCGTCGTTGTATTGGGTGTTGTCCATAATCGAGTGTGCTAAAACGTTTGCGATTGTAAAGTTAGTGATAATCTTTGAATAATGTAATCGGCGAGTGCCGAAATATCAATGATAGCGCAGCGATTTAGCCGAATTTAACATTTGCGGTGTCGTCATCGCCGGGGCGTCACGGGTTTAGGAAAATATGGCTGTGAGCTATGCGAGCGCCATTGAGAAATGCGGTGATGTCCATGGGGCGTTTGCCTTGGGGCTGCAGCTCGATGATGTAAATGTCGCGGTCAGCCGTGGCTACGCGCAGCGCGCCACGCTCCGCGGTGATGGTGCCGGGCTCGGCTGATGAGGCGTGGTCGCTGACGGCGGTCTTTAATATCTTGATAGTCAGGTATTTGGTGCTGTCGATGCCGTCGGAGAGGATAGTCCATGCGGCGGGGTATGGCGAAAGGCCTCTTACGAGGTTGTGGATGTCGCGCGCCGGGCGCCGCCAGTCGATGCGGCAGGTGTCTTTGAAGATTTTTGGGGCGGGTGTGGGCTCGGAGTCACCGATGAGAGTGTCTTGCGAGGTGGTGGTCAGGGTGCCGTCGATGATGCTGCTGAGAGTCTTGACGGTGAGGTCGGCGCCCAGAGTCATGAGTCGGTCATGGACCGAGCCTACATTTTCATCGGGGCTGATGGCGATGCTCTCTTGAGCTATGATGTCGCCGGTGTCGATTTCGTGTTTGAGAAAGAATGTGGTGACTCCGGTGACGGTGTCGCCGTTGATTACGGCCCAGTTGATAGGCGCAGCGCCGCGATATTTAGGCAGGAGCGAGGCGTGGAGGTTGAAGGTGCCGAGCTCGGGCATCTGCCATACTTCGCGGGGCAACATTCTGAAGGCTATGACTACAAAGAGGTTGGCGTCGAGGGCTTTGAGCTGAGATAGGAATTCGGGGTCTTTGAGGCTGACGGGCTGCAACAGCGGCAAACCGCAAGCCACGGCGTATTGCTTTACGGGAGACTGCAGCAGGTGATGGCCGCGGCCGGCGGGCTTGTCGGGCATGGTGACCACGCCTACTATGTTGAAGCCTTCGGAGTGGATGCGCCGCAGGCTCTCTACGGCAAAATCCGGGGTGCCGAGAAATACAATTCTGAGGTCGGACTTATTCATCATGGGTGGTGTTGCTTGTGGGTTGAGGCGAGGCAGCGCTGTCGGCGAGAGCCTGCCATAGGTTGTCGGTCTGAGGCACCGGGGCAGTGACGTCGATGCGCTTGCCGGAGACGGGGTGTGTGAATACGATGCGCCTGGCCAGCAGCGAGATGCTGCCATCGGTGTTTGAGCGCTTGTCGCCATATTTGAGGTCGCCTTTGATAGGGCAGCCAATGGCGCTGAGCTGCACGCGGATCTGGTGCTTTCGGCCGGTGAGCAGCTCTACCTCTAAGAGGTAGTATCTGTCGCCGGAGGCTATGAGTCGATATCGGAGTCGCGCCTCTTTGGCTGCAGCCGATGGCTTTAGCGAGGCGTAGGATTTGTTGTTGCGCTCCACGGTGGTGATGTAGTGAGTGAGGGTGTCGGCCCGGAGTGGCGGCATATTTCGCGATATTGCCCAGTAGGTCTTGTGGATGTCGCCGTTGCGCAGCATATCGTTGAGTCGAGATAGGGCCTTAGACGTCTTGGCAAAGATGACGGCTCCGCCAACGGGCCTGTCGAGGCGATGCACCACACCGAGAAACACATTGCCGGGCTTGGCGTCGCGCTGCTTGATGAATGCCTTGATCGTTTCGGAGAGAGGGGTGTCGCCGGTCTTATCGCCTTGGACTATCTCACCGGGGCGCTTGTTGACGATGATTATGTGGTTGTCCTCATATAAGATATCCATGGTGATGTGGAGTGGGGCGATGTTAATTGCCCCACTTGCCGAGGCTGAGGGGGCGGAATGTGTCAATGTGTCGCTGTTTCTTTTCCTCGAAAATTTCGGAGATTGCAAAGAAGATGCCGCTCTCCTCGACGTCGCCGAACTCGTCGTTGATGGCGGTGCCAAACATACGCATCGAAGGCGACAGGCTCATATAAGCATTGACCAGCGGGGGTATGTTGTCGCCGTGGTGACGCACTTCGGCATTGAGGATGCGGTAGTCCTCCTTGAACGAGCCGCCGCAGAATAGGGCCTCGAGGCGCTTCGGGTCAGTTTGGATATTAAGGGGAGTGATGGGCCACACGAGGTGGTCAGGGTCGGGGAAGTATTTGTGGAGGAAAAACAGTATCATGTCGCGGCACTCCTCGGTGTAGCTTGGATACATTGTGACCTTGCCGAAGAGATATTTTATTTCGGGATAGATGACGGTTAGGGAGCCGAGCCCGTCCCACAGGTTGTCGAGCGCATATATAGCTTTAGCGCCTGCTCGCGACGATTGATACTCGGGGCGCACAAACGAGCGGCCGAGCTCGAGGGTGTAGGGCAGGTATTCCTTGAGGAAAAGCTCAGAGAAGTTGAACATGTGGCTTGTGGCGATGCGAGGCTTGCCGTTGTGGTCATATTTGATGTCGCGGCCGCAGATAAAACGGTATCCGCCCAATATGAGCTTGCTCTCGGGGTCCCAGACGATGAGTTGTCGGCAAGGCGGCTCCATGATGTCAAACTCATCGATGTCACATTCCTTGCCGGAGCCGCCTCCGGCGCTGCGAAAGGCCACTTCGCGGAGGCGACCTATCTCGCGCATGGTGTTGGGCGCATTGTGGGCGTCAATGATATAGATTTTATTGTTGCCTTTGTTGGTGTCTCGCAAGAAGCGTTGCTCTGTGAGCTCTGCTTCGATTAATTCTTGCGGTATAGGGTCAATGATGCACTTATTCATTGTAGGGGTAATGAGGGGTCGTGGATTATCGAAGGAGGAGGTTAGCTGTTGTTATCGCGAAGGCTGTAAACGATGTTTTTGATGCGCTCGGCTTCGGCTTTAGAAGCTTCGGCGAGGTCGGAGTATTGAATTCGGTCTCCGCATAAGATGGTGAATGTGCTGTCGTGCGCTCTGAACACCTCTTTAGGGAGCCTAAGCATCTCGATGTTGAATTTTATGCCGAGCCGTTTGCGCCACGCGGCCAATTTGTAGAAAGTGTCGCTGTTGTGGCCGTCAAAGAATACGGGCACTATGTCGCGCTTGTATTCGATTGCCTTGGCGATAAACATCTTCTGCCATTCGAGGTCGCAGATTGACTTGTCGGGCATGCGCCTGGAGCATAGACCTGCGGGATACATGATGATTGGCGCGTCGCCGGCCATGGCGTTGTCAATATCGCAGATTGCTTGGCGCGATTGCGCTCCGTGCTTGTTGATGGGGAGGAACACGTCAGCGAGCGGCTCAATAGCCATCAGCAAGTCGTTGACTACAAATTTGACATCGCGGCCGAAGTGACGTGAGAAAAAAGATATCATAGCCATGCCGTCGAGGCCTCCCAGGGGGTGGTTGCTGACGATTATCACGCGCGAGTCATCGTGTCGAGGCAAACGCTCGGGGTGCTGCACATTAATCGTGATGTTGAGGTGGTCGAGCACGCCTTGGCTGAAAGCGGACCCACGCCGCGGGTAGTTGACGCGAAGCATCTCGTTGAGTTGCTCTTGGCATACCATACGGCTCAATGCCCTCACCAGTGGCTTGGGTATCATTCGGGCTTTTTTGCCCATGTGCCGATTAATGACAGCTTGCAGGTCAATGTGTATTGGACCGTCAGATGGCATTATTGATAGATAGCTTGTTAGATGAAAATAATAAAAAAAGAGAGTGTCGGCGGTCAAACCTGAGTGCAAAGATACGCTTTTTTTCTCACAAAAGGCGTTCTGCGGGTATTTTTTTGAGGCTTACGTTATATCATAGCTTGTCATAGCTTGTCGCCGCCGCAGTGGGGATAGCCCGGTCGTCATTGCTGCTGATCGCTGTCGAGGGGAATGCGCTGCAGCTTGATCAGTACTTTGCCGTTGCGGTCGGCGAGCTGAGCTGTGGAGCTGCTGAGCCGAGTGGCAGTGACGGTCTGCTCCAGAGCCACGAGCATTGCCGTCTCTTGCTGCGTGTTTGGGCAAGCCATGCGCGTGACGCCCATCTGGCTGAAGTCAATAGCGTTGCCGTGCGAGGGGTCGATATAAATCACGCCGTTGAAGTAGTTGCAACCGGTGTTGCCGTGTATCTTGAGCTCTGCAATGTCAAAGAAGATGTCAGCGGCGACTTCCGGGGCGTTGCCGTTGATTTCGGTCACTCGCCAATGGCCGTTGAGAAACTCCATGTTGTGGCGGCGCAGAGTTAGCGATGTGTCCTTTGAGCCGCCGTAAAGGTCGATGAATGATGCGCCATCGCTTTGGCGGATGGTGATGCGCATGGGCTTGTTGTCGTTGAGCGCGGTTAAGATAGCGACATCGTAGCCCTTGTCGGCGCAGTAGCGCATGGTGGAGATGGAGTTGGCAAAAGTGACGTGGTGCTCATCGATGATGATAGCGCCATTGAGATAGTTGCAGCCATTGTAGGCGTAGTAGCGGTTTTCGGCCGGGTCAAAGTTGATATATGGCATATCGTCCTCCTCGGCGATATCTTCGGTGCCGGCCTTGACGATGAGCCACTCGCCGGCGAGCATCTCGCGCAGCCGTGCCGTGGCAGCGTTGTCGTCGTCATCGCTGATGTAGGCATCGGCCTTGGCGTCGGGCTTGCGGTCAGGCGCGGTCTGTTGCAGAGTCTGAGCCGGCGGCAAAGCTTCGGCCGTGTCGGTCGGTGTCGGCTCAATCTGCGGCTCGGTGATGGCCTCCGGCCCCGGAATGGGAGGTGTGGCAACGGGCTGTTGAGCCGGGCGCGCGGCGACAGTGCCGGCATCGCCGCGCACTGAAGGCACTTTCTCAAAGAGCGAACAGCTTGATGTGCAGGAGATTAGGGCTCCGCATATTAATATGGCAAGGTGGTGTCGGAGTGATGGTATGTTAGCTTTCATTGGTGCGTGATTGTGTATTGCTGTGACTATTGTTTTGCAAATATAAGCATAAAAATCGTGATAATACATATCACCGCGCGCGTTTAATAGCCTTTAACGGATATTATGCGCCCCCAAAAGCGAGCAATATACACACCTGGCGGAGGCCTCCGTGGCGTAAAATCCGTCAGGAGGCCTCCGCGTGCGGGAGTTTGTCACTTTAGGCGTGTAACTGCCTGAAAATTTTTTTTATTGAACTGTTGCACAGTTCATTAATTTTTATTACCTTTGTACGTAAATGTAAGTATATATAAGGTAAGGCATGTATACTCGATTTGTTAATACCAAAAACGGCACGCTGGCATATATCCAGAAGTCGGTGAGAGTGGACGGTTACCCGCGCACGGTTACTGTCAAGTGTTTAGGGCTCCTGTCGGATATTCAGAAGGAGCATGGTTGTGATGATCCGCGACAGTGGGTCAAGGATCTTGCTGAGGCTATGACGGCTCAGGAGAAGGAAAGTCGCAAGAAGATTACCGTGGAGCTTAGCCCGTCGAAGGCTATCGATATGGGCGAGCGCCCTCTGCGCCATGGTGGGGACATGATGCTGCTCGGGCTGTATAATAGGCTGGGGTTGCCGAAGGTATGCAACAGTATTGTTAAAGGCTGCCGTGCAAAGTATGACCTCAATGGCATTCTTCAGACGTTGGTTGCCTCGCGCATATTGTTCCCGTGCTCTAAGAGGCGCACCATGGAGCTGGCGAAAAGCTATGTTAAGCCGGCCAAGTTTGGTGAGAATGACATGTTCCGAGCTCTAAGCTTGCTGTCGGGGCACATTGATATGATACAAGCCGAGGTGTATAGGCACTCTTTGGATATTTTGCCGCGGCGCGACAAGGTGGTGTTTTACGACTGCACCAACTACTACTTTGAGATAGAGGACAATGATCCGGATGTGATAGACAAGGATACCGGCGAGATTGTCATGGGGCTGCGCAAGTGTGGCAAGTCAAAGGAGCATCGCCCCAACCCCATAGTGCAGATGGGCATGTTTATGGATTACGATGGCATACCATTGGCATTCAAGATTTTCCCGGGCAACGAGTCGGAGCAGAAGTCGCTTCAGCCTTTGGAGGAGGTTCTTAACCGACGCTTTGGCATGGTTGACTACGTCGTCTCTACAGATGCAGGGCTCGCGAGCGAGGACAACCGCCGCTACAACATGGCCGAAGGGCGAGAGTACATATGTGTCCAATCCATCCCCGGCCTCAGCAGCGATGATCGGCAAGCGTGCATCCATCCTGAGGGCTGGCGCATAGCGTTTCGCAAGAACGCGGCAACACGCCCGCCTCTCGACATCGACAACCCCGACCGAGAGACATTCAATCTCAACCAACTGATCAAACAAGAAAGCAAGACACCGGGAACACTGCAGGACACCACCCTATATAAAGAGGTAATCGTGACGAAAGGCCCGGGCGATGCAAAACGCCCCGAGCGCATCATCGTAACCTACGACCACGACTTCGCTCTATACCTCAAGCACAAAAGAGCCGAAAACCTCGCCCGGGCTAAAAAAATCGTAGATAAAAAGCAGACCAAATCACGACAGTCACAGCAAGACCCGCGACACTACGTCACCACAGTCCACAAAACAAAAAAAGGCGAGCGAGCCATCAAAATAGAAATGGCAATAAACAACGACGTAGTAGCCCAAGAGGAAGCCCTCGATGGCTTCTATGCCTACGCCACATCACTCGATGACGAAGCTATCGATGTGCTGCGAATACGCTCATTCCACCACGAGATAGAACACATCTTCCGCACAACCAAGACCTTCCTCGAAGCTCGACCCGTATTCCTTTCAAGGCAAGACCGGATAAAGACCCACTTCCTAATCTGCTTCCTTGCCATGGTCATCCTTAAAATACTCCAACGCCAAATCACCGAAGCCAACCCCCAAAGCTACACAGAAGAGCCACTGCCCATCGACCGACTCATCAACACACTCAGAGACATACGATTTGCCCAAGTAGAAGGACACGGATACCTACCCATGTTCACACGCACTACCCTGACAGACCAACTCCAAAAGCTCGCCGGCGTGAGCATCAACACCCAGATCATACCGACCCGCCAAATGACAGCCAACTACCGCAAAGTTAAAAACAGTTAAATCACGCCGCCAACATTCATGCACTACAAACTTTTGAGGGTTATATACCTGATAGCCAGGCCTATAACCCTCAAAAGTGACAAAGTTGGAAATATAAGCATAAAAATCGTGATAATACATATCACCGCGCGCGTTTAATAGCCTTTAACGGATATTATGCGCCCCCAAAAGCGAGCAATATACACACCTGGCGGAGGCCTCCGTGGCGTAAAATCCGTCAGGAGGCCTCCGCGTGTTGATGGTGACGGTGGTGCTATGGGCGTTATTTCAGTCGCAAGTAAGCAGAGCCAAAACGTGCGGCGGCAGCCTTGTCAAGCTCTTCGCGGAATTGTGGCGCGGCGATGCTGATTAGGAGCCGCGCGCGCTGGGCAAGGTCTTTGCCGCGGAGATCTACGGCGCCGTATTCGGTGACGATATAGTTGGTCTGGAAGCGCGTGGTGACCACGCCGGCTCCGGGTGTGAGGATGGGCTTGATTTTGTTGAGACCCTTGTTGGTTGTGGCGGTCATTGCGAGGAATGATATGCCGCCCTCGCTGCGCGAGGCGCCATAGACGAAGTCGTGCTGTCCGCCTACGCCTGAGAAAATGCGCTCGCCGATAGAGTCGGCGCATACTTGGCCTGTAAGGTCAATCTCGAGGCATGAGTTTATCGACACCACGCGCGGGTTTTGGGCTATGCGGAAGGGGTCGTTGGTCCACGCCACATCGCGGAAGATCATATCGGGGTTGTGGTCCATGAGGTCGTAGAGCTTGCGCGAGCCTAAAGCGAGCGAAGCCACCGACTTTCCGGGCTCTACTTTCTTGAGGCTGTTGTCGATGACACCGCTTTGAATTAGAGGCAGCACGCCGTCGGTCATAGCTTCGGTGTGGAGGCCGAGGTGCTTGTGTCCGGCCAGCGCTCTGATTACGGCGTTAGGGATGCCTCCGACGCCAATCTGAAGTGTGGCGCCGTCGGGAATGATTTCGGCGATGAAGTTGCCGATTTTGATCTCAACGTCGTTGGGCACTGCTGTTGGCACCTCCACGAGCGGGTCGTTGACGCTGACGCAAGCATCGATATCCTTGATGTTGATCACCGGGTCGCCGTAGGAGAAAGGCATGTGCGGATTAATCTGAGCGATGACCACCTTGGCGCATTGCACCGCCGCCGTGGCGAGGTCGGCAGAGACGCCAAAGCTGACGTTGCCGTCGTCGTCGGGCATCGAGCAGTTGATTAAGGCTACATCGATGGGGCATGTGCCATCGCGGAAGAGAGCGGGCACTTCGCCCAGGAAGCGCGGTATGGTGGAGCCATAGCCTTTGTCAATCCAGTGGCGCACGGAGTTAGACACGAAGAACGATCGGAGCGTGAAGCGGTCTTTGAGCTCTTCGACGCAGTAGGGCGCGGGCCTGTCAGCCACGGCAAATGCGTTGTATATGACCAGGTCGTGCAGCTCGAGGCATCGAGCTGCGAGAGCGGCGCATAGCGTCTCGGGGATCGATGTGCTGCCTTGGATGAAGATGTGGTCGCCGTTGTTGATGAGGCGCATGGCCTCGTCGGCGGACATATATCGGCCTTTCATGACGGGTTGCTGTTATGGAAAATGGCAAGACGATCGGCGAGGTGCTCAAAGTCGCTGTCGCATGACAGTGTGGAGATGCACACTCTGAGGCCCTCTTGGTTAGAGCCGGTGGAGCGGAGCGGTATGGTAGCTATGCCGTGTCGCAGCAGCTCGGCGTGGAGTTGCTCGCCGCTGAAGCCTTTGTAGCCTACGGTGAAGAAAAAACCGTCGGCAATAGGCGCCTCGCCATCGTGAGAATACACGATGTGGAAGCCATTGTCGGTGAAAATCTTTTTGGCTTTTGCGGCGCGGCGCCCATATTCGGCACAGTCGTTGACAAAGTCGAGCTTGCCCTCGACGGCGGCCTCGAGCATGGCAGCGTAGGCATACTGCGCCGAGTGAGTGACACCCGATGAGGCGCAGTATAGCACACCGAAGACATAGGCATCGCCGAAAGTGGGCATCTCGTAGAATGAGCGAATAAAGTCGCTGCTGCTGTCGCAGACGGTCTCAGACATACATACCATGGCGATGCGCTGTCCGGCGTAGCTGAACATCTTAGACGCCGAGATGAGCAAGATGTAATTGTCAGTGTATCGGGCTACGGTGGGCACGAATGGCGGCTCGTAGGGGTGGCCTAAAGGCTTGCGGAAGTCCATGCCGAAGTATGCGTGGTCTTCGACGACAAAGACATCGTGCTTGGTTGCTTGCCGGCCTATTATCTCTAATTCCTGCTCGGTGAGGTTAAACCATGCGGGATTGTTGGGGTTGCTGTATATGATAGCGGATACCTTGCCGGATGAAAGAATACTCTCGAGCTTTGCTTCGAGCTTTGCGCCGCGGTATTCATAGATGTCAAATTGCTCGGTGTTGAGGCCCAGGAGCTTGGCTTGGTTGCGCTGAGCCGGAAATCCGGGGTTTATGTACAAGATGGTGTCGGCACCGGGCTTGCGCTGGCCCAATAATATAAATAGAGTGAAGCTGGCCTGCATGGAGCCTACGGTGGGTATGATGCATCGCGGCGGAATGTCGAGGTCGAGGAATGCTTTGACAAAGCGCGAGCCATTGATCTTGAGCGGCTTGATGCCTATGATGTTGGGGTATTGGTTGGCGACGCCGCTGTTGAGCGCTTGTATCTCGGCCGCGATACCAACGGAGCTTGGCGGCAAACCGGGGTTGCCCATCTCGAGGTGAACAAAGCGGGAGTCGGATGCTCGCTCCATATCGGCAGCCACGGCACATATCTGCCTGATGGTGGCGGTGTTCATGTCAATGACGCCGATGCGGTCAATGGCTTGCTGCAGAGTGGCTTGGCTTAAAGGGAAAGTTGAGGCCATAGTGTGGATATTGATGATAATGAGAAAGAAAGGATGATAGATAGTAAGGGCGAAGGGATTAGCCGCCCATTATTTAATCACGGCTTTGGCCACGTTGAGGCCATGATTGAAGGCGGCGATGTTGGCGTCAACGATGCCGGCGCCTTTTGCGGCGAAGATCCGGCGTATGCCGTCGGCGAGCTTGTCGGTGTCGATGCCTAACAGAGGGGCGCAAGCGCCGAGGAGCACCATGTTGGAGGATCGCGGCGAAGCTATCTCCTTAGCAGCGGCATCGACGTCAAAGGCTATCACGCGTGGGCGTCGTTGCAGCTCAGCCTCTACGCGCGACATCTCGGGGTAGTTGGTGATGTTGACAAATGGCACCGTGTTGGTGACAATCCATCCTGACTGCGGGTTGAGGTAAGCGGCATACCGGAGGGCCTCCATCGGCTCGAGCGAGACGATGAGGTCAGCGGCGCCTTGAGCGATGAGATCGCTGTAGATGGGGTCGGAGGATAGGCGCAGGTTTGACTGCACGTCGCCGCCGCGCTGGCTCATGCCGTGGACTTCGGCTTGCTTGATGTAAAGGCCTTCTTGGAGGGCGGCCACGCCGATGACGGTGGCTATGGAGAGTATGCCTTGACCGCCAACGCCGGCGAGTATGATGTCTTTTTTCATAATGAAAGTCGTGGATAATAGGGGGGTGATGATTAATTAGCGAGGGATTATAAAGCCGATATGTGCGCGAGGTGTTGCTAAGCCTTGCTTTGCTTTTTGGCGGCTGCGGCGGCATGGCGGCGCGCTGTCTGGATGCACTCTCGGCGCGAGACGATAACCGATAGGCCGTGGTATTCTATTTCCTCTTTGAAGAGCTGCATCATCTGGTCGTGGTTGCGAGGGAGCGAGTCAATAGTGCGCACGTGAGCTGGTTCAGCGCCGAGGCCTCGGCATATATCTTCGAGCTTGCCGGTGCCCTGCGAGTCTTGCCCGCCTGTCATGCCGGTGGTGAGGTTGTCGCTGATGATGACGGTGATGTCAGAGTTCTCGTTGATGGCGTCGAGGAGCCCGGTCATGCCGGAGTGAGTGAATGTGGAGTCGCCGATCACGGCCACCGAGGGGTGCTGACCGGCATCGGCGGCGCCTTTGGCCATCGTGATGGAAGCGCCCATATCTACTACGCTGTCGATGGCGTTGAATGGGGCGAGCCACCCGAGGGTGTAGCAGCCGATATCGCCGAATACTTTGGGATTGGGATACTGAGCCAGCACATCATTGAGGGCGTGATATACATCGCGGTGGCCGCAGCCCTGACATAGGGCCGGGGGGCGGGGAGCCACGATTTCGGCGGCCTCGGAGCACTCAAGGGCGGGCAGCCCCAGGGCGAGGCGCACGGCGTCGGGGGTTAGCTCGCCGGTGCGCGGCAGCTCACCTGAGAGGCGCCCCATGATAGTGGTGCTGTGGGCGATGATGCCGCGCATGCGTTCTTCGATGAAAGGCTGTCCCTCCTCGATGACGAGTATCTTGTGGCAGTCGTCGGCGAGGCGTTGTATCATATCTTTGGGCAGCGGGTACTGCGATATTTTGACCACGGGATATGGGCATCCGTCGGGGTAGTTCTCCATAAGGTAGTTGTAAGCAATACCCGAGGTGATGATGCCCATGGAGTGGTCCGGGCCATCGATATATTTGTTGAACGGCGAGGTCTCAGACACATGCTGCAGCTGCTGCCAGATGCGCAGCACTTCTTTGTATCGCACCTTGGAGTTGCCGGGCATGAGTACCCATTGGCGAGTGTGCTCGGGGTAAGATAGCGGGCGCTGAGGGGCAGCCTCGGCGTCGCTGGAGACCACGGCGCGGGAGTGGCACAGGCGCGTGACCATGCGCATCATTACGGGCATCTGCCATTTCTCAGACAGCTCAAAGGCGGCGGCTGCCATGTCGTAAGCTTCCTGCTGGTTGGAAGGCTCGAAGGTGGGAATGAATGCAAAGTCGGAGTAGAAGCGCGAGTCTTGCTCGTTTTGAGAGGAGTGCATCGAGGGGTCATCAGCGGCAACTACGATAAGTCCGCCGTTGGTGCCTGTCATGGCTGAGTTGACGAAAGGGTCGGCACATACGTTCATGCCCACATGCTTCATGCACACCATAGCTCTCTTTCCGCAGAACGACATGCCCAGGGCCTCCTCCATGGCCGTCTTTTCGTTAGATGACCAATGGCTGTGGATGGCCCTCTGCTTAGCCACGGCGTGGGATTGGATATACTCAGTGATCTCGGTGGAAGGTGTTCCGGGGTAAGCGTAAACCCCCGATAGGCCTGCATTGATGGCTCCCAGAGCCAATGCCTCATCGCCTAACAGCAATTGTTTGATGTGCTGCATGTTTTTAATGGTATGGTTTAGAGTAAGTGAAAAAATAGTGCCGGCCACCATGTCTGATGACCTTTGCAAATGTACAAAAAAAGAATGATATCACACAGCGAGCGCCTCAATTTTTTGCAAAAAAGGGGCTTAAATTGAGCTTAATCAATCGAGAGCGAAACGGTATCAGCCGTGGGGCTAATGTCAGTTGGCAAAATCTACGGAAAGACCGATCTGGAAGCGTCGTGGATTGAGCGGGTAATTGGGCATCACAAAATAGTTGGAGCCAAACCAGCCTTGGTTGACGTGGGAGTACTGCACATAGAGCTTGACTTTGCTCAGCTTCATGTTGGCGTAAAATGTCATAAAGGGGTAGTTGCCAACCATGGTGGATTGCTGGTTGGCAAAGACGCAAGTGGCGGGCTGATAGATGGGGGCATGGTAGCGAGTGTAGTAGTCGCAGTCCACGCCGAGCTGCATCTTTAGCGCCGCGATGCGGCATAAGATGTAAAGGTTGGAGTATATGGCGAGCTTGGGGAGCGGTATGATATTGTCGTCGCTTGACGTCTGGTAGGTGATGCGATTGTCCCAATGCAAGATGCCGAGCTTGAGGTGATGAGCCAGGCGCGCGGAGAATACCTGCACGTTAGAGCCGTGCTGGTGCGGCAGGCCGTCATAGCCGAAGTAGATGTGGTTTTGAAGGTTTTCCACCCCGGCCTCGATCATAAGGCCGATATGAGCGATGTCGAGGATACCACCTGCGCGGTATCTGCGCTCCTTGCCGAAGTCGTTTTGCCAGACGAAGTGGTTTGAGATGTAATTTTTGGTGAGGTATGGGGCTTCTTCGTTGCGGAAGTAGCCGTTGGCGGTGATGGTGACGGTGTCGCCGAAGAGCTTGAAGCGTGTTGACACGTTGCCTTCGAGCTTGACATCACCGGCCACGGGGCCCACGAGGCCAAACTCGGCAGAGGCGTCATAGTTGAGTATCGAGCCTTTGCGCTTGGATATCTGCGCGCCGACGTGAAGCAGCTGCTGAGTCTCGGCGTCTTTGATAGCCAGGCCCTCGGGCAGCGGTGTCAATGCCGGGTCGGGGTTTGAGCGGTCGAGGGTGTCGGGTGTCTGAGTGTAGCGTCGTGCCTGGTGAGTGGCATAGGCGGCGAGCCCGAATTTGGCATATTTGTGGAAACCCTCGAGGAGCTCTACCGCGAGGGTATTTGCCACGCACCAATAGCGGGTGCGGTCGCGAGTCTCGTTGGGGTAAAGGTATGTGTTGGTGAAGAAATCGCTCATCTCCGAAGTCGATGTCTCAGTGAAGCCGTGTAGTGCAGACCGGTATCGCAGCGTGTGGACAAAGGCGGTGAATGGGATGTATGTGCGGTTGACAGTGGTGTCGTTGACGGCCTCTTCGTGCCAATATCCCACCTTGTAGCGGTTGTTGATCCAGAGGTCATCGCCCATGATGCGCGTGTGGGCGTTTTTCAGAGCTGTAGGGATTGATTTTGGCGCTATTGTGGTGATACCGCCTTGGAGCTGCGCGGGGTCGGTGATGTAGAGCGGGTCTGTGATGCCGCCGTTCTCCTTGTTGACATTGTTGTAGTGCTTGTAGTATCCTTGAAACTCATATCTGTCGCCGAGATACGATCCGGAGACGCCCCACGACAGCCCTTTTGCGGCCTGGTAGTCGTAAGAGCCTTTAGAGTATAAGTAGCTGAGCATTGCGCCGACCTGAGCTTTGCGGTTGATGTTGCCGGAGAAATCCACCGTGAGATGCTCTTGGGCGTTGTCGCGGCCACCGCCGGCGGTGTATCCCACAAATGTGACGGGGATGCGCGAGTTGTAGAATTTGTGCTTCTCGATGGTAGGTATCCACGGTGTTACGGCATCGCGGAAGAAGAAGTCGCTCATGGCCGGTCGGTCGAGGAATATCATTTGGTATCCCGGGGCACCATAGTTGCCGGTGGTGACCCACGCGTCGCTGATGGCTGAGGGGATTGCGGTGTGGCTGTAATTGATCATCGAGGTGTCAATGTCAGCCTCGTAGCGGTGGCCCAGCGGCGATGTGACGCTCCACGCCGTGGCGGGCGGCACCGCAGTCTTCTTAGCCTGAAGCGCCGTGGCAGCTAAAGCCACAATACATGTTATGATAAAAAATCTGCGCATTTACAGCCGCAAAGGTAGTAATAATTTTGTGTAGAATAGCAGAGTTGGGGCGATTTTTGGCATTTAGTGTGATGTTTTTTTTGAGAAGTGAAAATTGTTGGCTACCTTTGTTGTTTGAATAGACGAAATGGAACAACTGGCTATCATACTATTCAGAGGCATCATCATAGGCGTGCTGATTTCGGCGCCTATGGGTCCTATAGGTATGCTCGTGATCCAGCGTACGCTGAGCAAGGGTCGATGGCCTGCATTTTTCACGGGTATAGGCGCCGCGGTGAGCGATCTGGTGTATTGTATGCTCACGGGCTTCGGCCTGAGTTTCATCACGGATTTCATAGAGTCGCAGCAGGTGATGTTGCAGATTGTGGGCGGCGCGGTGTTGGCGCTGTTTGGCCTGTATCTGTTCAGGAAGAACCCCACGCGAGCGCTGAAGACGGCCCAGGTGCAGTCAAATAATTACTGGGGCGACGCGGTGGCCGGCTTTTTTCTGACGTTCTCCAATCCGCTGATATTGTTTTTCATCATCGGCTTGTTTGCCCGCTTTTGCTTCATCTTGCCTGATTATCAGATACACCACTACATAGTGGGCTACTTTGCCATCTTTACGGGCGCGCTGATGTGGTGGTATTTGGTGACCTATCTGGTCAATAAGCTGCGGCGGCGCTTCAACGTGAGGTCGCTGTGGCTTGTCAATCGCATCGTTGGCGCGGTGCTGATAGGCATGGCGCTTGTGGGCGTGTCGATGGCTGTAAAATCATTGTTGCACCTGTAATTAAGGAGTATTAGTTATGGCTGAAAAGAAAGTGCTGCGAGTGCCGTGTATCCCATCGCTTGATGAGCTGAAATCGGCCGATGAGGTGCGTCATCTGCTTGACGACAAGGGATGTGTGAGCACTATCAGCGAGGTCAATTGGGCCGAAGAGTATCCGTATAGGCCGCTCACTACGTTTTCGATAGGGCATAGCGGGCGGGCGCTGTATATTGATTACCTTGTGAGGTGTAATTTCTTGCGCGCCGTCAATGTCAGCGACCAGTCGCCGGTGAGCCAGGACTCGTGTGTGGAGTTTTTTGTGTCGCCTCGCAGCGATGGCCATTATTGGAACTTTGAGTTTAATTGCATCGGTGCTATCAATGCCTCGCACCGTGTGGAGCGCCGCAATCCCACGCGCCTTACGTCGGCCGAGCTGGCCATGGTCCGGCGATATGCCTCGTGTGGCGACAGGCCGTTTTGCGAGCTTGAGGGTCTCTTTGTGTGGAGCCTGCTTGTGGTGATACCGCTGGAGCTTATCGGTGTGGAGTATGAGGGCGAGCCGGTGGCCATGACCGGCAATTTCTACAAGTGCGCGTCAGCCACATCGCAGCCGCACTATCTGAGCTGGAACGCTGTGAGCGCTCCGCGGCCTGATTTTCACCGGCCGGAGTGTTTCGGTGATATAGTATTAATGTGAGAGGTGTCGGCGGTCAGCCGTGAGGCAATTGCTACAGCCGTTTGCTGCGCGCGATGGCCTTGGCTTGCTGCTGAAAGCTGCAGATGAGGCAGTGCAGAGCCGAGAGCGCGTCGATGTAAGCCATAGCGGCGTTGTGGGCATCGGCGCTGCTTATCGTTTGGGCATCGGCGCATCGCGAGCGGGTGATTTCAGAGAGATTGCGTTTGAGGGTGTCGCAGCAATTGCCCTCAGAGGCTCCATCGATGTGCTCATCGGTGGTGGTCAGGAGCATGATGTTGCTGAGGCTGCGATACAGCTCGGCAAGCTCGGCATCTGTGACGCGGTTGGTGGTCTCGGCGCCGTTGCAGGCGGCGATATAGTCGCGAGCGGTAGCGGCGACGCGTCGCATGCCATAGGATAGCGATGAAGCATCAGGCTGAGCCTCGTCATCGTCATCGGCAATCATGCGCTCGGCCTTGCAGATGTCGGTGATGTTGTGGTCAGCGATGGCGAGAGCAAGCGCATCGAGGGTCTTGGCGCATTGGTCCACGGTGGCTACTGATGTCGTATAGGCTGTCATAGTGGCGTAGAGGATATGGTATGTAAAGTGATTATATTATTTAGTCTGTTGAGTAGTACGGTTGGCGTAGTGTCAGGATATCGCGGCAACACTCTTGCCAAATTCGGCAATATCGTCGGTTTCGGGCTTTTGGTATATCTTGCCTGATGCACGTAGCAGCTTGCGCAGGCTCGACATCATTTCTTGCGACTCTTGCAGCAGGTTGAGATATACATACGACACGGTGAGGTTGGCGGGATTGCCGTCGCGCAGATGGTCGTGCACGCGGTTGCACTCCTCCGAGATGAAGTCTTTGATATTGTCGCAGCGGCGTCGGAGGGCGGTGATTTCGATGTGATTGTCGGTGCCTAAGAGGTCAATAGCGTCAGACATGGCTTGCTCAATGTCGGCTCTCAGAGTGTCAAACGAGTCGCGATAGATTGCGGGCAGGGGGCGGAAATTATTGCCCACATGCTCCTTGCAGACTTCGGCGATGCGTCGCAGGTTGTAGTTCATCGACATGCAGGAGTTGTTGGTCAGATGAAACCACGCGCTCTTCTCGATAGCGGTATCTACCGGCACTTGGCTGAAGCAGAGGGTCTCGCGGCGCCGCACGGCTTTGAGCACAACCTTTTCCTTGAGGAGGGCTTTCTCGGATTTGTTGAGCTGGCGTATGTTTTCGTTGACAAATGCTTCGGCGATGTCGTGGTAGGTGACGGATGCAAAGGCTACATATTTCTTATGCTGCTCGGCGAGGTATATCTTCAGCAAATCCCAGGCTTGCTCCTTGTCAGAGGTGGTGATGATAGACTGGAAGAGGCAGTCGTCCTTGGTCTCGGCATTTTTCTTCTTAAAGCGGCGGTTGCTCCTGATAAGGATAGCGATGGCGAGCGTAGCGGCGATGAATATCACGATGTTGCCACCCAGGTGCATCAGCGATGCCACGATGGCAGCGCCGATAAATGCGACGCCTGCGGTGATAAACCAACCGCCGATGACCGAGATGACGCCGGTGATGCGGAATACGGCGCTCTCTCTGCCCCAAGCGCGGTCGGCGAGCGAGGTGCCCATAGCCACCATGAAGGTGACAAAGGTGGTGGACAGCGGCAGCTTCATAGATGTGCCGAAGGCTATCAGCATGCCGGCGAGCATGAGATTGACAGAGCCGCGCACCAGGTCAAAGGCGGCACCGGGCTCGGGCTGCATCTCGGCGACGTTGAAGCGGCGTCCTAACCAGCGGAGCATACTCTGCGGCATGTGGCGCTTGGCAAAGTAAATCACCGATAGCGACATGCGCACAATGCTGCGGGCGAGGCTTGATGAGCCGAAGAGCTCATCGCCGGAAGACTGGCTGCCGAGGCCGATTTCCGTTTTGGATACGTTTTGGGCTTTCTTGCTCGTGGCCAGCGAGATTACCATTATCAGGCCGGCGCAGAAGAGAAATATCAGCGGAGTGTTAGCCGAGGAGTTGAGCGACCCCATCATAAAGGCATTAGGGTCGCCGGCGCCATTGGCGGTGTAGTCCTGAAACGACGCCAATCCGCTGAGTGGCACGCCGATAAAGTTGACGAGGTCGTTGCCGGCAAAAGCCATGGCCAACGAGAATGTGCCGATAAGCACCACGGTCTTGAGCACGCTCACCTTGCACCAGTGCAGTATCTGCATCACTATCGAGAACACCACAAAGCATGATGAAAGTATCAGCAACGTGTGAGTCTTGATCCACAGCTTGAGGTCAGGAGTCATGAACGTGAGGTCTTTGGCACCCTTGATGAGCATGAAGTATATGATAGCCGTGGTGGCGAGGCCTCCGAAGATGCCTATCTTCCACGTGAGGTTTCTTTTGAAATTGAAGGAGAAGAAAGCGCGTGTGATGAATTGCACTATAGTGCCGAAGACAAAAGCTATCGCCACCGACAGGAAGATGCCTATGATTACCGACAGCGCCTTCTCGGTGTTGAGATAGTCGGCGAGGCTGAGGCCTGCGGGGTCGTGGGCCATCTTGTATAGCGCAACGGCAAAGGAGGCGCCTAAAAGCTCAAACACCATCGACACGGTGGTGGAGGTGGGCATGCCCAGCGTGTTGAACACGTCGAGCAAGATGATGTCGGTGACCATCACCGCCATGAAGATACATATCAAATCGTAGAAGCTGAATTGCTCGGGGCGGAAGATGCCGTGACGGGCGATGTCCATCATGCCATTGCTCATGACGGCGCCCACAAAGACACCTATCGAGGCTATGATAATGATTTTCTTAAACGAGGCGGCCTTAGAGCCGATAGCTGAGTTGAGGAAATTGACGGCATCGTTGCTCACTCCTACTGACAGGTCAAAGATTGCCAGCGCAAAGAGGAAGATGATTATGCCCAGAAACATTATGTCCATGAACTACTATTTGTGATGTACTATTACTTTTAATCACAACAAAGGTAGATGTATAATGTTTCAAAAATGTTGCATTAGGATTAAGCTAATGTTACAAAATGGTGCGGCGCCTGTCAGCCACCGGGTGTGGGCGTCATCTCACGGGCGGCGGCCCTACGGGTATCGGCGGCCCTATGGTGGGGTTGAAGCGCTGCTTAGATGGGTTGCGCAACACATTATATAATATACCGCCCACATCGATACCCAACTTGGAGTCACCGACTTTAATGTAAGGTCTCACGAGGGGTGCCGCTTGCCAGGATTGTAGCGAGGGATTGTAGGTGTTGCTGACGCCCACGTCAACGCCCCATATCGATTCGCTGTCAAAGCGCACGAAGCCGCCAAAGTTGGATGTGTTGAAAAATCCGTTGATGGCGGGATTGATGCTGTTGTATGGTGATGAATAATCACCGAAGGCATGGAGCGAGATGTGGTCAGAAAGCCGCAGCGAAATCTCTCCGCCTATGTTGTAGGTGGTCTGCAAGCCTCTGAAATAGCCATATTTTGACACCGAGCCGCTGATGCTGATATTCAGCGGCCCTGCTGATTGGTTGAGCATCAATCCGCCGGTTTCCACACCCATCAAGCCGGGCATGTGTGATGCGCTGCCATAGGCGGCAAAGCCACCGTTGCCCCATGTGACGATGGGGGCGTAGCCGGGGGTGCTGATGTGCAGCGGCGCGGAGATGCCGGCGTTGTCGTTGGGCACGAGAGTGCTATTGAAGAGCGAGGGTGTAGAGATGCTCGGCGAAGATAGCTGCGCTTCATGGTCATCGAGGTCGGGCATAGGCGAGGGCTGCGGCGTGGTCAGCAACGTGCGCACAGAGTCAGCAGCGGTGGCAGTGCTGCCGACATCATCGCCGGGCTGCTGCGCCGCCATATAAGCCATGGGATACAGCCACGCTATCATAGCCACTATCATTGTGCTTAGCTTCATAATACAAGACTTTGCATCGCAAAGGTAATTAAAATCCGTGATTTTTTACACTGACAAGGCAAAAAATCAGTGCTCGCATCTGAAATTATCTAAAAATGGTTACTACCGATAATGCTTGCTCTACCTATGCTTTGGGCGGGGGGTGATTAGTCGATAATCTCCCAATGGCCGCCCTTTGTTTTGTTTATGAGTTGTACTTTTTGCCTCTCTTAATGCGGCAATGATACGATTGACTTTCTCGGCGAGAATTCTGTTAGCTCCGCCGACTTCGTCTGAGAAATATAAGCATCTTTTCTAATTGCATGAAGCATGATATTCTCGCCAAATTTGCGAGAATTGGGTATTCGACAATCGAAACGAGCAAGTCCCTGTGAAAAAACTACAGGTATGCCCGTCAATACTTCCAAGCGGAGTGTTTTCTATATTTTTTTATGTAGTGTATTTGCTACCAGTCCTCCGGAACATACTCGCCATCCATAATGGCATCCTCGAGACTATCGTAATCAAAATTACCTTCGTAGTCAAGGCAATCGTTAATATCGAAGTAATCAAATGCTCCTTCTTTATCGTCATAATATGAACTATAATTCAATTCTTCTTCTTCTTCTTTCTGCATAGGAAACGTTTTTTTAATTTGACGATGCAAAGGTACGAGTTGCTTGCGAATTCTATGTGCGTAGTTTCAATTATTTTTATTCATTGGAGTAAGGTGGAGGGAATTTAACGTTTTTTTGGCGATGTGGGAGGGGAGGTGAAAAATTTTTGCTTTGCAAAGGAGGGATGAGGGTTGCACTATTGCAGGATT